>NZ_CP125641.1:327275-654550 GCF_030053155.1 Rhizobium sp. BT03
GCCGATTGGTTCATGAAACCACCAGGTTCCCGCGCTCGTTTCGCATGCCTCGACCCGCCTTTTGGTTAAGCATTTGTAATTCGGTCACGAATCGCGGCATATAGTAACTGCGCAACTGAAGCGCTTTCGTTCAAAATTGCGCAGTTATTTGGGAAATAGATCATGCAGCCGAGTCTTGCTCTTCAGGACGATCAAGAGCATCTCCCGTCGCTTCTGGCAACAGACGCGAAGGAGTTGTCCTATCAACTTCAGCAGCACCAGGCAAAAATCTTCCCGCCGCTTTCCCAAAAGACCATCAGGACATTTTCGCCGGCGGAAGCGGCGGCCTTCATCGGCATCGGCGAAGGTTATCTCCGGCAGGTGGCCGCCGATGGCCATGGGCCCGATCCGCTGGCAAACGGACGGCGGCTCTACAGCGCAACCGATATGGATCGGATTCGCCGGGTCCTCGACGAGCGAAACGGCACGCCGAAATATGTGCCGGCCCGCAGGCCGGGAGAAAAGCTCCAGATCGTCTCCGTCATGAATTTCAAGGGTGGTTCGGGCAAGACCACCACCGCGGCCCATCTGGCGCAGTTCATGGCGCTGAGGGGCTACCGCGTGCTCGCCGTCGATCTCGATCCGCAGGCCTCGCTGTCCGCCCTGTTCGGCCATCAGCCGGAATTCGACGTCGGCGAGGGCGAAACGATCTACGGCGCGATCCGCTATGAGCAGCCGCGCCCCATCGCCGACATCGTTCGCGCCACCTACACGCCCAATCTGCACCTCATTCCGGGAAATCTCGAGCTGATGGAGTTCGAGCACGAAACGCCGAAGGCGATGTCGTCGGGTAGGTCGGAGACGATGTTCTTTGCCCGCATCGGCGAGGTCTTGACCGAGATCGAAAGCCTCTACGACATCGTGGTCATCGACTGCCCGCCGCAGCTGGGGTTCCTGACGATGTCGGCGCTCTGCGCGGCGACCTCGGTGCTGATCACCGTCCATCCGCAGATGCTCGACGTCATGTCGATGTCGCAGTTTCTGACGATGACGAGCGAGCTGATGTCGGTCGTGGAGAAGGCCGGCGGACGCACCAGCTATGACTGGATGCGCTATCTGGTGACGCGCTTCGAGCCGAATGACGGACCGCAGAGCCAGATGACCGGCTTCATGCGGGCGATCTTCGGCAATCGAATGCTCCACAATGCCATGGTCAAGTCGACGGCCGTCTCCGATGCCGGCGTCACCAAGCAGACCCTCTACGAGGTCGAGCGATCGCAGTTCACCCGCGGGACCTATGACCGGGCGCTGGAGTCGCTCAATCTCGTCAACAGCGAGATCGAGGCGCATATTCGCTCGACCTGGGGGAGGAAATAGATAGATGGCGCGCAAGAACCTCATCGAAATCTCCGCTCCGAGCCCGGCCAGGGTGGAAATGGTCGCACCGCGCGACAATCGCCCGATCGCGGGATTCGTGCCGCAGGAGCGCAGTGCGGCGCCCGTCGGCGGCATTACCAAGACGCTCGGCAACATTACCGAAAAAATGGAACGGGCGAGTGAGCTCGAACGGCAGCTTGCCGCCGGCCAGACCATCGTCGAACTCGATCCCAGCCTGATCGACGCGTCCTTCGTCAGCGACCGATTGGCAATCGATCCGGCCGAACTCGCACAGCTTGTCGAGCAGATTCGCGAGCATGGGCAGCAGGTTCCGATTCTCGTGCGTCCGCATCCTGAAACCAGGGGACGCTATCAGGTGGCCTACGGCCATCGCCGCCTGGCCGCCGCGACAGAAATCGGCATCAGGGTGCGCGCGGTCGTTCGCGATCTCACCGACGGTCAGCTGGTCGTCAGCCAGGGGCAGGAAAACAGCGCCCGCACCAATCTTTCCTACATCGAGCGTGCGCTCTTTGCATCGAGGCTCGAAGAACGCAGCTTCGGCCGCGATGTGATCATGGCGGCGCTCGGCGTCGATAAGGCGGCGCTGTCGAGAATGCTGATCGTGATACGGCAGGTTCCCCTTGATTTGATCAACGCCATCGGTGCGGCGCCCGATATCGGCCGCCGGCGATGGCTTGAACTGGGCGAGCGGCTTGAGAAGGCCGATATCGAAAAGATCGTCGCCGAGTTGTCCGCGGACGACGCGCGGAAAAATTCGAGCGACGAGCGGTTTCAACGGGCACTGGTTCTGGCAACGAAAAAGACAGCGACACAGAAGCCGGCGGTGGCCAAAACCGAGGTCGGCGGTGTGCCGGTCATGATCAAGAAGACAGCCTCAGGCGCGACCTTCGTCTTCGACGGCAAGAGCGCGCCCGGTTTCGATCAGTTCGTCCAGGAACGGCTGCAGAGCCTGTTCCAGGAGTTCAAAAAGCACAGAGGAGCGTAACGCGCAAAAGAAAAAGGCCCCCAACGACGGCGTCGTGGAAGCCCTTCTCAGATCTTAAGCACATCGAGAATCGCATTTCCACGAATCACAGTCAAGCGTCTTAGGCACCAAATTGGTGGATGGTTTTCTTTTGCCTGAACGAAGGTGAAGGCAATGGAGAGTGGATATGTGACGACGCCCTTCGGGCGGCGGCCGATGTCGCTTGGCATGCTGGCGAGCCAGCAACTGGCCGAGACGATCGAGCCGGGAATGAAACGCAGCAAGTGGAAACTGTTCCGGGCAATCTGCGAAGCGCGGCCGGCACTCGGCGTGACCGATCGGGCGCTGACGGTGCTCGACGCACTGCTGACCTTCTATCCCGACGATGAAATCTCCGAGGAGAAAGGCCTGATCGTCTTTCCCTCGAATGCACAGCTATCGTTGCGCGCCCGCGGCATGACGCCGGCGACGCTGCGGCGCCATCTTGCCGTCCTGGTCGAGGCCGGTCTGATCCTGCGCAAGGACAGTCCGAACGGAAAACGTTATGCCCGCCGCGACAGGGCAGGGGCGATTGGCGAGGCCTTCGGCTTCAGCATCGCGCCGCTTCTGGCACGCGCGGCCGAGATCGAAAGCCTTGCGGCCCAGGCGATCGCGGACCGGGAACTGCTCCGGGTGACCAGGGAGCGCCTGACGGTCTGCCGGCGCGATATTTCCAAGCTGATCTCAACGGCGATCGACGAAGCGGTTCCGGGCGATTGGGAGCAGATGACGATGATGTTTCGCGCGATCGTCGCCAGAATTCCGCGCGTGGCGGGCATCGACGAGCTGGCATCGCTGCTCGACGAGATGGGGCTGCTGCGGGACGAGGCCGTCAACCTGCTGGAAAGGCACATTAAAAGACAAAAAATAGACGCCAATGAGTCTCAAAATGAGCGTCACAAACAGAATTCAAATCCCGACTCCATTTATGAACTTGAACCAAGCTTCGACACGAAGCAGGGCGAAAAGGCAGCGACAAACAACGAGGCTATGGCCGAACCGCGGGGTGAGCAAAGGCCGAGGCCGCTCAAGCCATCGGCTGGAATGGTCGGCAAGGCAGCTCCGGTGTCCGGCCCAGGCCTGAAATCCTTCCCGCTCGCCCTTGTTCTCCAAGCCTGCCCCCAAATCCTCGACTATGGACCGGGCGGAACCATCGGCAATTGGCGAGATCTGATGTCGGCCGCGGTCATCGTGCGCTCGATGCTCGGTATCAGTCCATCGGCCTATGAGGAAGCCTGCGCCGGCATGGGACCGGAAAATGCCGCGACGGTCATCGCCTGTATCCTGGAAAGGGGAGGGCATATCAATTCGCCCGGCGGCTATCTCAGGGATCTCACCCGCAGAACCGAAAGAGGCGAGTTTGCGATCGGGCCGATGCTGATGGCGTTGGTGCGGGCCAATGGGCCGGCAGCAAGGCATGCCGGTTGAGGGAATTCCGTTGCGCGACAACCATATTGTGTTCGGCTGTAATCACCTCTTTACAACTAACATGTCACTCTGTTACATCAATCCCGATAATCGGGAGGGATATATTTGACCCAGAAATTCGGGCTGTCAGTCGCTCTCGCCACGCCGTTCGACGGCAATGGCGATATAGCGATCGAGGTTATGATCGCGCAGGCAAGGCGATGCCTTGCTGCCGGATGCTCCAGCGTCACGCTGTTCGGGACGACGGGTGAAGGCTCCTCGATCGGAAGCCGGGAACGGGACCGCGTCTTTGCGGCCTTCCTCGATGCCGGGATCGCCGCGAAAAACATCATCGTCGGCGTGCTGGTCGACGCTGCCGAGGACGCGGCGATGCAGGCCGATCATGCGCTTTCCGAGGGTGTTCGCAATATCCTTCTTGCCCCACCGTCCTATTTCAAGAACGTCAGCGACGACGGTGTCTTCCAGTGGTTTTCGGCCGTCTTCGCCATATTGGGCGACAAGGCGCGGGATATCATCGTCTACAACCTTCCTTCGCTCACCATGGTTCCGCTGACCGTGTCGCTGATCGGAAGGCTGCGGAGCGCCTTCCCCAAGATCGTCACAGGCGTCAAGGATTCTTCCGGCGACTGGCCGTATACCGAAAGCCTGCTCAAGGCGCATAGCGATCTCATCATCCTGGTGGGTGATGAACGGCATCTCGCCAAGGGTGTGCGGCTCGGCGGCCAGGGGGCTATCTCCGGGATGGCGAATTTTGTACCCCGCGACGTCAAGCTGATGGCCGAAGAAGGCCAGGACGACCCCCGCATCGAGGGGTTCGTGGCCGAACTGTTGAAATATCCTGTCGTCCCGGCCGTGAAGGCAATGGTGGCGCACGTGATGTCAGAGGAGATCTGGCTTGCGGTTCGCCCACCGCTCGGTTCAATATCCGGCGAAGGGCAGGCGCAACTCGTTATGGCTTTCGATAAGCTTTTCCAGTCGAAAGCGGCATAGTCGGGCATGCTGCGGGAAGAGGCGATGGACGGAATGGACGAGCAGCCGACGCTGCGGGAAAAGGCGTATGCGAGCTTCACGCGCCATCTTCTTGCGCGTGACGTACGTCCTGGCCAGTTCGTGTCGCAACGCCGTCTGGTGGAACTGACCGGACTGACGCTTGGCGCCATCCGTGAGCTCATCCCAAGGCTTGAAGCCGAGGGGCTGATCAAAACGGTGCCGCAGCGGGGATTGCAGATCGCCCACATCGATCTCAATCTCATCCGCGAGGCGTTTCAGTTGCGCGTGTTCCTGGAGAAGGAAGCCGTAGCGCTCTTCACCCGGTCGGCGTCGGACGAGACGATCGCCGGGCTTTTGAAGCAGCATCGGGATATCGCCGACGCCATTCGAAGCGGCGATGGCTCGCATGAGCTCGAACTGCGCGCGCAGGCCGTCGACTGGGGCATGCACGACGCCTTTATCGATGCGCTTGGCAATACCATCATTTCGAATGCCTACCGGGTGAACTCGATCAAGATGCGCCTGATCAGCCAGGATCGGTTTCGCATCGAGGGTCATGTCGGGCCTGTCATGGGCGAGCACCTGAAGGTGCTCGAGGCGATCGAACGACGATCGGCGGAGGACGCCGTCAACAACCTTGTCGCACACATCAACGGTGCAAGGGACCGTGCGCTGAGGATCTAATCGGGAATAATCAGCCGGAGGTGAGGAGATCGCCGGCAAAAGGAGGAGGAATACCATGCCATCATTTTTGAATCCGACGAGACGCGGCTTTCTGGCGGGGACGGCCGCTTTCGGGGCGAGCAGCATGCTCGGCTTGCGCTCGGCATCGGCTGCCGTCGACTGGAAGCGCTTCGCCGACACTACGCTCGAGGTCAATCTGGTCAAGAGCCCGCGCAGCGAAATACTCCTGAAGTACCTGTCCGAATTCGAGGATCTCACCGGCATCAAGGTCAATGCCGAAGCAACGCCCGAGCAGCAGCAGCGCCAGAAGACGACCATCGAGCTCAGCTCCGGCAAGCCGAGCTTCGATGTCGTGCATATGAGCTATCACGTCCAGAAGCGGCAGTTCGAAAAGGGCGGCTGGCTTGCCGATATCGGCGGCTTCCTCAAGGATCCCGCGCTGACCGATCCATCCCTGACGGAAGGTGATTTCGCCGAAGCCGGCCTCGCCTTCGCCAAGGACGCCGGCGGCGTTCTGCGTTCTCTTCCCTTTTCGGTCGATTACTGGATCATCTACTGGAACAAGGCGCTGTTCGAGAAGAAGGGGCTTTCCTACCCGACGACGTTCGAAGAGCTGGCAAGTGCGGCCGAAGCACTCACCGATCCGTCGACCAACACCTACGGCTTCGTCGCCCGCGGCCTGAAGAACGCCAATACGCCGGTCTGGACGTCGCTGCTGCTCGGCTACGGTTCGAGCCCGCTCGGCCCAGATGGCAAGCTGCGCACGACATCGCCGGAAGCGATCGATGCCGCCAAGCTTTACCAGAAGCTGATGACCAAGACCGCCCCTCCCGGCGTCTCCGGCTTCAACTGGGCCGAGGCCCAGTCGGCCTTCCTGCAGGGCAAGATCGGCATGTGGCTCGATGGCGTCGGCTTTGCGCCGCCGATCGAGAATCCTGAGAAGTCGCGCGTCGTCGGCCAGGTCGGTTACGGCATCATGCCGAAAGGCCCGAAGGCACAGGCTGCGGGAACCTTCGGCGACGGGCTCGGCGTCGTCGCCGCAAGCCAGAAAAAGGAAGCCGCCTATCTCTTCTGCCAATGGGCGATCTCGCATGAGATGGGCGCCCGTCTGCTGCAGGCCGGCGCCGGTGTTCCTTTCCGCCAGTCCGTGCTCGAGGATGCCAAGGTCCGCGAAGGCGTCAAGATGCCGGGTGCGTGGCTTGATGCCGTCGTCGGTTCCGGCAAGATCTCGCAGCTCGCGCTGCCGGTCATCATTCCGGTCACCGAGTTCCGCGACATCTATGGCGTCGGCCTCACCAACATGATTGGCGGCGCCGATCCGGAAAGCGAACTCAAGGCCGCGACGGCGCAGTTCGAACCCGTCCTGGCGAAAAGCGAGGGATAATGGCCTCGGCAAGCATCGAAACGGCCGCAGCCGCCAAGGCCGCCTCGAAGGGAAGGAGCAACGCGGGTCGCGTTGCTCCCAACTATTGGCCCTTCGTCATCCCGGCGCTGATCGTCATTGCGGCGGTCATCGTTTTTCCATGGGTATTTACCCTTTGGATGAGCGTCAACAGCTGGACGCTCGGCCAGTCCCAGGTCTTCGCCGGACTGGACAATTATGCCCGCCTGGCCGTGGACATGCGCTTCTGGGAGTCGCTGTGGCATACGGTGCTTTATACGACGCTCTCCGTGGTGGCGCCCCTTTTTCTAGGGACGCTCGCCGCGCTGATTTTCGATACGCAATTTCCGCTGCGCGGCCTTTTGCGCGGCATGTTCGTGATGCCGATGATGGCGACGCCGGTCGCCATCGCCCTCGTCTGGACGATGATGTTCCATCCGCAGCTCGGCGTCCTCAATTATCTTCTTTCCTTCATCGGTATCGGCCCGCAGGAGTGGATCTATAATCAGAGCAGCGTCATCCCCTCGCTGGTGCTGGTCGAGACCTGGCAATGGACGCCGCTCATCATGCTGATCGTGCTGGGCGGCCTGGCGGCGGTTCCGCGCGAGCCCTATGAAAGTGCCGAGATCGACGGCGCCAATGTCTGGCAGAAATTCCGCTATCTGACCCTGCCGATGATCGCGCCCTTCCTGATGATCGCCGTGATCATCCGCAGCATCGATGCGGTGAAGAGCTTCGACATCATCTATGCCATGACCCAGGGCGGCCCGGGCACGGCATCTGAAACGATCAATATCTATCTCTACAACACCGCTTTCGCCTACTATGATATCGGTTACGGCTCGGCCATGGCCGTGGTTTTCTTCATCCTCATCGTCCTGCTCTCCTTCGTCCTTCTGATGCTCCGGCAGCGCGCGAACTGGACAGACGGGGAGGCACGCTGATGAAGCGCAAGACGCTCGATCGCATCGGACTGCTGTTTGTCGCCCTGGTGATGATCTCGCCGGTCGTCCTGTTCTTCCTCTGGATGATCTCGCTGTCGCTGAAATACGAGATCGACAACGGCGCCTATCCGCCGATCTTCATTCCGGAGCGTTTCGCCTGGACGAATTATCTGAAGGTCTTCGAGGAGAACAATTTCTTCCTCTATCTCTGGAATTCCGTACTGGTGACCGGTGCCGCGACGCTTCTGGCGCTGCTGATCGGCGTGCCGGCCGGCTACGGCATCGCGCGGCTGAAGGCGGAGAAGTCGGCGATGGTCATCATGATCGCCCGTATGACGCCCGGCCTTTCCTTCCTGATCCCGCTTTTCCTGCTGTTCCAGTGGCTGAACCTGCTCGGCACGTTGATGCCGCAGATCATCATCCATCTCGTCGTCACCGTGCCGATCGTCGTCTGGATCATGATCGGCTATTTCGAGACGACGCCGATGGAGCTGGAAGAGGCTGCAAGCATCGACGGCGCGACGCCCTGGCAGATTTTCCGCCTGGTCGCTTTGCCGATCGCCAAACCCGGCATTGTCGTCGCCTTCATCCTGTCGGTCATCTTCTCCTGGAACAACTTCGTCTTCGGGATCGTGCTCGCCAGTCGCGAGACGCGTACGCTTCCGGTCGCGGTCTACAACATGCTCTCCTTCGAACAGGTCAGTTGGGGGCCGCTTGCTGCTGCGGCGCTGATCGTCACCTTGCCCGTGCTGATATTGACGGTGTTTGCGCAGCGGCAGATCGTGGCGGGGCTGACGGCCGGGGCCGTCAAGTGAGCAGGTGAGACGACGGTTTTGACGATGTCTTCACACTTTCCGGTATCATGCTCTAGCCCGGCGCGCAGCGTTTTGTGCGTCGGCGCTGCGGTCCTGGACACGCTGTTTCGCGTGCGCGCGCTGCCGGCCGGCCAGGGCAAAATTCTCCCCTACGATATGCTGCAGGTCGCCGAAGGCATGGCGTCGAGCGCGGCCTTTGCGGTCGCCCAGCTGGGCGGCAATGCCAGCCTCTGGGGTGCGGTCGGTGATGATGCCACCGGCGAACGCATCATTGCCGACCTCGGCAGCAGCGGCATCGATACGAGCGGCATGGTCCGTGTGGCAGGCGCCCGCTCGGCCGTCTCGACGATCCTCATCGATGATCAGGGCGAGCGGTTGATCGTGCCCTTCTACGATGCAGCCCTGCACGCGACGGTCAAACCGGTGACAGAACAGGACGTGTCTGCTTTCGATGCGGTTCTGGTCGACGTCCGCTGGCCGAAGCTGGCATTGCGAACGCTGCTCGCCGCCGGAAAGGCGGGCAAACCGGCTATTCTCGATGGCGACGTTGCCGGCGACGGCGTGATCGAGATGCTGGCACCGGCGGCCAGCCACATCGTGTTCTCGCAGCCGGCCGCTGAGCGCCTTGCCGGAACTGCCGAGCCGGCGAAGGCCGTCGGTCTCTTGAAGCGACAGTTCGAGCATGCCTTCATCAGCGTTACATCTGGAGAAAACGGCTCCTTCTGGTGCGACGACCGAAGCAGCGAAATCTTCCATCTTGCCGCTCCGAAGGTGAGGGCCGTCGATACGCTCGCGGCCGGCGATGTCTTCCATGGCGCTTTCGCTCTTGCGATCGCAGAAGGCATGCCGATCGCTGAGACGATGCGCTTCTCGTCCATGGCGGCGGCGCTCAAATGCCAGGTCTTCGGCGGCCGTATCGGCGCGCCGGGCAGAGCCGATGTCTGCGATGCGCTGCGGAGCTGGGACGCACCGGTGACGAAGATGAATCCTGTTCTAAATTAAGGAGTTAGAGCATGATGTCATGAGAAAACCGCTCACGGCATCATGCTCTAGAAGAAGTCCGAAAGCCAGTAGCAGAGCGCTGAAATGGTCGCGGCGGCCGGGAGTGTGACAACCCAGGCGATAACGATGTTGCCGGCCAGGCCCCAGCGAACGGCTGACAGCCGTCGGGCGGCACCCACGCCGATGATGGCGCCGGTGATCGTGTGCGTCGTCGAGACCGGGATGCCCAGCCAGGTTGCGCCGAACAGCGTCAATGCTCCGCCGGTTTCGGCACAGAAACCCTGCATTGGGTTGAGGCGGGTGATCTTCGATCCCATGGTGTGGACGATCCGCCATCCGCCGCAAAGTGTGCCGAGCGCCATTGCGCCCTGGCATGAGAGAACCACCCAGAGCGGCACATGGAAGCCGCCGGTCAGGTAGCCCTGCGAATAGAGCAGCACGGCAATGATGCCCATCGTCTTCTGAGCGTCGTTGCCGCCATGGCCGAGGGAATAGAGCGAGGCGGAGACAAACTGGAAAATCCGGAATGTCCGATCGACAGCGAAAGGCGTCTGTCGCACGAAGATCCACGACACGATCAGGATGAGCAACAGCGCAAGGAGAAACCCGATCGCCGGCGACATCACGATGGCGCCGGCCGTTTTCAACAGGCCGCTCCAGACGATCGAACTGAAACCTGTCTTCATCAGGCCAGCGCCTACCAACCCGCCGACCAGTGCATGCGATGAACTCGAAGGGATACCGAAGACCCAGGTGATGATGTTCCAGACGATCGCGCCCACCAGTGCCGCGAAGATGACTTGCGGGGTGACGATGGCCGGATCGATAATGCCGGTCCCGAGCGTTTCTGCGACGTGCAGACCAAAGAACAAGAAGGCGATAAAGTTGAAAAAAGCCGCCCAGAACACCGCATATTGCGGACGCAGCACCCGCGTCGACACAATCGTGGCGATCGAATTGGCGGCATCGTGCAGGCCGTTCAAGAAATCAAAGAAGAGGGCAACAGCCACGAGAGCGGCAAGGAGGGGCAGGGCGAGGGTGGCTTCCATCAAACGTTCTCGATGACGATGCCACTGATTTCATTGGCGACATCCTCGAAACGGTCGACGACCTTCTCAAGCTCGCCATAAATCTCGCTGCCGATAAGATAAGCCATCGCATTTGACGCGCCGTGGCGGCGGAAGAGATCCTTCAGGCCCTGCTCATGCAACTCGTCGGACCGGCCCTCGACGCGCGTTACTTCTTCGGCCAGCGCGGCCAGACGCGGGGCGTTGGCGCTGATCCGGTCGAGAAGGGGAAGGGCTTCGGCGATCAGATGTGCCGCCTGGACGATCGTCTTTCCCATTTCCTGCATCACAGGGTCGAAGCTTTTCTGCTCGAACAGCCGGATGGTCTTCACCGTTTTCTGCATCATGTCGATCGCATCATCCATCGACTGGATGAGATCCTTGATATCGCCGCGATCGAAGGGCGTGACAAAACTGCGGCGCACGGCAAGCAGCACTTGGCGGGTAATCTCGTCCGCTTCATCCTCCAATTGAACGATCCGGGCGCAATGGCCTTCGATGTCCGTGCCGCCCAAGAGTTCGTTGAGCGCTTCGGCCGCACCGACGACGGTTTTTGAGTGTTGAGCGAAGAGATCGAAGAAGCGATCTTCCCGCGGCATGAGTTTTCGAAACCAGCTTAACATCGGCACTCCATGGACTGTCACAAAATCGTCATAAAGCACGGCGGCTGCCATGGAAAGCCGCGAGACCGCAGAAGGGAAGTCATTGACAGAAATCGCAATCCGTCGATCGCGCTGTCAGGGCACTTTCGGCAAATGTTCATTTGAACATTTCATTATTGCAAAGTGAACTATGACTGTTACCATTGCCACACGTCTGGAGCGGGAGGCTGCGGACCGAGAGCAATGGGAGTGAAGATGAACAAGATCGCTTTTTTCCTGTCCGCAGGATTGACCAGCCTGTCCTTATCCGTCCCGGCCATGGCCGCCACGAAGATCCAGTGGTGGCATGCGATGGGCGGCGAGAATGGCGCGAAGCTTGAACAGATCGCCAAAGGCTTCAACGCATCTCAGTCCGATTATGAGATCGTGCCGGTCTATAAGGGCACCTATGACGAGACGCTGACCGGCGCGATCGCTGCGTTTCGTGCCAAGCAGCAGCCGGCAATCGTCCAGGTCTATGAAGTCGGCACCGGCACGATGATGGCCGCACAGGGTGCGGTCTATCCGGTTTACCAGCTGATGAAAGACGAAGGCGAGGCCTGGGACCAGAGCAAATTCATTGCCCCGGTCGTCGGCTATTACTCGGACACCAGCGGCAATGTCTTGTCGCTGCCCTTCAATTCCTCGACGCCGATCATGTATTACAACAAGGACGTCTTCAAGAAGGCCGGGCTCGATCCGGAAACGCCGCCGAAAACATGGGCGGAGGTAGAATCCTTCTCGCGGACCATCATGAAATCGGGTGCGGCCAAATGCGGCTTCACCAGCGCCTGGATCTCCTGGATCCAGACCGAAAATCTTAATGCCCTGCACGACAAGCCGTACTCCACCAAGGCCAACGGCTTCGGTGGCCTGGACGCCGAATTCACCTTCAACAACGATTTGACGATCCGCCACTGGGACAATTTGAAGAAGTGGCAGGACGAAGGTCTGTTCAAATTCGGCGGGCCTGTCGGCGGCGACAACGCACCTCCGATGTTCTATTCGCAGGAATGCGCGATGTATATGAACTCGTCGGCCGGCCGGGCCGGCGTCATCAACAACGCGAAAAGCTTCAAAGTCGGTTTTGCACCGCTTCCTTTCTACGATGACGTCATCAAGCAGCCGCTCAATTCGATCATCGGCGGCGCCACCCTCTGGACGCTGAAGGGCCGTCCGGAAGCGGAATATAAGGGTGTCGCGAAGTTCTTCACCTACCTGCAGAAGCCGGAAGTTCAGGCCGACTGGCATCAGTTCTCCGGCTACCTGCCGATCACCGAAGCTGCCTATAAGCTCGGCCAGGACCAGGGCTATTATGAGAAAAACCCCGGCGCCGACATCGGCATCAAACAGCTGACGCGGGTGACTCCCACCGACAATTCCAAGGGCATCCGTTTCGGCAATTACGTGCAGGTGCGTGGCATCATCGACGATGAGTTTGCCGCTTTGCTGGGTGGAAAGAAGACGGCGAAGGAAGCGGTCGATTCCGTCGTCGCACGCGGCAACGAACAGCTTCGCGATTTCGAGTCCGCCAACTAATGGGCACCGCGACGGGGGCTGGTGAAAGACCGGTCCCCGTTTCCCATCCGTCAGTGTGAGGGCTCATGCAAACCAAACGGACCGTATTTCCCAACAAGCTTTTGCCTTACCTGCTCATTGCCCCCCAGATTTTCGTGACCGTGGTATTCTTCCTCTGGCCTGCGGCAACGGCCTTCTGGCAATCCTTCCTGCGCGAGGATGCCTTCGGCTTCAAAACGAACTTCGTCTGGTTCGAAAACTACCGTCGGCTTTTTGCCGATCCGATCTATATCAATGCCTTCGGCCACACGCTGATCTTCGCCATTCTGGTGACGGTGCTGTCGACGTCGATCGCGCTGCTCCTGGCGGCTGCGGCAATGCGCGTGCTCCGCACCTCCCGAATTTATTCGACTCTGCTGATTTGGCCCTATGCCGTCGCCCCGGCGATTGCCGGTATTCTCTGGTGGTTCATGTTCAATCCGTCGATCGGCATCGTCGCCTATATGCTGCGGTCGATGGGCGTCGATTGGAACCATCTGATCGATCCCAACGACGCGATGATCCTGATCGTGATCGCCGCCACCTGGAAACAGATATCCTATAACTTCCTGTTCTTCCTGGCTGCGCTGCAATCCGTGCCCCGCTCGCTTCAGGAGGCCGGCGCCATCGATGGGGCCGGTCCTACCAAGCGTTTCTGGACGATCGTCTTCCCGCTGATCTCGCCGACGACCTTCTATCTGATCGTCATCAATATCGTTTACGCGATGTTCGATACGTTCGGCATCGTTCATGCGACCACCCAGGGCGGGCCGGCGCGCGCAACCGAGATCCTGGTCTACAAGGTCTATTTCGACGGTTTCATCGGACTGAATCTGGGCTCGTCGGCGGCGCAGTCCGTCATTCTGATGGTGATCGTCGTTGCACTGACGGCGGTGCAGTTCCGCTTCATCGAACGCCGCGTGCAATATTGAGGGGTCCCAAGGATGGTTGAAAATCGCCCTTTCCTGAATTTCCTTGCCCACCTTGTGCTGATCCTCGGTGTCACGATCGTGGTGTTTCCCGTTTACGTCGCTTTCATCGCATCGAGCCACGGACCCAATGACTTCTTGTCGGGTGTCGTGCCGCTGACCCCGGGAAGCCATATCATCGAGAACTACTCGACGATGCTGTCCTCGGGCATGACAAGCTCGGGCGCTCCGCCGATCGGGCCGATGATGATCAACTCGCTGATCATGGCGGTCGGCGTCGCCGTCGGGAAGATCGCCATCTCGATCCTTTCGGCCTTTGCCATCGTCTATTTCCGGTTTCCGTTCCGGACCCTGGCATTCTGGATGATTTTCATCACGCTGATGCTGCCGGTCGAGGTGCGCATCGTGCCAACGTACAAGGTCGTCGCCGACCTCGGGATGCTGAACAATTACGGCGGCCTCATCATTCCGCTGATCGCCTCGGCAACGGCGACCTTCCTGTTTCGCCAGTTCTTTCTGACGGTGCCTGACGAATTGATGGAGGCCGCGCGTGTCGACGGGGCGGGGCCGATGAAGTTCTTCCGCGATATTTTGCTGCCGCTGTCGATCACCAATATCGCCGCCTTGTTCATCATCCTCTTCGTGCTCGGCTGGAACCAGTATCTCTGGCCGCTCATCATCACCACCGACCAGAGCTTCTATACCGTCGTCATGGGAATTCAGCGCATGGCAGCGGTTGCCGATGCCGAGCCGCGCTGGAACCTCGTGATGGCAGCGGTCATTCTGGCCGCCCTGCCGCCCGTCCTCGTCATCGTCGCCATGCAACGCCTTTTTGTCAAAGGCCTGGTCGAAACGGAGAAATGAAATGGCCACGATCAACATCATCGACGTCAAGAAGAATTATGGTGCCGTTCCGGCTGTCAAAGGCATCAACCTGTCGGTTGCAGACGGCGAACTGATCGTGCTCGTCGGCCCCTCCGGCTGTGGGAAATCAACCCTGCTTCGCATGATCGCCGGGCTGGAAACGATCAGCGAAGGCGATGTCGAGATTGCCGGCCGCAATGTCAACAAGGCGGAGCCTGCCGACCGCGACATTGCGATGGTCTTTCAAAACTATGCGCTTTATCCGCATATGACCGTGCGGGGAAATCTCGAATATGGTTTGAAAAACCGCGGCACCGAACGGGCGGAAATCAACCGCCGCGTGGCGGAGGCCGCCGAGATCCTCGAAATCGGACCGATGTTGGACCGCAAACCGCGCGAACTCTCTGGCGGACAGCGCCAGCGTGTGGCGATGGGGCGCGCCATCGTCCGCGAGCCGGCCGCCTTTCTGTTCGACGAGCCGCTGTCCAATCTCGATGCCAAATTGCGGGTGCAGATGCGCGTCGAAATTCGCCGGCTGCAACGGCGTCTGAAGACGACCAGCATCTACGTCACGCACGATCAGCTTGAAGCGATGACCCTTGCAGACCGGCTGGTGGTGATGAACGGCGGCCTTGTCGAGCAGGTCGGCACGCCGGTGGCGGTTTACGATCGGCCGGCAAGTTTGTTTGTCGCCAGCTTCATCGGCTCGCCGCCTATGAACCTTGTGCCGGTCGACGTGCTCAGGGCTGCCGACAGTGCAGGCACCCTGGCATTGCCTGCCGGCACCGACATGGTCGGCCTTCGCCCCGACGCGTTGCTCGTCACCAGGCCGGCGGAGCCCACCGTTCGCCTGAATGCGACGGTCGAGCTGCTCGAGCCAATCGGCGGAGAAAGCCATCTGCATGTACGATTGGGTGAGAGCCAGCGGACGGTCGTCCTGACGGTGCCGGGTCGCCCGGACTTTGCCGAGAATGCGAATATCGACGTTTTCGCCCGTGTTGACGCGATGCACCCTTTTAACAGCAATACCGGTAAACGCACGGATTGACGCAGGATTTTTATTTCTTCATCCAGCAGAAGACGACGAAAGAGATGAGACGATGACGACCGTAGAGCCGCGATCCGGCCCGCCACGCAGTGAAGTTCAGGCGCATCGGGGCGCCTCTGCCGTGGCGCCCGAAAATACCATTGCTGCCTTCCAGGCAGCCGCCGAACAAGGCGCGGAATGGGTCGAACTCGACGTTGCTCTTCTTGGCGATGGCACGCCGGTGGTGATCCACGATGTTTCAATCGATCGCTGCTCGTCGTCAAAGGGAAGTCTTGCCGACCTCACAGCGTCGGATCTCAAGGCCATCGACGCCGGCGCATGGTTCGGCCCGCAATTCAAGGGCGAACCGCTGCCGACGCTGGCGCGGGTCGTCTCGGCTCTCGGCGAATTTGGCCTCAACGCCAATGTCGAGATCAAGCAGCACGCCCATCACAAATCGCTCGACCAGCTGGTCAATGTCGTCGATCAGCATCTGAAGGCACGGGCGCCGCACACCAGGATCATGATCTCGAGCTTTGATGCCGCTGCGCTGAAAGGAATGCATGCGCTTGATCCAAGTTACGAGCTCGCCATGCTGTGGAGCAAGGTGCCTGCGGATTGGCTGGATATCCTTCGGTCGATCCCGGCAACGGCCATCCATCTCGACTATAAGGCTCTCAGTATCGGATTTCTCGAAGAGGCCGTCCGTCACGGCATTACGGTGCGGGCCTGGACCTGCAACGACCCAAAGCGGCTCGCATCTTTCTGGGACGCGGGTTTGACCGGCGTGATAACAGACGATCCCAGTGTCTACCTCACCTAAGGAGCGGCGATGGGGCAGCGGATCATATCGAGCCGGCAACGCGAGATCCTTGCGCTGATCGAGACCGAAGGTGTTCAGTACATCGAGGAGCTGGCACGTCGGTACGATCTGACGACGCAGACCATCCGTCGCGATATCAATGCCCTATGCGACCTGGGGCATGCGCGCCGCTTCCACGGCGGCGTCGACCTGCCGGTCGAGGGCAGCAACATCTCGCTCAATGCTCGCGCCCAGCTCAACCGGCGGGCCAAGCGGCTTATCGCAAAACGCGTCGCCGCCGACATCGGGGCGGAGGCGACTGTGTTTCTCGGCATCGGCAGCACGGTGCAATTCGTTGCCGACGCGCTGCGTGATCACCAGGGTCTGACGGTGATCACCAACAACATCCACGTCGCCTTGAGCCTGTGCGACGCCCCGAGTGTCGAGGTCCATTTGACCGGCGGTCTTTTGCGTCACGATGACCGCGACGTGGTCGGCACGGATGTGATCCGGTTCGTTGAAAAATTCTATGCAACCCACGCCGTGGTCGGCGCAGGCGCTCTCAGCCCGCTCACCGGCCTGATGGATTTCAGCTACAGCGAAGCCCAGATCACCAACGCGCTTCTTGAAAATTCACAAACACAGATTCTCGCCGCAGATGTCAGCAAGTGGACACGCACCGCCTCCGTGCGGGTTGCGCCATTCAGCAAACTCACCCGTTTTTACACGGATCGACTGCCCGGCGAAGCGTCGGCCGCCAATGCCCTCGCCGAAAGCGGGTTGGACGTGGTGACATGCAGCGAGGAGACGACATGAGCTACGTGGACCTGGCGCCATCAGCGCGGGAGCTGCAGGACGTGCGCTACCTGTTCACCGACATCGACGATACCCTGACGACAGAGGGCAAACTTCTGCCGCAGACCTTTGAGGCTTTGTGGGATCTCAGCCGCGCCGGCATTGCCGTCGTGCCGGTCACGGGCGGCTCAGCCGGCTGGTGCGAGCATATCGTCCGCGCCTGGCCGGTGGCCGCCGTCATCGGCGAAAGCGGCGCATATTGCGTCACCCGCCGGGATGGCGACGTCGTCTTCGACTATTGGGAGGACGGCGTCCTGCAGGGTGAGCGCCAACGCCGGCACCTGCAGGCGATCAAAGCGCTGATCACGCAAAAGCGCAGGCCGTTCAGGATCGCCCACGACCAGGTCTTCCGGCTGGCGGATGTCGCAATCGACATTCAGGGTCACGATCCGCACGAGGTCGAAGATCTGGCGTCCAGCATTAGAGCCATGGGCGGAACGGTGGCGATCAGCTCCATCCACATCAACACCTGGATCGGCGACTACAACAAGAGATCGATGAGCGAGCGGGTTCTGACCGGCCTGTTTGGTGTCGATCCGACTGAGATGCCCACCGTGACCGCCTTCGTCGGCGACTCTCGAAACGACGCGCCGATGTTCGGCTTTATCCGCAATTCCTTCGGGGTCAACAATATCATCCCGGTCCTGCCGCACCTGCAATTCGCGCCCAAGTGGGTCTCCTCGCAGCCCGCCGGACTTGGCTTTGCCGATATTGCCCGCTCGATCCTGCACGCGGTCGGCGAAGTTTCGCAATAAGCCGTGGCGGATATCAATGCTTAAGACGAATTGCTTCCACCTCAGCTTTTGACCGAGCCGGCGGTCATGCCCGCCAGGAAATAGCGTTGGGCAACCAGGTACAGCACCAGCAGGGGGAGGGAGCCCAGCACGCTCATCGCCATCATTTCATTCCATTCGAAAGCGTGCTGGCCCATCAGCAGCTGGATGCCGATCGGAACGGTTCTGAGATCCATCGACTTTGTCAGCGTCAGCGCGAAGAGGAATTCGTTCCACGCCAGCAGAAATGTGTAGACGGCGGTGGCGACGATGCCGGGGATGGAGACGGGCACGATGACGCGCCAAAGCGCCGTCCAGCTCGAGCCGCCGTCGACAAGGACGGCCTCGTCCAATTCCTTCGGCAAGGTGTTGAGGTAGCCCGTCATCAGCAGGACCGCGTAAGGCAGTGTGAAGACCATGTAGGTGAGGATCAGTGCCAGATAGGTGTCGAAGATCCTGAAGGCGACGACCATGCCGAAATAGGGGATGAGAAGAGTGATCGGCGGAACGGTCTGGGTGCTGATGATGAAGATGTTCAAGGTGTTCTTGAAGCGGAACGAGTAGCGGCTGAATCCATAGGCGGTCAGGATGGCGATGACGAGGGTCAGGCAAGTGACGACGCCGGCGACGAAGTAGCTGTTGATGAAGAACCGCACCTTCACCGGATCGTTGAAGATCGTCAGATAGGCAGCCACGGTGAAATCCTCCGGCAAAAGCCGCGGCGGAAGAGCGAAGATTTCCGTGTTCGATTTCAGCGAGCTGAAAAACATCCAGACGATCGGGAAGGTCGAAAAGATGAGGCCGACCGCCAGCCCGAGATAGGTCAGGATGGTCGGCAGGGCCGAGTTCTTGGAACGCTTTGCCATGGCGGTCACCTGCGCTGCTGGTGTTTGATGTAGAAGTAGGTGACGCTCATCGAAATGATGAGGATGATCATCGCACTCGCCGAAGCCAGCGAAAATTCATACTGGGAGAAGGCGAGCTTGTAGGTGAAGGTGGAGAGCACCTCCGTCGAATAGATCGGGCCGCCGCCCGTCGTCATCCAGACGAGCGGAAAAACCTGCATCGTCCAGATGAAGTCGAGAAGCGCGATGCTGATGATGATCGGCATCAGCTGCGGAATGGTGATGTACCAGAATTTTTCCAGCTCGTTGGCGCCGTCGATTCCGGCCGCCTCGTAAAGCTCCTTCGAAATGCCCTGCAGGCCGGCAAGCAGGCTGACCATGTAGAGCGGATAACCCGCCCAGATGTTGGCAAAGGTCAGGGCGTGAATGGCGGTGTGGGTCGACGAGAACCACTCGACTTTGAAGTTGATGATATGGAGCGCCATCAGCACGCTGTTGACGACGCCGTTCGGGTCGAGCAGCAGGCGCCAGATGATGGCGATGATGACGGCCGTGAACAACCACGGCAGGATGAAGAGCACACGTAATATGCTCCTGATCAGCGGATCGACGCGGTTGGTGTTCAGCAACAGCGCAAAGGCCAGGCCGATGATGAAGTGGAAGACGACGCTCATGATCGTGAAATACATCGTCTGGCCGACCGACTGCCAGAAGACCGGATTTTCGAAGATAGTCAGGTAATTCTGGACGCCTGCGAATGCAGCGTCCTTTTTCATGATGGCGCCGTCCATCAATGAATATTTGAAGACCATCACCATCGGGAACAGCATCAGCAGAACAAGCAAAAAGGTCGCCGGCGACACGTAGAAATACGGCACCAGCTTCCTCAAGGTGCTGTAACGAAGCCATCTTTTTTTTTTCCGCGCGTTGACTTGCGCAGCTACCAGAGCCGGAGCGGAATGATTCATGAGCTGTGACTTCCCATTCTGCCGAGATTTGACGACTTACGCCGGCAGCGCCACGTCGCGTTGCCGGCGATCTCGTGAAAGCGATGTGCTTAGTCTTCGGTTTGATGCATCTCGTTATCCCGCAACCGCTGCGCACTTCGGGGCGACAGGCCTCAGAACTTCGCGAGCCAGGCCTTCTCGGTATTGGCAGCCGCGTCCTTGGCCGACTGGCCGCCGTCGAACATCTTCTGAACTTCGACGTTCATGTCGCGCATCAGTTCTTCGGCAACCGGAAGGCCGACGAATTCGTTGGCAGGATAGCCGCTCTGGAAGATTTTGAAAGCTTCCGCGAAGATCGGGTCCGATGCCACGAAGTCGGGCTTGGCATGGACATTGCCGGGGAAGGCATTGGCAATCGACACCAGGCGGCCGTTGACGTCGGGGCTCATCAGGTATTCCACCAGCTTCCAGGCTTCTTCCTTGTGCTTGCTGCCCTCGCTGATGCCGATGCCCCAGGACGCATAGGGCATGCCGCGTTTGCCGGTATAGCCGTCGGTGGCCGGCAAGGCGGAGATGCCGAATTTGAGCTTCGGATTGCGCTCGCGGATGAGATTCACGTGCGCGAGGGAATCGACCATCATGCCGACGCGGCCGTTGACGAATTCCTCGACCTTGTCCTGCTCCTTCTTGGCGAAAATGCCTGGAGAAATAACGCCTTCCTTGTTGAGGGACGCCAGATAGTCGAGCGTGCCGACGACGGCGTCATTTTCGAGGTCAGGCTTGCCGTCCTTCATCATCGAGGCGCCGGAGGCCCAGACCCAGGACATCACGTCGTTCTGGATTCCGCTCGGAGACTGCAGCGATAGCGGCAGAACCCAGCCATACTGGTTCTTTGACGCGTCGGTCATCTTCTTGGCGGCTTCGGCGAATTCCGTGCGCGTGGCCGGCAGCTTGTCGACACCCGACGCCTTGGCGATATCGAGGTTGACGAAGACGGGGTAGACGAAGGATGCCAGCGGGAACATCACGCTCTTGCCGTCGACCTTGACGATATCGGTGATCTGGCTCTTGTCGTATTTCGCCTTCTCCATCAGGTCGTCCATGGAGGCGATCGCGCCCTGCTTGGAGAGCCCGTTGACCCAGGCGCCATCCAGGCCGACGACGTCGCTTAAGGTCCCGGAGGCGGCGCCGACGACGATCTGGTCACGGGTCGTGGCATAGGGACCGCTGACGAGCGTCACCTTGATGCCGGGATTTGCCGCCTCGAAATCGTTCATGATGCCGCGCAGCGCGCCGGAGGGCATTTCGGGTTCCCACCATTGAATGAACTCGATGGTGGTGTCGGCAAATGCCGAGCTGGCGCAAAGCGCCCACACCGCCACGGCAGCCCGCATGGTCACGCTGAATTTTCTGATATTCATCTGTGCCTCCCATAGATTTTCAGTGATCGATCCTCCTCAAGACCGTAGGCAAATTAGGTTCCCTGAGGCGCCTGTCTGTCAATGAAGAAATGCGATGCAGAAAAAAATCGACCTCGGTATAGGCGATGTATGCTTTTCTAAAGCACTGATAAAAAAGAGTATTATACGATATTGTTGCCGACATTTTTTCGCAGAATTTGTATTGCTTGTGATGCATTTTTTCTTTACTTTCGTAAACAAATGAAAGTTTGCAGCCGCCGGCATAGGAGAGGAACGGGCGGATGGAGGCGACTATTTCGTGTTTAGAAAGACAGTGCCGCCAATGCGATTATCAATTGGATCCAGCGTGATCATCCCGTCGTTAAGGAACTGAATGGCCAAGAAGAGTTATAAATCGATGGATGATTTCGCGACCGCCTCCGGCGTGTCGCGTCCGACGCTGTCGAAATATTTCAATGATCCCTCGCAGATCAAAGAGGTGACCCGCAAACGTATCGAGGCGGCTCTCAAGAAGTCGAATTTCGAGCCGAACCTTTTCGCGCGGCACCTCAATCGCAAACGGACCAGGAATATCGGGATACTGGTCCCGACCATGTCGGACCCCTTTTATGTACAGGTCGTGTCGCTGATCGAGCTCGAGTTGCGCGACAAAGGATTTTGGCCGGTCCAGATCTCGTCGCACACGCGGCCGGAGCTGGAGGCGGAGGCGGTGCGGACCTTGCTGTCACTGAAGGTTGCCGGCGCGATCGTGGCGCCGCTCGGGGCCGGTTCGCGCCGTTCCGCGCTGGAAAGACTGAAGGACGCCATCCCCGTCGTCTGCTTCGACAATCCGGCCAGCGGCGATCTTCCTTATGTCGGCAACGACAACGCCCAAAGCATGGCAGCGATTGTGCAATATCTCTGCCGGTCCGGTGAGCCACCGATATTCCTGGAAATTCCGCATCTGACGGAAAACGCCGGCGAGCGGCAGGCGAGCTACCGTGCGACGATGGCAAGGGAAGGGCATGCGCCGCTGGTCATCGATTGCGACGCACCGCCGTCCTGGGAGTTCGAGCGCCTGGGATACGAGCAGATGCAGAGAATTCTTGCGCGCGGCGGCCTGCCCGGCAAAACCCTGCTTTGTGCCAACGACCGCTTCGCTTTCGGCGCCATGGCGGCGGCCTTCGCTTCCGGCCTCAAAATCGGCCGTGGAGACGGCTGCGACGTGCGCATCGCCGGGCACGACGATCACCCGCTCAGCCGATATACCTGCCCGTCGCTGACAACGATGGCCCAGAACGCGCCGGAGATCGCTGCCAAATCCGTGGAGCTTCTGCTGGCGCATATCGAAAGCGAGGATGAGGGGACGACCCCTTCAACGAACAGGGTCATCCTGGAAGCAACACTGGTGATGCGCGACTCGGCTTGAGGCCGGTGCCGGTTACGGTTCAACGCGTGAGCGCCGGGTCCATCGTGCGCCATGCCGTTGCAATGGCTTCGAGCGCCTCCTGCGCCTCGGGAATGGCCCGTCTCTTCGAGACGAAGCCATGGATCTGTCCGGGCCAGGTCCGGCTTGTCGCCGGGGCTTCTGAACTCAGCCGCTCGGCATAAAGGGCGCCTTCGTCGAACAGCACGTCGTGGCCAGCAAGGATCACGAAGGCCGGCGCCACACCGGCGAGCGATGCCGCGCGAAGCGGCGAGGCCCGCCAGTCGGAGCGGCTTGCCATGTCCGGCAGATAGTGATCCCGGAACCATCGCATCGCCGCTGCCGTCAGGCCGAAACCCTCTGCATAGCGCAAGTAGCTGTCGCTTGCCTGCAACTGGTCGGTCACCGGATAGATCAGCACCTGGCCGATGACATCAGGCACCTCTCCGTCCCGCGCCAAAAGGGCGATGACGGCGGCGAGATTTCCGCCGGCACTATCGCCGCCCACGACAATTCGTGCCGGATCTATGCCGAGGGCGTCAGCCTGATCCCTCATCCAGATGAGCGTGGCTGCGCAATCTTCGATCGCTGCCGGAAAGGGGTGTTCGGGGGCGAGGCGATAGTCGGGCGAGATCACCACGGCGCCAGCCATATTGGCAAGCGTCCGGCAGATGTCCTCATGGGTTTCCGGCGCGCCGATCACAAAGCCGCCGCCATGGAGATAAAGCAAGGCGGGGGCCCGCTCGCGCGGCGCCGTGCAGCCGCGCCATATCTTCACCCGGATTGCGCCGGCATGCCTCTCCGACATCTCGGCCACATCCTCGATCGGCCACTGGATGTCTGCGAAACCGTCCAGATATTGTTGCCGCGCCAGCGCCGGCGTGCAGTTTTCCACCGGCTCCTGCGGCTCATCAGGCCATGCCAGTGCACGTCTTGCGGATTCATCCAGCTGCGTCATGCAAGCAGGCTCCTTGCTTCGTCTTCCCGCAATTCGCTCGGCTGGGCGACAGTATCCGGAATGGTCTGGGCGACACCGGTTTCACCTGCCCGCAGGATTGCTTCCATGACGTCGAGCACATGCAGCGCGAGATCGCCCGAAGCGCGCGGTGTCCGGCCCTCGATGATGGCGCGGGCGAGATCGGCAAGGCCAAGCATGCGATAGTTGGCACGATCAGGTACTGCGACCGGCCAGTTGACGGCGCCGAAGAGTGCGCCTGACGTATCGGTTTCCTGCCACGGCGCACCACGGCTGGAGAGCGCGATGCGGCCGCCGAAATTGTCGGGGTCGGGCAGGCGCAGCGAACCTTCGGTGCCGTGCAGCTCGATCGGGTGGTTGGAATGGCGGAAGACGTCCCAGGAGGTGCCGAAGGTCACGGTGGCGCCGCAATCGAATTCCAGCAGCGAAAGCACGCTGGTCGGTGTGCCGACTTTAAACGTGGTGCCCTGTTTCGGCCCTTCGGCGGTAATGAGCCGTTCTTCCTGTCCGCTTGTGGCGACGGCCTGCACACGGCGGATCGGCCCCATCAGATTGACCATCATCGTCAGGTAATAGGGGCCCATGTCCATCACCGGGCCTGCGCCGGCCTGGTAGTAGAAGCTGGGATCCGGATGCCAATGCTCCATACCGCGGCCCATCATGAAGGCTGTTCCCGTTACCGGCCTGCCGATGGCGCCGGCGTCCATCTGCCGCCGGGCATGGCGTCCGGCCGCTCCCAGGAAGGTGTCCGGGGCCGAACCGAGCATGAGACCCTTTTCGGCAGCAGCGCCCACCAGCAGGCGGCCTTCCGCGGCCGTGACGCCGAGCGGCTTTTCGGTGAAGACATGTTTGCCCGCCGACAGCGCCCGCATCGAGACGTCGAAATGCGCGGCCGGGATCGTCAGGTTGAGGATCAGGTCTATGTTCCTGTTGTCGATGAGGGCGTCGACGTCGGCCGCCCGCAGATTGAACTCGGCTGCGCGGCGCTTGGCGGCGTCCGCATTGAGATCCGCACAGGCGGTGATTTCGACGCCGCGAAACAGCGGCGCGTTGCGCATATAGGCGAGCGAAATGCTGCCGCATCCCACAACGCCGATCCTGAGTGTCTGTGTCATTGAAAACCTGACCTTGCCGTTCCGTGCTCGGAGAGCCGCGGATGCGCGTTGAGTTCGCGAGGAATAAATTATGTTGACGCACGCTAACATTTTCCCCTACGAAATGACAAGACGTTGGGAGGCGTCGCAGTTGCCCGAGGGAAGAGGCCTCGCCGGGGATCTCGCTCCCTTCTCGAAGAAGGCTTTTCGGCAATGCCGGATAGCCGGTGCCGCGACGATCGCCGGCGCGGAAGCTCCGGTTTCGATATCGGCTGTCACCAACGACTAGGTCAGGACCAAGATATGAACGATGTTGCGCTGAAGATCGGCTGCCAGACATTCACCTGGGAGATGCTGGGCAAGGGGTGGAGCGGCGGGCCGGATGACCTGGTGCGCGCCATCGCCGATGGCGGATATGCCGGTCTCGAAATTACCGACACGATGATCGGTCACTACGCGCTCAAGCCCGGCGACTTTGCCCGGACTCTTGCGGAGGCCGGTTTAACGCTGGTTTCCTTTGCCTTCGGCTCGGCTAGCGGTTTCACGCTGACGGAAAAGATCGCTTCCGATCTCGAGATGGCGCGGCGATGGGTGGATTTCGCGGCGAATTTTCCCGGTGCGATGGTGTCGATGGGATCGGCCACGGTCGTTTCGGATGGGCCGCGTGAGGAAAAGTTTGCCATCGCGGCGGAGTGCTATAATCGCGCGACCGAGATCGGACGATCGGCCGGCGTCGCCGTTGCCGTGCACCCTTCCTCGCACCACAATACGCTGCTCTTCACCAGGGCCGACTATGACCGGCTGTTTGCTCTCCTGGATCCACGCGTGGGCTGGGTGCCGGATACCGGCCATATCCTGCGGGGCGGCCAGGAGATCGGCGAGACGCTTTCGGCCTATCGCAACCGCATCCGCTACGTGCATCTGAAGGATGTCGACGCCGGGGGGATCTGGGCGATGCTCGGCGAAGGCGTCTGCGACGTGCCCGCCGTGATTTCGGCCGTCCGGCAGGCGCCGGAGTTCACCGGCTGGATCGTGGTGGAGGAAGAGTCGGACCATGCCGGAACCGATCCTGCCGCCGCCGTTCGCAAGAATCTCGAGACACTTCGAGAGCTGGGGTTTTAGCCGATCTCGTTTCCCCGCGCCGGCCGGCGCCAAAGCCTCTCCCGGCTCGCTTTTCGCGTGAAGAGAGAGGCTGAAGATCACGCGTAACGGACCTCCACGCCGAGTTTGTCCAGCCGGTGGCGGATGCTGTGCGGCATGTTGCTGTCGGTGATGATCAGATCGACGCGCGACAGCGAGAAGGCTTTGGAGGAGGCGCCGATATCGAACTTGCTCGAATCCGCCACGAGCACGACGCGCCGGGCCATACGAACCAGGTTGCGCTTGGTCCGCGCAATATCCTCGGAGACATCGACGACGTCGAAGGCCTGATCGATCGCATGGGCGCTGACGAAGGCCTGGTGGGCGACGAGCCCGCCGACCGCCTTGTCGGAATCCGAAACGATCGTGCTGACGGTGCTGGGAAACACCCGGCCGCCGATCATGTGCACGTCGAGCCCCGGCCGGTACATCAGATGCTGGGCGATGTTCATCGCCGTCGTCGCCACCACGACGTTGTTGACCGGCGGCATCTGCATGGCCACCTGCAGCAGCGTCGAGCCGCTATCGAAGACGATCGACTGGTTGTCGATGATCTGCCGCGCGGCCATCTGGGCAATGCGCCGCTTCGCATCGAAATTGCGCTGCATGCGCTCCTCGAAGGCTGCGGCCGGCGAGTCGGACGGCAGGGCGATTGCCCCGCCATGCGTTTTGATCAACTGCTTCTTCGCGTCCATGATTTCGAGATCGGAGCGGATGGTGACTTCCGAAACCTCGAAGAATTCCGCGAGCTGGCGGGTGCGGGCCTGACCGACCCGTTGAAGTTCCAGCATGATCTGCTGCCGCCTCTGTTCTGCAAGCATGTGCGATCCCGGCTGCCGCGCGCCTCGTTGCGATAAGGCGACTTTTGAAAAACGAAAGATAGCCGTCTGGTGGTGCGGCTTAGACTGCATAAATAGCCCCAGCTAGCAAAAAATGCACGTCAAAAATTCTCTTTCCGCGTGAAAACGAAAGAATTCGAAATATTGAACATTTGTTTGTTTTCGAGTTAGGATTTTCTCAACAACGACGCCGGCACTCCCAACGCCGCAATCGCAAAGGAAGCATCGCCATGGGTCTCGGAACCAAAGTCCGCCTCGCACGCCTGTTCTCGAACCCATCGGGGCATTTGTTCGGGGGCGCGGTCGATCATTTTGTCGGTTACGGCAATGTTCGTGAGGGCGGGCTTGCCGATCTGCCGGGCGCGCTCAGACGCGTCATGGCGGGTGGCCCCGACTACATCAGCATCCAGCCCGGCGCTGCGCGTCACCTCTGGGCGGATTATGCCGGAAAGGCAGCCCTCGTCATTCAGGGCGGCTGCTTCACCGCCGACGACCGGATTCGCCAGCTCATCGCCACTCCGGAAGATGCGGTGCGTTATGGCGCGGACGCACTGGCTGTCGCCATTCCGGTGCGCGGCGCCACCGAAGGAGAGTACATCCGCTGGCTGACCGATACGGTCAACGCCGCCGCCCGCTTCGAAATGCCGGTCGTCGCCCATGTCTATCCCCGTGATTTCTCCGACGGCGGCAAGATCGTGTTCACCCCGGATGAAATCGCCTATGCGGTGCGCATCGGTTTCGAAGCCGGCGTCGACGTGATCAAGGTCGGCTATACCGGAGATTTCGAATCCTTCCGCGAAACCGTCGCGACTTGCCCGGTCCCGGTGGTGATTGCCGGCGGCCCGAAGACCGATACGCTGCTCGGCGCGCTCGTCCAGACATCGGAAGCGTTGCGCGCCGGCGCCAAGGGCGCGGTCGTCGGCCGCAATCTCTGGGGCCATGGCGATACGACCATGGCCGCGCGCGCCTTCAAATTCGTCATTCATAAAGGCATGGCGCCGGAGGAGGCGCTGGCGGCTGCCGGCGCTTGAGACGTGTCGCCCCCGCTCCAGGTTCTGGGCTTCGGCGCCCTTGCCATCGATGACATCATCTATGTCGATCGGGGGCTTTCGGCCGGCAAGGGAAAGGTGACCAAGCGGGCCACGGACCATGGCGGCAACGTGGCGACGGCCCTTGTCACTGTCGCCAGGCTTGGTGGGCGCGCCGGCTTCATCGGCTGGCTCGGCGAGGATCCCGCGGCCGATCCGGCCGGCGCCGAGCTCGAGCGCGAGGGCGTCGACATATCCCTGGCGCCGCGCCATGCCGCTGCCGCGCCGATCCGCTCGGTGATCACCGTCGGTCCTGACGGCGACCGGTTCATAGCCTATGACGACGATGTGCTGCACGGGACGTCGGATGCACTGCCCGACGATGTTTTGATGCAGGCCCCGGTCCTGCTGATCGATGGCTATGCCGCACACTCGGAAAGGGTGGTGGCACGGGCGCGCGCGCTGGGCCTGGCCGTGATAGCCGATATCGAATGGACGGTCGGTGCCGCGACGGACCGGCTCCTCGCCTGCGCCGACCATCTGGTGCTGCCGCTCGCTTTCGCGAGGGAGTACACCGGCGAGACCGATCCGGCGGCCATTCTGGAGCAGCTCTGGTCAGCGGAGAGGTCCGCTGTCGTGCTGACCGATGGCGAACGAGGGGCCTGTCTCCGCCAGAAAGGCGATCCCACCCGGTGGCATTTGCCGGCCTATCAGGTTCAAGCGGTGGACACGACCGGCGCCGGCGACTGTTTTCACGGCGCCTATGCTCTTGCCCTTGCCGAGGGGAAGAGCCCGCTCGATTGCGTAGCCTATGCCACAGCGGCTGCCGCCATTTCCGTGACCGCGCGGGGAGGGCGCAGGGGCCTGCCGGACAACCGGACGTGCCTCGCATGGATGGCAGGGGGAAATGCACCCGTGGCGTGCCCCATCCCGGGATGTCACGATTAGCGTGCCGTTGACAGGTGTCGACCTTGTTGGCCGCCCGAGCGGAACCACACGCCGATCGCAGGGTTTGAAAGATCCTTCAGCCGCTGCCGCGTTGGCCATAAAAATTACGCGCGTAAAAAAATATTAGCGCGCAAATAAATGGCATAAATGTAAGATATTTCAAATTGATATGCTGATTTTTCGATAATTTATGACGAAATTCTCTCGATTCTTTTGTTGACTTTGACGCTCAGGCCTGAGCCTTCTTGTCGAAAGGATCGGAGGTGGCGGGGGGCGCCGATCGAAGACGTGAGCGGACGGATACGGGAGGACGAGACGTGGCCGTGGTTGTATTAGACAAGATCTGCAAGACCTATGGAAACAGCTACCATGCGATCAAGGATCTGAGCCTGACGATCCATGACGGCGAGTTTCTGATTCTGGTCGGTCCGTCCGGATGCGGAAAATCGACCGCGCTCCGCATGATTGCTGGGCTTGAGGAGATCAGCAGCGGAACGTTGAGCATCGGCGGCCAGGACGTTGTCGATCTTGCGCCGAAGGACCGGGACATCGCCATGGTCTTTCAGAGCTATGCGCTTTATCCGCACATGACCGTGTTCGACAACATCGCCTTTTCGATGAAGCTGGCCGGAAAGAGCAAGGCCGAGCGAACCAAGCGCGTGCACGAGATCGCCAAGATCCTGCAGCTGGAAACCTTGCTCGGCAACAAGCCCGCCCAACTTTCCGGCGGCCAGCGCCAGCGTGTTGCGATGGGGCGCGCCATGGTCCGCGAACCCGCGGCATTCCTCATGGACGAGCCGCTTTCCAACCTCGATGCCAAGCTGCGTGTGCAAATGCGCGCCGAAATCGCAAGCCTGCAGCGACAATTGGGGGTAACGACGATCTACGTGACGCACGACCAGACCGAAGCCCTGACCATGGGCGACCGTGTCGCCGTACTGAAGGGCGGCGTGCTTCAGCAGGTGGACACGCCCAAGGCCCTCTATCACCGCCCGGTCAATGCCTTCGTCGCAGGCTTCATCGGCTCGCCGTCGATGAACCTGTTCGAAGGGCGTCTGGAGGGTATGCGGATCCATTTGCCGGGATTCTCCATCCCCTTGTCCGACGGCGCCTTCGAGCGGGCGTCCGGCCTTTCCGCCTTCGAGGGAAAGGCGCTGATCTTCGGCGTTCGGCCCGAGGATCTCTACGACAGCCAGCTGCCGTCCGGGGCGTCCTATCCGACGATCCCGGTTGTGGTGAAGTCGATCGAGGAGCTCGGCTCCGAGTTGATCGTGCATTTGAAGATCGACGCGGTTCGGATCGATTCGGGCGACCCCGACGCCGTCGAAGACCTGAGCGGTGCGGCCAACGCCGTCGCCCGCTTCGAAGCCGTCAGCACGGTCGAGACAGGCCAATCGATCAATCTGGCAATCGATCCGGCGAAACTTCATTTTTTCCATCCTCAAACGCATGTGGCGCTGTGAAGCGAAGACGAAACCGGCGTTCATCTTCAACATCCGACCTAGAGGGCTTATCGATGCCAGCAAAACAGGAACGGCGCCTCCGCATCGGCGTACTGGGAGCCGGCCAGATTGCCCAGGCCGCGCACTTCGAGAGCTGCACGAAGGCTGTGAATGCCGATCTCTATGCGATCTGCGACGTCGCCGCGGATCTCCGCGAACGAATGGCGATCACCCATGGAGCGGAAAAAACCTACGACGATTATGACAGGATGCTGGCCGATCCCGACCTTGATGCGGTGATCATCGCCACCGCCGATGCCTTTCACGTCCCGGCCTCGATCCGCGCCCTTCAGGCGGGCAAGCATGTGCTGTGCGAGAAACCGGTCGGTGTCACCGTCGAGGAATGCCTTGAATTGAAGGCTGAAGTCGAGACGTCGGGAAAGGTGTTTCAGGTCGGGCATATGAAGCGTTTTGACGCGGGGCTCCAGGCGGCGAAATCCTTCATCCGCGACGAGATGGGTGAGATGGTTGCTCTGAAGGCATGGTATTGCGACAGCACCCACCGCTATCCGATGACCGATGCGGTCCAGCCGCTGATCGTTGCCAGCGCCAATGCGCGAAAACCCGCCGCCAATCCGAAAGCCGACCTGCGCCGCTACTACATGCTGGCGCATGGTTGCCACCTGATCGACACGGCGCGTTATTTTGCCGGCGACATCGTTTCCGTCACCGCGCGTCTGAGTGAGCGAGCCGGCATCTGGTGCTGGTTCGTCGACGTGGAGTTTGCCTGCGGCACACTCGGTCACCTCGATCTCACCGTCCAGGTGCGCATGGACTGGCACGAAGGTTTCCAGATCTATGGCAGGAGCGGCAGCATTTTGGGCAAGACCTATAACCCGTGGTACTACAAAACCAGTGAGGTCGACATTTTCCGGGAAGCCGATGGCGCAACCCATCGCGTTCTCGGCGCCGACGGTCATTTCTATCGCCGTCAGGTCGAAGGCTTTGCCCGCACGATTCTGGATGGCGCAGTGATGGAGGGCGCCGACATCGATGATGGCCTGGCCTCCGTACGGGCCATGGTCGCCGTCGCGCGCTCCGTCGAAACCGGCAAGCCGGTCGCGCTCACCGACGTCACGGGTGGCGTGTGATGAAGCTCGGCATCTTCGCAAAGACCTTCGAGGGAACGGAACCCTCGACCGTCCTCAATTCGGTCGCCCGGGCCGGCTTCGCCGCAGCACAATACAACATGGCCTGCTCGGGCCTGCCGCCGATGCCGGAGACGATGACCGAGGCTCAAGCGCGTGCGGTCACCGAGGCGGCGCAGAGCAGTGGCGTCGAGATCGTCGCCGTTTCCGGCACCTACAACATGATCCATCCCGATCCCGCCCTGCGCCAAACCGGCCTTCGCAACCTGGCGACGCTGGCTGCGCGCTGCGCCGGCATGTCGACCGCCCTGATCACGCTCTGCACCGGCACCCGCGACCCCATCGACCAGTGGAAAGCGCATGCCGACAACGACACGCCGGCAGCCTGGCGCGATCTTCTCGAAGCCATGGGGGCGGCCATCGAGATCGCCGAGCGCTATAATGTGGATCTGGCTATCGAGCCGGAGCTTGCCAATGTCGTCAACTCGGCTGAGAAAGCCCATCGGCTGATCGCAGCGCTCAATAGCCCCCGCGTCAAGATCGTCCTCGATCCGGCCAATCTTTTCGAGGTCGCAACGTTGGATGAGCAGCGGCGCATCGTTTCCTCAGCCATCGATCTTCTCGCCGATCGGATCGTCATGGCGCATGCGAAAGACCGCAATCCCGACGGCAGTTTCGCGACCGCCGGCAAGGGCGTTCTCGACTACGCGCATTATCTCGGCCGTCTCAAGGCAATCGGCTTTGGCGGCAGTCTCGTCACGCACGGTCTTTCGGCCTCGGAAGCGGCCGGTGTGGCGTCCTTCCTAAAAAGGGCGCTCGACGGCGAAGGCGCGGGGAGAGGACGATGAGACGGGCTGAAGCGTTCGAAACCAGCGACGGAACCATTCTCAACGTCGATATGGCCGGCGAGGGCGCGCCGGCAATATTCCAGCACGGCCTCTGCGGAGACGCGACGCAGACGGACGAGGTCTTTCCGCGCGAAAGCGGATATCGCCGGGTTACGGTCGAAGCCCGCGGCCACGGGCGTTCCGGGGCCGGCAATGTCGAGCGGCTGTCGATTTCGGCCTTCTGCGATGATATTGCCGCTTATATCGAGAAGAACTTTGCGGCGCCGGTCGTGATCGGCGGCATCTCGATGGGGGCCGCGATCGCCTTGCGTCTCGCCGTCAAACGGCCCGATCTCGTCAAGGCACTGATCCTGGCAAGGCCGGCCTGGCTGACGGCATCGGCGCCGGACAATATGGCGCCCAATGCCGAAGTCGGGCGGCTTCTGAAAACCCTGCCACTGGGCAAGGCAAAGCAGGCATTCCTTGCCGGGCCGGTCGGCGTGCGGCTCGCCGCCGAGGCGCCGGACAATCTCGCCTCGCTTGCCGGGTTTTTCTCCCGCACGCCTCTGGATGTGACCGCCGAACTGCTGACCAGGATCTCCAGCGACGGCCCTGGCGTCACCGACGCGGAGGTCGGCAATCTCGCCCTGCCGGTGCTCGTCATCGGCCATGATCGCGACAGCATCCACCCTCTCCGGCATGCGCGTGCGCTTGCCGCGCGGATTGCCGGCGCGCGTTTCGTGCAGATCACGCCGAAAACGGAGAGCCGTCCGCAATATGTTGCCGACTTCAGGCTCGCCGTCGGCAATTTTCTAAAGGAGCTCTGAAACAATGCCTGTCCCCTCCAAGACCTGGATCGCCGATCTTCCGAAGGATCGACTGATTGCCGAGTTCTCCGTCTGGTCGGCCGATCTCATGCGTCTCGCCGATGATCTCGCGCGTGTCGATCCTCACGTCGACATCCTCCACATCGATGTCGCCGATGGCCATTTTGCGCCGGCGATGTTGTTCTTTCCCGATCTCGTCGCCGCTGTGCGCAAAGCCTCCACGCGCCCGATCCATGTTCACTTGATGGTTGCCGATAGCATTATCCTGTCGCAGATCGAGCAGTTCGCCGATGCCGGCAGCGACCTGATCAGTCTTCATGTCGAAAACGAAAGCGTCGCCGACCAGGCTCTCGATCTTCTCGATCGCCGCGGTGTCGCAGCCGGCATGGTTCTCAAGGTCGATACCCCCGTCGAGCGGATCGAGACATATGCTTCCCGGCTGCGTTTTGTGACGCTGCTCGGCACGGCGATCGGCGTCAAAGGCCAGGGCCTCGACGAGAAGGCCGGCGCCCGGCTTCAACAGGCAAAGCAGATCATCGCCGGCTGCGGTGCGGCCGATCGGATCGTGCTGGCGGCCGATGGCGGCATTCGCGAGCACACTGTGCCTCTGCTTCGCCAATCCGGTGCGGAAACGGTCGTTCTCGGTTCCCTGGCTTTCAATGCGCCGTCGCTCAATGAGCGGATGGCATGGATGCGCGCACTCTAACCGGCGGTCTTCACATGCAGCAGGTTGCCATTGGCATAGACCTCGGCGGAACGCAGGTGCGCGCCGCCCTTGTCGACGAGCAAGGCAGGATCCTGATGCGATTGGCCGAGCCAACGGATGCGCTGGCCGGGCCCGACCGGGTGCTCGCCCAGATTTGCGGCCTCGCCGATCGGCTGCTTGCGGCATCGAAGACTGCTTCGGTCGTGGGCGTCGGCGTATCCGCCCCAGGCCCGCTCGATACGGTCGCCGGTGTCGCGACCGATATCCCGACCCTTTCCGGCTTCGTCGATTTTCCGCTGAAGGCGGAACTGCAGACGCGGTTTCCGTTTCCGGTCGATCTCGAAAACGACGCCATTGCCGCGGCGATCGGCGAGTGGCAGTTCGGGATCGGCAAGGGACTTGATAACCTCGTCTATGTCACGGTGAGCACCGGGATCGGCGGCGGCGTTATCTCGGACGGCCGGGTGGTGCGCGGCCGCAAGGGCATGGCAGCCCATGTCGGCCACATGTCGGTCATGCCGAACGGAGACCTCTGCCCTTGCGGCAACAGGGGCTGTTTCGAGGCCTATGGATCCGGACCGGCATTTGCGCGGCGCGCCCAAATGCGGGCCATGGAAAGCCGAGAGACGACGTTAGGCAGCAACGGCGGCGCCATCGACAGCCGCAGCGTTTTTGCGGCAGCCAGAAATGGCGATCGGCTCGCCAACCAACTGGTCGACGAGGAAGCGGAAATTCTCGGACGCGGCTTCACCAGCCTGATCCACATCTTCAGTCCCGATATCATCGTCATGGGGGGAGGGCTCTCCCACGAATTCGACCGTCTGCAACCGGGCATTCAAGCCTATATCGGCCAATGGGCGATGCCGGCATTCAAGGATGTCAAGGTGATGCTGGCGGCGTTGGATCAGAACTCGGGCCTTGTCGGCGCGGCGGCTCTGGCGTTCTTGGCGGGGAAGGTCGCTCCGATCGGTCGTCCTTAGAGAACACTCTGGTCCTGTGCGCGCAGAGAGGCTGTTCCGTCAGGGCGGTGGCGCGGTACTTTCCCTGAGGATCAGTTCGACCGGCCACAATTCATGGACCTCATCCGCGGCACGTCCGGCGATCAGCTGTAGCGTTAACTCGGCACAGCGCGTGCCCGCAGCACGCATCGAGGATCGTGTTGTCGAAAGCGACGGCACCATGTTTTCGGCCGTCAGATAAGGGAAGACGTCGTCATGGGCGATGACCGACACATCCTGTCCCACCGTCATCCCGAGCGAACGGACGGCGCGGTAAACACCAAGCGCCGTCATCGTGGAGCCCGCGACGATCGCGGTCGGCGCATTTGCTCTCTCGAGGAAGGAGCGAGCATGGCGAAAGCCGCTTTCGTCGGAGAATTTATCGCAGACCATCAGGTTGGGATCGGCATTCAGCCCACGCTCCTGATGGGCCAGCCGAAAGCCCTGTTCGCGATGGATCGAATAGGTCTTGCCCCTGAGGCCGTTGATCATGGCGATGCGCCGGTGCCCGAGATCGAGCAGGTGTTCGGTGGACCTGCGCACGGCACCTTCATTATCGATATCGAGCCAGGCGTGAACGTGCTCGGTCTCCGAGCGGCCGTGAACCAGGAAGGGCACGCCGAGGCTGTTCAGCATCTCGATCCTGGGGTCCCGGGGGCGTGGCGAGTGAATGATCACCGCATCCACCCGGCGGCTTTCGACTAGGCGTCGATAGGCCTGGATCTCGTCGTCATCATTGTGTGCGGTGATGGGTGTGATGAGAATATCCGTATCGGCCGTTTCCAGGCGCTGCGCCATTCCCGACACGAATTCAGCGAAATGAATTTCTCCCGAACGTCCCATCATAACGCCGACCGCTCCGGCTCGTCCGGTCTTTAGGCGCACGGCATTGATGTCGGGGCGATAGCCGAGCCGCACTGCTTCGCTTGCCACCCGGGCACGCGTGGCTTCGCTCACCTCTGGATAGCCGCTGAGCGCACGGCTGACCGTCGTCGGAGAAAGCCCAAGCTGCTTTGCAAATTCACGAAGTTTCATCGGATGTCTTCTTTGTCCAGGCAATCAATGGACGATGCGTTGGAGATGCGCAACGGGCACCGGCTCAATCAGATAATAATTGAAATCGATTTCAAGTTAATCGGCTTGGAGCTGGGGCTTTAGAGGCTATTAAGTTTCCCTTAAGCTGTATATCTTGCTAAAATCGCCGTTTGGCGCAACTGTGAAGTGCTAATTTGGCGGGTTGACGCGGTCCATGCCTTCTGCAATGTTCTGTCGGCCAAATCGATTTCAATTTCTGGGAGGAGATCATGAAAAAGTTTGCTTTAGGCCTGTCCGCGCTCGGCGTCGCCATCGCGGTCGCCGGCCCGATCCGTGCCGCCGAGATTTCGTTTGCCGCCAACACCACGGGAAAAAACGTCGAATTCCTCAATAAGCAGCTGGCGATTTTCGAGAAGGAGACCGGCAATCAGGTCAAGCTCGTCACCATGCCGTCATCGAGCAGCGAGCAGTTCTCCCAATATCGCCTGTGGCTCGCCGCCGGAAACAAGGACATCGACGTCTATCAGACCGATGTCATCTGGGCGCCGCAGCTTGCCGACCAGTTCGTGGATCTGAAGGAGGTCACCGAGGACGTGGCCGGCCAGTTCTTCCCGTCGATCATCGCCTCGCAGACGGTCAACGGCCGGCTCGTGGCGCTGCCGTTGTTTACCGATGCTCCGGCGCTGTTTTACCGGAAGGACCTGCTTGAAAAATACGGCAAGCAGCCGCCGAAGACCTGGGACGAGATGGCTGCGACCGCCAAGGAAGTTCAGGATAAGGAGCGCCAGGCCGGACAGAAGGACCTCTGGGGCTACGTCTTCCAGGGCAATTCCTATGAAGGGCTGACCTGCAACGCGCTGGAATGGGTGAAGTCGTCGGGCGGCGGCCAGATCGTCGAGCCGGACGGGACGATCTCGATCAACAACGAGAAGGCGGCAGCTGCACTTGAACGCGCCAAGGGCTGGATCGGCACCATCTCACCGCCTGGTGTGCTCGCATATCAGGAAGAAGAATCGCGCGGCGTCTGGCAGACCGGCAACGCCGTCTTCATGCGCAACTGGCCCTATGCCTATTCGCTCGGCAATGGCGCCGACAGCGCTGTGAAGGGCAAGTTCGACGTCATGACGCTGCCGGTTGCGGCGGCCGGCGACAAGCCGTCCTCGACTCTCGGCGGTTGGAACCTGGCGGTTTCGAAATATTCCGAAAAGCAGGACGCAGCCATCGCGCTGGTAAAATTCCTGGCGTCGAAGGACGTTCAAAAGGCGCGCGCCATCGAGCTGTCCAACTTGCCCACGCTGACCGACCTCTATGACGACAAGGATGTTGCCGCCGCGCAGCCCTTCATGCCGAACTGGAAACCCATTTTCCAGAACGCGGTGCCGCGTCCTTCGGCGACCGCCAAGGTCAAGTACAACGAAGTGTCTTCGAAGTTCTGGACCGCGGTGCACAACACGCTGTCCGGCAGCGGCTCGGCTGCCGAGAACCTCGAGCTGCTGGAAGCCGACCTCACGACCCTCAAGGGCGACGCCTGGTAAGATTCCGGCCGGCGGCTGTGAAGCCGCCGGCCCGGTTTCGAACGAGCGAACGGGGAGAGACGTTTCATGACTGAAATCGTAGTTTCGCAAGCAGTTGAACCAAGGATTTCCGCTCTCAGAACCTCTACGGAGCTGCGATCCGAGCGGGTTCGATCCGCCTGGATGTTCCTGGCGCCGACGCTGCTGATCCTGGCGATCGTCGCCGGATGGCCGCTGTTCAGAACGATCTATTTCAGCTTTACGAATGCGTCGCTCAACGACCTCGGCAATGCTCGCTTCGTCGGCTTTGACAATTATCTGTCGTGGGTGACGCTGAAGAGCGGCAAGACCGTCTATCGCGGGCTGCTCGCCGATCCGGTCTGGTGGAAAGCCGTCTGGAACACGGCCAAATTCACCGTGCTTTCGGTGGTGATCGAGACCGTGCTCGGATTGATCGTCGCGCTGGTGCTGAACGCCCGGTTCGTCGGCCGTGGCGTTGTTCGGGCGGCAATCCTCATTCCCTGGGCGATCCCAACGATTGTCTCGGCCAAGATGTGGGCCTGGATGCTCAACGACCAGTTCGGCATTCTGAACGACATCCTGCTCGGCTTCGGGCTTATCGCCGAGAAGATCGCCTGGACCGCCAATCCGGAAACGGCGATGGTCGCGGTGCTCGTCGTCGACGTCTGGAAGACGACCCCCTTCATGGCGCTGCTGATCCTTGCCGGGCTGCAGATGGTTCCGGGCGATATCTATGAGGCCGCCAAGATCGACGGCGTCAATCCGATCAAGGTTTTCTGGCGCCTGACGCTGCCGCTGATCCGGCCGGCCATCATGGTTGCGGTGATCTTCCGGATGCTCGATGCGATGCGCATCTTCGATCTGATCTATGTGCTGACGCCCAACAATGCGCAGACGAAGACCATGTCGGTCATGGCGCGCGAGAACCTGTTCGACTTCGACAAGTTCGCCTACGGCGCGACTGCCTCGACGGTGCTTTTCCTGATCATTGCCTCGGTCACCATTCTTTATATCTGGCTCGGCCGCGTCAGGCTCGGCGGGGAGGAACGCTGATGCTGCTGTCGATCACCAAGAACACGCTCTTCTACCTGCTCGTCACGATCATCGTCGTCATTGCGGTCTTTCCGTTCTACTATGCGATCCTGACGAGCCTGAAGACCGGCACGGCGCTTTTCGAAGTCGATTACTGGCCGACCTCGATCTCGTTCGGCAACTATACGTCGGTGATGGGGCAGGGCGGGTTCGTCCGCAGCCTCGCGAATTCCGCAATGATCGCCTGTATCGTGGTTTCGGCGTCGCTGCTGCTTTCGATCACCGCTTCCTTCGCTTTGGCAAGGGTGCACTTCCGCGGTCGGGCGCTGTTGATGCTGACCATCCTCTCGGTGTCGATGTTTCCGCAGATCGCGGTTCTTGCGGGTCTCTTCGAACTCATTCGCTGGATCGGCATCTTCAACACGCCCTTCGCGCTGATCTTTTCCTACATGATCTTCACGCTGCCCTTCACCGTCTGGGTGCTGACGACCTTCATGCGCGAACTGCCGATCGAGATCGAGGAGGCGGCGATCGTCGATGGCGCCTCGCCATGGGTCATCGTCACCCAGGTGTTCATGCCGCTGATGTGGCCGGCGCTGGTGACGACTGGGCTGCTGGCCTTCATCACCGCGTGGAACGAGTTCCTTTTTGCGCTGACGTTCACATCTTCGGATACGCAGAGAACCGTCCCGGTCGCCATCGCCCTGCTTTCGGGAAACAGCGAATTCGAGATCCCGTGGGGCAACATCATGGCGGCGTCGGTGATCGTCACCGTGCCGGTGGTGGTGCTCGTTTTGATATTCCAGCGCCGGATCATTTCGGGGCTGACCGCCGGCGGCGTCAAGGGTTGAGGGAGTAAGATATGGCAGAGATCCGACTGGAGAATATCCGCAAGAGCTTCGGCGCCTTCGAGGTGATCAAGGGCGTAACGATGGATATCCGCCGCGGCGAGTTCATGGTGTTCGTGGGGCCGTCGGGATGCGGCAAGTCCACGCTGCTCAGGCTTATCTCCGGCCTCGAGGACATCACATCGGGAACGCTTTCCTTCGACAACGCGATGGTGAACCAGCACGCGCCCTCGAAGAGGGGGATCGCCATGGTGTTCCAGTCCTACGCGCTCTATCCGCATATGACGGTTTTCGACAACATGGCGTTCGGCATGAAATTGTCGGGACGCACCAAGGACGAACGCCGCAAGCGCGTCGAACAGGCGGCCGGCATGCTGCAGCTCTCATCTTACTTGGAGCGCCTGCCGCGGCAGCTTTCCGGCGGACAGCGCCAGCGCGTCGCAATCGGCCGGGCGATCGTTCGCGATCCCAAGGTCTTTCTCTTCGACGAGCCGCTGTCCAATCTCGATGCGGCGCTGCGCGTGGCGACGCGGCTGGAAATCGCCAAGCTTCATCGCAGCATGCGCAATACGACGATGATCTATGTGACGCATGATCAGGTCGAGGCCATGACGCTCGCCGATCGGATCTGCGTGCTGCGGGACGGCGTCGTCGAGCAGATCGGCACGCCGCTGGAACTTTACGAAAGCCCCAATTCCCTCTTCGTGGCCGGCTTCATCGGGTCGCCGAAAATGAACTTTCTGTCGGGCGAACTGGCGCAACCCTATGGCTGCCATACGATCGGCGTGCGCGCGGAGCATGTTCGCATCGCCCCAGAGGCGCCGGTTTGGAGCGGCACGGTCGTCCATTCGGAAATCCTCGGCTCCGACAGCTTCGTCTACGTGGATATCGGAACGGACGAGCCGCTCATCGTGCGCGAGGCCGGGGTTTCCCGCCACGAGCCGGGGCAGACGCTTGGCCTTGCCCCGCTTGCCGGCCACGTCCACCGTTTTGACCGTTCGGGCTGTGCGCTCGAACGGCAATCCATGCAGGCTGCCTGATCTTCCCAGGATCGACGTTCCTCCCAAGGCTCGATCCGTTTTAACGACAAGGAGAAAATGATGACCATTCGCACCGTTGTGTGGGGTGAAAACATCCACGAAAATATCAATGAGATCGTCCGCGGCATCTATCCCGAGGGCATGCACACGACGATCGCCAACGCGCTGAATGCCGATCCTGCCATCTCCGCGACGACGGCGACGCTGCAGGAGCCGGAGCATGGCCTCAGCGAAGCCCGGCTTGCCGAAACCGACGTCTTGACCTGGTGGGGCCACAAGGATCATGGCGCGGTCTCCGACGTCGTCGTCGAGCGGGTCGCCAGGCGCGTCTGGGAAGGCATGGGCCTGCTGGTGCTGCATTCCGGCCATTTCTCCAAGATCTTCAAGCGGCTGATGGGCACGCCCTGCGCGCTGAAATGGCGCGAGGCGGGCGAGCGCGAGCGGCTGTGGACGATCAACCAGCGCCACCCGATCGCCGCCGGCATCGGCGAGCATTTCGAGCTCGAGAACGAGGAAATGTACGGCGAGCAGTTCTCGGTGCCGGAGCCGCTTGAAACGGTGTTCATCTCCTGGTTCCAGGGCGGCGAGGTGTTCCGCTCGGGCCTGACCTGGCGGCGCGGCGCCGGCAACATCTTCTATTTCCGCCCCGGCCACGAGACCTATCCGACCTATCATGACGCCACCATCCAGAAGGTGCTGATCAACGGCGTCAAGTGGGCCTATAACCCTGAAGCAGCGTTGACTGGTATTACCGACGCTCCAAATGTGCCGGTAGAAAAGGCGCTGGAGCCGATCGTCGAACGTGGCCCGAGACTGCACCAGGCCGGCGAAGCCGGTTACCGCTGAGAGATGAGACGCCATGGGCGCGGGCGCCTCGCTCGGCCTAGCAAGCTGCGGCGATGATCTCGCGGCCGCTCACGCTTTGATTGATAATCATGAGGATAAAAAGAATGCGCTTGATCATTCTCGGTACCGGAGGATGGGCAAACACCCATGCCATGCATTTTTCGGAAATCGCCGGCGTCAAAATCGTCGCGGCCGTCGATACCGACGACGTTCGGCTGCGGGCCTTCGCGCTCAGGCATGCTATCCCGCTGACGTTCACGTCGCTCGATGACGCCCTTGCCTGGGGTGAGTTTGACGCCGTCACCAATGTCACGCCAGACCGCGCCCACTATTCCACGACGATGACGTTACTTGCCGCCGGCAAGCATGTGCTCTGCGAGAAGCCGCTGGCGGTCAACTACCGAGAGGCCAAGGAGATGGCCGAGGCTGCGGTGGCCTCCGGCAAGGTCACCATGGTAAACCTGACCTATCGCAATGTGGCGCCGCTGCAAGCCGCCCGCAAGATGGTGCTGGACGGGCGTCTCGGCGCCATCCGCCACTTCGAAGCGTCCTATCTTCAGAGCTGGCTGGTCTCGAAGGCCTGGGGCGACTGGACCAAGGAATCGCAATGGCTCTGGCGGCTGTCGACGAAGCACGGCTCCAATGGGGTGCTGGGCGATGTCGGTATCCACATCCTCGACTTCGCGGTCTTTGCCGCCGGAAGCGACGTCAAGGCGGCGGCATCGCATCTCAAGGTGTTCGACAAGGGCCCCGGGAACCGCATCGGCGAGTATGATCTCGACGCAAACGACAGTTTCCTGATGATGGCCGAACTGGAAAACGGTGCAGCTGGCGTCATCCATGCGACGCGCTGGGCGACCGGCCACCTGAACGAATTGCGGCTGCGTCTGCACGGAGACAAGGGCGCCCTGGAGGTGGTGCACACGCCTGAAGGCTCCACCCTCAGAACCTGTGAAGGCGCCGATGCCGACAAGGCGATCTGGCGCACGATCGAGGTCAAACCGGTCCTCACGAATTTCCAGCGATTTGCTAACGCCGTGCAAAAGGGGCAGCCGGATGAGCCGGGCTTCGGCCACGCGGCCAAGCTGCAATATGTTCTTGATCACGCCGTGAAGACGGCCGGCGCACTGACCGAGCTTTAGACAAGACGCTCCGGTTCAGGGTGGCTTCGTCAGATGTGCCGGTTCAGCTCGTCCTCGCTCACGCCGAAGTGGTCGAGGATGATGCCGACGTTGCGGCGGTGAGACTTGAAATAGACATCGAAAATATCGCCGATCAGGGGAACCGTCCCGCAGGCGGCGTCGACGCCGAGATTGACCGCCATGCGGGCGAGCTTGTGAGCGGGAAGGCCGAGCCGCCTTGCGTCGTCGATGATGAAAAGACCGATCAGCGATCCGGCAATGTCGCCCACCGCCGGGATGAGACCGAGCACCGAGTCCGCCCCGATCCGCACGCCGACGACCGGCAATCGGACCGCAGTATCCATCAGACGGGCTATGCCGGCAGCGCGCCGAATTCGCCCGAGCTCGGCAGCGGTGAGGTATGTCGTTTTGCCCGTGTCCATGGCCGTGAAACGCCGCAAAACCGATAAGGTTCGGCGGCGCGCATGATCGCAGACCGCGCTATCTCTGGTCGGGAACCACGACCAGTTTGCCGACGAAGTTCTTCGCCATGAAATCGGTCTGGGCGCGGTGGAATTCCGACAGCGGGTAGACGCCGCCGACGAGGGGCCGGATTTTCCGGCTTTCGATATAGCCGACGAGCCGGCGGAAATCGGCGCGACTTCCCTGGCTGGAGCCGTGCAGTTCCAACTGCTTCAAATACATGGTCCTGAGGTCGAGCTGGACGACCGGGCCGGCGATCGCGCCGGCCGTGGTATAGCGGCCTTCGGGGCGCAGGATCTTCAGGAGGTCGTTGAACAGCGGCCCGCCAACGAGATCGGCGACGACATCGATCGGCTCGCCGCGGCTGGCGGAATGCACGGCTTCGACCAGATCGCCCTTGCCGCGGGTGACGACCGCTTCGGCGCCGATCTCGAGCATCGCCGCCTCCTTGCCGGGACCGGCGACGGCGATCGGGACGGCACCGCGGGCACGCGCAAGCTGGATGATCGCCGAGCCGACACCGCCGGAGGCGCCGGTCACCAGGACGCGCTCGCCGGCGGCAAGCCTTGCCCGCTCCAGCATGCGCTCGCCGGTCAGATAGGCGCAGCAGAAGGTGGCGAGCTCGACGTCGGCCAGATCGGTTGCGACGACATGAGCGTTTTCGGCCGGCAGCGCCATATATTCGGCATACCCGCCGTCGCGGCCATGACCCATGTAGTCGATGTCGGCGAGGCTGTCGTCGTCGCGATTGTAAATCGAGAAATCGACCATGACGCGTTCGCCGATGCGCGCCGGATCGATGCCGGCGCCGACGCCGACGATATGGCCGACCGTATCCGTGCCCTGAATGCGCGGGAAGCTCAGCGTATTGCCCTGCCTGCGCCAGGTGGAGACGGCGGATGGATCGTCCTCGGTGCCGTAGGCGCCCTGACGTACCCAGACATCGGTATTGTTCATGCCGCAGGCGGTGACGCGGATCAGAACCTCGCCGTCCGCTGGTGTCGGGACCGGCACGTCCCTGTCATAGACGAGCTTCTCCAGGCCGCCATGGCCGGTCAGCAATACGGCGGCCATCTTTTCCGGGATCGTCATGCGGCTTCTCCTCAGATCGTCTTGAAAACGCTTTCGATCGCCTCCGCTGCCGCCCTGACGACGACGTCCGCCTCTTCGCGTGTGAGGCAGAGCGGCGGCGCAAAGCCGAGAATATCGCCTTGCGGCATGGCGCGACCGATGACGCCGCGTTCGAGAAGAGCGGCGGCGACCTGCGGCCCGATCTTGCGGCCGGCATCGAAGAATTTTCGATCGTCTTTGTCCTCGACGAATTCGATTGCCGCCATCAGGCCGTCGCCGCGGACGTCGCCGACGTTCCGGTGGCCGCCCACCGCTTTTACCAGTTCCGAGCGGAAATAGGCGCCGGTCGCGCCGGCATTTTCGACGATGCCGAGTTCGTCGATCAGCTCCAGGTTGGCGATGCCGGCGGCAGCGCAGATCGGATGGGCGGAATAGGTCCAGCCGTGGCCGATTGCTCCCAATTCATCGGAACCCTGCACCAGCACCTGCCACATCTTGTCCGAAACGATGCTGCCGGAAAGCGGGGCATAAGCGGAGGTCAGGCCCTTGGCGATGGTGATCAGATCCGGCTTCATGCCGTAATGATCCGAGCCGAACATCGTGCCGAGACGGCCGAAGCCGGTGACGACTTCGTCGGCGACGAGCAGGATGTCGTATTTGTCGAGGACGGACTGGATCTTCTGCCAATAGCCCTTCGGCGGCGGCACGATGCCGCCGGTGCCGAGAATGGGTTCGCCGATGAAGGCGGCGATGGTATCAGGACCTTCGGTGAGGATCATTTCCTCAAGCTTGTCGGCGCAATAATGCGAGAACTGCTCCTCGTCCATCGCGCGGTCGGGCCGGCGGAAATAATAGGGCGCTTCGGTGTGCAGGATCGGCGCGCGCGGCAGGTCGAAGGCATTGTGGAAGAGCGCCAGGCCGGTGAGGCTGCCGGTCATGACGCCGGAGCCGTGATAACCGCGCCAGCGCGAGATGATCTTTTTCTTGTCCGGCCGGCCGAGAATGTTGTTGTAGTACCAGATGAGCTTGATGTTGGTCTCGTTGGCGTCCGAGCCCGAGAGGCCGAAATAGACGCGGCTCATGCCAGCAGGCGCACGATCGATGATCATCTTCGAAAGCGCAATCGAAGCTTCCGTGCCGTGGCCGACATAGGCATGATAATAGGCGAGATCCTTCGCCTGTTCGGCGATGGCATCGGCAATCTTCTGGCGGCCATAGCCGACATTGACGCAATAGAGCCCGGCAAAGGCGTCGAGGCTTTTGCGTCCCGTCGTGTCGGTGATGTAGACGCCTTCGCCGCCGGCGACGACGCGGGTCGGCGTCTCGCCGCGCGCATGCATGCCCATATGGGTGGAGGGATGGAAGAAGTGATCGCGGTCCCAGGCGGTGAGTTCGTTGCTTTTATCGAGCATGTCCTATCCTCTTCTTGAAATGGGCGGCTTAGTGCATGTCGCCCGGAAGTGTGCCGCGGTTCCGGGATAACGACATGCATGAAAACAAAGAGCTTTAAGCGGCGGTGTCGATGCAGAGATATTTGAGCTCGGTGAAGGCTTCGAGCCCGTGGCGTGAGCCCTCGCGGCCAAGACCTGATTGCTTCCAGCCGCCGAAGGGTATCGGGCCGCCGGTGATCTTCACGCGGTTGACCGCTACCATGCCGTATTCCAGCGCCCGCCCGAGGCGCATCTGCCGCGCGCCGTTTTCCGTGACGATATAGGCGACGAGGCCGTATTCGGTATCGTTGGCGCGGGCGACGACCTCGTCTTCGGTGTCGAACGTGGTCAGTGCCGCCACAGGCCCAAAAGTCTCCTCGCGCATGATCAGCGCATTCGCCGCCACATCAGTCAAAAGCGTCGGCTCGTAGAACAGCCGGCCGGCCTTATGGCGCCTGCCGCCGGTGACGAGCCGGGCGCCGCGCGCCAGCGCGTCGGCGACCTGTTCCTCGACTTTGACGACGGCGCGCTCATGCATCAGCGGCCCGATCTCGGCGCCATCCTCAAGCCCGGCGCCGACCTTCAGCGCGGCGATGCGGGCGGCGAAAGCCTTGGCGAAGTCGTCAGCGATCCGCCGCTGGACGAAGATCCGGTTGGCGGCAAGGCAATCCTGGCCCGATGTGGCAAACTTGGCGTTGACGGCAATTTCGACCGCCTTGGCGATATCGGCGTCTTCGAAGACGATCAGCGGAGCGTGGCCGCCGAGTTCCATCACCAGCCGCTTCAGGGTCGGCGCGCATTGGCTGACAATAAGCTTGCCGATGCTTGTCGAACCGGTAAAGCTCAATGCACGCACCCGGACGTCTTCACAGAGCGCGCCCACAATCGGCGCGGCTTGGCCGGTAACGACATTGAAGACCCCTGGGGGAATGCCGGCCCTTTCGCCGAGTTCGGCAAGGGCAAGTGCTGAAAGCGGCGTCTCGGAAGAGGGGTGAGCGACGACCGTGCAGCCGGCGGCAAGGGCGGCGGCAGCCTTGCGCGTGACCATGGCCGAGGGAAAATTCCAGGGTGTGACGATGCCGACGACGCCGAGCGCCTCGCGCCGGATGATCATTTCCGCGTCCGGCAGATGGCTGGTGACGCTTTCGGCATTCAACCGCTTGCCTTCCTCGGCATACCATTCGAGGAAGGAGGCGGCGTAATCGATCTCGCCGCGCGATTCCGCCAGCGGCTTGCCTTGCTCGAGCGTCATGATCAGCGCTAGATCCTCCTTGGCCCCGAGCACCAGCGCGTGCCACTTCCGCAGGATCGCCGCCCGGTTCTGCGGCAGCATGGCACGCCAGCCGGCAAAAGCCTCTGACGCTGCATCGATCGCCGCCTCTGTCTCGTCCGTGCCAAGGCTTGCCACCCAAGCCAGCGTCGCTGAGGAGGCCGGATCGGTAACCTCGAAACTTTCGCCGATCTTGCCGGCGATCCAGCGGCCGCCGACATAGGCGAGATCGCGCAGGAGATGGCGATCGGAAAGCCGCGACAGCGCATCATGATAGGCGGGGCGGGCAAAAACGGCGGTCATGTCCAGTCTCCTCGTGGCGATGACTAAGTCTTCCACGGGAGCGGGCGAGAGATTGTCTGTTGGTGGAGGCGAAAAAAGAGAGACGGTCTAAAGAACGGTGGCGTGGCAGAGAGATTGTCTACGGCGCGGTCTGTTATTCATCTGATCCGGTGAAGGAAGAGACCGGGAGCACCGTTTCCTCCTTCACCGTCTTGGTGACGATGTAGGTGAAGTAGCGGTCGATGCCGAGTTCGCGGTCGAGAAGCCCGTCGACCAGCCGCTGATAGGCGTCGATATCGGGGGCGATGATCTTCAGGATGTAGTCGACGCCGCCGCCGACCGACCAGCAGGCGACGATCTCCGGAATTGCGGCGATGGCGCGTTCGAAACGCTCGAAATCCGCCTGGCGATGATTGGCGAGCGTCACCTCCATCATGACGCTGGCAACCGGCGCGATGCGCCGTGGAGCGATGCGGGCGTGGTAGCCGGTGATCACGCCTGCCTTTTCGAGCTTGCGCAGCCGCATCCAGCATGGTGTCGGCGATAGCCCGGCCTTTTCGGCCAGCGCCAGCTTGGTGATGCGGCCGTCGCGCTGGACGGCGTCGAGAATGCGCAGGTCGATGGCGTCGAGCTTCATGGTGCTTTCTTTGGAAAGAAATCATTTCAAACGCGGCGAAAAGACAATGGGAGCGCATTTTGGCATTGTCAATTGAACTGATTTTCAGCAGTGTTGAAATCATGACAAAGTGGCGCCCCGATCCCTCGCAACTCCGCCGGCCGGCCTACCTCTCGCTCGCCGAGCAGATCGCCAATGCGATTACCGACGGCAAGCTTTCCGACGGGGCGCAATTGCCGCCGCACCGCAAGCTGGCGGATGATCTGCATCTTTCCGTGCAGACGGTGAGCCGCGCCTATGATGAGCTCAGCCGCCGCGGGCTGATATCGGGCGAGATCGGCCGCGGCAGCTTCGTCCAGACCAGGCCGCGCGAGCCGGAGCCGCCTTATCTGCCGGAGCGGCTGGGCGAGGTGATCGATCTGTCGATCCTGAAGCCGGTCTGCGAACAGATCCATCTGGAAAGGCTGCGCCAGGCCTTCGGCTGGCTTTCGGAAAACCTGCCCTCCAGTTCGGCCCTATCGTTCCGGCCGAACATGGTGTTCCCGCGTCACCGCACTGTCGCCACCGAATGGCTGGCGCGCTGTGGGCTCGAGGTATCGCCGCTGAACGTTAGCGTGACGAATGGCGCGACCTCGGGCATGACGGTGGCGCTGATGAGCGTCGCGCCGCCCGGTTCGACGATTGCGACCGAAGCGGTCAGCCACCATACGCTGGTGCCGCTCTGCGGCTATCTCGGCCTGCACCTCGAAGGGCTGGCGATCGACGAGGAGGGCATGATTCCGGAGGCGCTTGACGAAGCCTGCCGCACGGGGCCGATCCGGGCAATCTTTCTGCAGCCCTCGGTGATCAATCCGATGGCGGCGCTGATGAGCGCCGAGCGCCGGCAGGCGCTGGCCGCCGTGGCCGCCAAGCATGACATTGCGATCATCGAAAACGACATTCTCGGTCCGATGGTTGAGAACCGCGCGCCGCCGATGGCGGCGTTCGCGCCGGAGCGGACGCTCTACGTCACCAGCTTCACGAAGATCACCGTCCCCGGCCTCAGGATCGGCTACCTCGTCGCCCCCGACCGCTATGTCGCTGCCGTCGCCAACCGGCATCTCGTTTCCAGCTGGATGGCGACGCCTGCCATGGCCGAGATCGCCACCCGCTGGGTCAGCGACGGCACGGCGATGGAGCTGGTCAACTGGCAGCGCCGCGCCCTTGCGAGCCGCCACGCGATCGCGGCGGAGATGCTGGCCGGGCTGCCTTACCGGGCGCATCCGCAAAGCCTGCACGTCTGGCTGCCGCTCTCCGGCCACCATGCGGAGGACGGGTTTGTCTCGCAGGCCAGGCTGCGCGGGGTGGCGATCGCGCCCGGCAAATCGTTCCGCACCGCCGACCAGGGCTCGACGCCGGCCGTGCGTATCTCGCTCGGTTCGACGACGGAAAGCGAATTGCGGACCGGTCTTGGGATCGTCGCCGCATTGGCGCAGGGAAATCCGGAAGAGCTGCTGCTGGCGATTTGATGCCATTGCCCCCCACTTGGGCATTCTCAGAATAATTGTCATGATATTATTTTGCGAATTGACATGATTTCGATGCGCCGTCATCGTTAGGTCATTGCTTGTCTCAACAGGGAGAGACATGAATGCCCGCGCCCATCATCCGCATCGACAACATCGTCAAGAGATACGGCCCGCTGACCGTGCTTGACGGGCTGTCGATGAATGTCATGCCGGGTGAGAAGCTGGCGCTGATCGGGCCGTCCGGCTCCGGCAAGACGACGATCCTGCGCATCCTGATGACGCTGGAGACGATCAGCGGCGGCCATATCGAGGTCGACGGTGAACAGCTTTACCACATGCCGCGTGGCAGCGGTCTGGTGCCGGCCGATGAGCGGCATCTGCATCGCATGCGCGAGAAGATCGGCATGGTCTTTCAGCACTTCAATCTCTTTCCGCATAAATGCGTCCTCGACAATGTGACGCTGGCGCCGATGCTGACCAAGGGCATCAAGCGCCCGCAGGCCGAAAAGCGGGCGATGGAGCTTCTCGATATGGTCGGCCTGGCCGACAAGGCGAGAAGCGTCCCGGCGCAGCTTTCCGGCGGGCAGAAGCAGCGTGTCGCCATCGCCCGGGCGCTGGCCCTGTCGCCGAAGATCATGCTGTTCGACGAGGTGACCTCGGCGCTCGATCCGGAATTGGTCGAAGAGGTGCTGAACGTCATGCGGCGGCTGGCCTCCGAGACCGACATGACCATGCTTCTCGTCACCCATGAAATGGGCTTCGCCCATGATTTCGCTGACCGCGTGCTGTTCTTCGATCGCGGCAGGATCGTCGAGGAAGGCAAGCCGGGCGACATCTTCCGCAATCCGACGCAGGAAAGGACGCAGACCTTCCTGCGCAAGATCATAGCGGCGGGGCACCGCGTCTGACCTCAGACATTGCCCGCAAAGAACAAACTCAAAGGAAAGCCAGAGGAGTTGGGAACGATGAAAGCAGGATATGTTTTGAGCGCCGTCAGCCTGTCGGTGCTGCTGGTCGCGGCGGCCGGCCCGGCATCCGGCGCTGATGACAAGCTCGAGCAACTGAAGGAGCAGGGCTTTGCCCGCATCGCCATCGCCAACGAGCCGCCGTTCACGGCCGTCGGTGCCGATGGCAAGGTGTCGGGCGCTGCGCCCGATGTGGCGCGCGTGATCTTCGAAAAGCTCGGCGTCAAGGAAGTGGTCGCCTCGATCTCGGAATATGGCGCGATGATCCCCGGCCTTCAGGCCGGCCGCCATGACGCGATCACCGCCGGCCTGTTCATGAAGCCGGAGCGTTGCAATGCCGTCGCTTATTCTGAACCGATCCTCTGCGACGCCGAAGCCTTTGCTCTCAAGAAGGGCAACCCGCTGAGGCTGACGAGCTACAAGGATATTGCCGACAATCCGGACGCCAAGATCGGCGCGCCAGGCGGCGGCACCGAGGAGAAGCTGGCGCTCGAAGCCGGCGTGCCGCGTGATCGCGTCATCGTCGTGCCGGATGGCCAGAGCGGCATCAAGATGCTGCAGGACGGCCGCATCGACGTCTATTCGCTGCCGGTTCTGTCGATCCACGACCTGATGGCCAAGGCGAAAGATCCCAATCTCGAAACCGTCGCTCCCGTCGTCAATGCACCGGTCTATTGCGATGGCGCCGCCTTCCGCAAGCAGGACGTCGCGCTGCGCGATGCTTTCGACGTCGAGCTGAAGAAGCTGAAGGAATCGGGCGAATTCGCCAAGATCATCGAACCCTACGGCTTCTCGGCCAAGGCGGCGATGTCGACGAGCCGCGACAAGCTCTGCGCCGCAGCCAAGTAACCTGATGTGAGCGACTGGCCATGCGCGCTGCCATGGCCAGTCTGATCCGCACGATCTCCAAAGAAGCGAGTTGCCGATGTCGGTATGGTCCGGCTATCTGACACTGATCCTCGAGGGTGCCCTGGTGACGCTCCAGCTGACGGTCATGGGCTCTGCGCTGGCGCTTGTCATGGCCTTCGTGGCGGGCCTCGGCCGCCTGTCGCGCTTCTTTGCCGTCAGGGCACTGGCGACGGCCTATATCGAGTTCTTCCGCGGCACTTCGATCTTCGTGCAGCTCTTCTGGGTCTACTTCGTGCTGCCTTTTGCCGGCTTGACCCTGACGCCGCTGCAGGCGGGCGTGCTGGCGCTTGGGCTGAATGTCGGCGCTTATGCGGCGGAAGTGGTGCGCGGCGCCGTCAAGGCCGTCGGGCGCGAACAGTCGGAAGCCTGCGTCGCGCTCAACCTGTCGCGCTATCAGCGCATGCGCTACGTCATCCTGCCGCAGGCGCTGCCCTTGATGCTGCCGACCTTTTGCAACAATGCGATCGAGCTTTTGAAGGGTACCGCCGTCGTATCGCTGATCTCGCTGACGGACATGACCTTTCAGGCCCAGGTGGTGCGGGCGCAGACCGGCAATACGCTGGTGCCCTTCGCGACGATCCTCATTCTCTATTTTCTCATGGCCCTGGCGATTTCGGCGGCGATGCGCTGGCTGGAGCGGCGCATGGCCCGCAGCCTCGACGGCATAAGGACCTGATCGGATGGAATGGGATTGGGACTTCGTCTGGCAGATCATGCCGACCCTTCTCGAAGGGTTCAAGATCACCATTCTTGCCACCATGCTCGGCGCCGCGGTCGCCATGGTCGTTGGCCTCGGTCTGGCGATTGCGCGACGGTCCCCGGTCGCCGCCATTTCCAGGACGGTGGGTTTCGTCTCGGAATTCATCCGCGGCACGCCGCTGCTGGTGCAGCTCTACTTCATCTTCTACGTGCTGCCGGATATCGGCATCCGGCTGTCGCCGCTCACCGCCGGTGTCATCGGCATGGGCATTCACTATGCGACCTATACCGCCGAGGTTTACCGCGCCGGCATCGAGAATGTGCCGCGCGGGCAATGGGAGGCAGCCAGGGCCACCAATCTGACGACGCGCCAGGCCTGGATCCATGTGGTCCTGCCGCAGGCCATCCCGCCGATGATCCCGGCGCTCGCCAATTATTTCATCGCCATGTTCAAGGAAACGCCGCTGCTTTCGGCGATCACCGTGCTCGAGCTGATGAACCAGGCCAAGAGCATCGCCAACAGCAACTATCGCTACATCGAGCCGATGACGCTGGTCGGGGTCTTCTTCCTCGTCATCAGCCTGATCTCGGTCGTGGGCTTGCGCTGGCTCGAGGAACGCTACGCCAGGATGGATGACTGACCATGACAGCAAAGATCGAAATCATCCCCGCCGGCCGGCTGCCGCGACTGGATGACCGGCCGCTCGAAAAGCGCATCGGCCTGATCATCCTGGCGACGGACCATACGACGGAAGTCGATTTCCGGCGCATGGTCGCCAGCGACCGCATCGGCGTCTATGTCAGCCGCATCCGCTACGCCAATCCGGTCACACCGGAAAACCTGCTGAAGATGCAGCCGTCGCTGACGGAAGGTGCTGTGCTGATCCTTCCGGATGAGACGCTCGATGCCGTCATGTATTCCTGCACCTCCGCCTCGGTCGTCATCGGCGACCGCAACATCGAAGCGGCGATCCATGCCGCCAAACCCGGCACTCCCGTGGTGACGCCGACGGCGGCGGCCGCGGCAGGTCTGACGGCGCTCGGCGCCAGACGGATTTCAGTGCTGACGCCCTATACGATCGAGACCAGCCGGCCGATGGCGGATTATTTTGCGGATCTCGGTTTCGACATCGACCGCTTCACCTGTCTCGGCCTGACGGATGATCGTGAAATGGCGCGGATCGCGCCGGATGAAATTGCAGCCTTCGCACTTGAGGCACTGGCGCCGCAATCCGATGCGCTGTTCATCTCCTGCACGGCGGTGCGCGCAGCCGAGATCGCCGCCCGCATCGAAGCGGAGACCGGCAAGCCCGTGGTCACCAGCAATCTTGCAACCGCCTGGGCCTGCCTGAGGCTTTGTGGCGATGACCACGCTCGGCCCGAACTCGGTCAATTGATGACCAAGCCCTACGGGGAAGGCTAAGATCATGGCGAGCACCTTACCCATTTCACTGGAGGATATTCGCGTGGCGGCGCGGCGGATCGCCGGCCGGGTTGTCGAAACACCGATGGTGCAATCCGCGGCGCTTAGCGACATTGCGGGGGTTCCCGTCTGGCTGAAGCTCGAACATCGTCAGACGACCGGCAGCTTCAAGCTGCGCGGGGCGACGAACGCAGTGCTCGCCTTGTCGCCGGCAGAACGTGCGCACGGCGTCGTCGCCACCTCCACAGGAAATCACGGCCGTGCGCTTGCCTATGCGGCGAAGGCTGAAGGTGCCGTCGCGACGATCTGCATGTCGCGGCTGGTGCCGGAGAACAAGATCTCGGAGATCCGCCGCCTCGGCGCGGAGATTCGCATCGTCGGGCAATCACAGGACGAGGCGCAGCAGGAGGTCGACCGGCTGGTCGGCGAGGAAGGGCTGGTGATGGTGCCGCCTTTCGACGATCCTGACGTCGTCGCCGGGCAGGGGACACTCGGGCTCGAAATCATCGACGCCTTGCCGGAGGCATCAACGGTTCTGGTGCCGCTCTCGGGCGGCGGCCTGGCGGCAGGCGTCGCTGCTGCGATCAAGGGCGTCAATCCGAAGGTGAAGGTGATCGGCCTGACGATGGAGCGGGGCGCGGCGATGAAGGCGAGTCTCTATGCCGGCCGGCCGGTGCAGGTCGAGGAGCTGCCAAGCCTTGCCGACTCGCTCGGCGGCGGCATCGGCCTCGACAATCGCGTGACCTTCGCCATGTGCAGCGCCCTTCTCGACGACGTCATCCTGCTGACGGAGACGGAAATCGCTGCCGGCATGCGTCACGCTTATGCCGCCGAAGGCGAGATTCTGGAGGGAGCGGGCGCGGTCGGCATCGCCGCCCTGCTTGTGGGAAAGGTCAGCCCCGGCGGTCCCGTCGTTGCGATCCTGTCCGGGCGGAATGTCGACATGGAACAGCACCGCCGGGTGATCAATGGCCAGATGGTGACGTTCGGGGAGGGTGGGCGATGAGCCGGATGATCATTCTGACGGAAGCGCAATTGCGAGAGATCGTCGGGCTCGACCGCGATGCGGTCGCCTGCATCGAAGAGGCTTTCGCAGCGCTTGCGACCAAAGCCGTCGCCATGCCGCCGATCCTGCGGCTCGACATTCCGGACTATCGCGGCGAGGTCGATGTGAAGACTGCTTATGTCCCCGGCATCGAAGGTTTCGCGATCAAGATCAGCCCCGGTTTCTTCGACAATCCGAAGATCGGCCTGCCGAGCACCAACGGTATGATGGTGCTGCTGTCGAGCCGGACCGGGTTGGTACAGGCACTGCTCTTGGACAATGGGTATCTCACCGACATACGCACGGCGGCGGCCGGCGCGGTCGCGGCCAAACATCTGTCGCGGCACAATGCGTCGGTGGCTGCCATCTTCGGGGCAGGCATGCAGGCGCGGCTGCAGCTTGAAGCGTTGAGGCTGGTGCGGCCGATCCGCGAAGCGAGGATATGGGCGCGGGATGCCGCCAAGGCCGAAGTCGCCGGGGGGGAATTGACCGGAAAACTCGGGTTTCCCGTCATCGCGATGTCGGACCCGAGAAAGACAATCTCCGGCGCCGATCTCATCGTCACCACCACGCCCGCGGAAAGCCCCATCATTAAGGCCGGGTGGCTGGAACCTGGGCAGCATCTGACGGCCATGGGCTCGGATGCGGAGCACAAGAACGAGATCGCCCCCGCCGTCATCGCCGGCGCCGGCCTCTATGTCGCCGACAGCCTGAAGCAGACGCGGCGTCTTGGCGAGCTGCATCACGCAATCGACGCCGGCCTGATCGCGGACGACGCGGTCTTCGCCGAGCTCGGCGAGATCGTCGCCGGCAGGCTGCCGGGACGGATGAGCAACGACCAGATCACCATCGCCGATCTCACCGGGACCGGTATCCAGGACACCGCCATCGCCACGTTCGCCTTCGCCCGCGCCGGTGCGGCGAATGTAGGCACCCCATTCGAAAGCTGACCGACGGAAAAGAAGGGAAAAAACATGACCCAGCCCAATCTCAAATTCTCGCTCGGCGAATATGCCGCGCGGCTGGAAAAGACACGGCGCGCCATGGAGGCGAAGGGCATTGACCTGCTTATTGTCAGCGACCCCTCGAACATGGCCTGGCTGACCGGCTATGACGGCTGGTCCTTCTATGTGCACCAGGCGGTGATCGTGCCGCCGCAGGGCGAACCGATCTGGTTCGGCCGCGGCCAGGATGCCAACGGCGCCAAGTTCACCGCCTATCTGCAGCATGACAACATCGTCGGCTATCCCGATCATTACGTGCAGTCGACCGAGCGCCATCCGATGGATTACCTCGCCGGCATCTTGACGGAACGCGGCTTCGGCAAGCTGACGATCGGTGTCGAAATGGACAATTACTGGTTCTCGGCGGCCGCCTTCGCGGCGCTGCAGAAGCATCTGCCGAACGCGCGCTTCGTCGATGCGACCGCGCTGGTCAACTGGCAGCGCGCGGTCAAGAGCGAGACCGAAATAAAATATATGCGCAATGCCGCCCGGATCGTCGAAGCCATGCACGCGCGCATCTTCGACAGGATCGAGGTCGGCATGCGCAAATGCGATCTGGTGGCGGAAATCTATGATGCCGGCACCCGCGGCGTCGATGGCATCGGCGGCGATTATCCGGCGATCGTGCCGCTGCTGCCGTCCGGGGTCGAAGCATCCGCGCCGCATCTGACCTGGGACGACCGGCCGCTGAAGAAGGGCGAGGGCACCTTCTTCGAGATTGCCGGCTGCTACAACCGTTATCATCTGCCGCTGTCGCGCACCGTCTTCCTCGGCAAGCCGACCCAGGCTTTTCTCGACGCCGAGAAAGCGACACTCGAAGGTATGGAGGCCGGCCTTGCCGTCGCCAAGCCCGGCAATAGCTGCGAGGACATCGCCAATGCCTTCTTCGCGGTCCTGAAGAAATACGGCATCGTCAAGGACAACCGCACCGGTTACCCGATCGGCCTGTCCTATCCGCCGGACTGGGGCGAGCGCACCATGAGCCTGCGTCCCGGCGACCGGACGGAACTGAAGCCCGGCATGACTTTCCATTTCATGACCGGCCTCTGGCTCGACGACATGGGTTTCGAAACGACCGAAAGCATTCTCATCACCGACAGCGGCGTCGAATGCTTCGCCAACGTGCCGCGCAGATTGATGGTCAAGGATTGAGGCTGTCATGAACGAGATTGGCTTGCGGCCGTCGCCGATCAGCGCGACGGTGGATTTCACCGCCGAGGGTGTCCAGCACGGATTCCTGCGTCTGCCTTACAGCCGCGACGATTCCGCCTGGGGATCGGTGATGATCCCGATAACGGTCATCCGGAACGGCAAGGGACCGACGGCGCTTCTGACCGGCGGCAATCACGGCGACGAATATGAAGGACCGATCGCGCTCTTCGATCTTGCCCGTACGCTGAAGGCCGAGGAGGTAAGCGGCGTTGTCATCATCGTGCCGGCGATGAATTATCCGGCGTTCCTGGCCGGAGCCCGGACCTCGCCGATCGACAGGGGCAACATGAACCGCAGCTTTCCGGGCCGGCCGGACGGCACGGTGACGGAGAAGATCGCCGACTACTTTCAGCGTGTGCTTCTGCCGATGGCGGATCTCGTGCTCGACTTTCATTCCGGCGGCAAGACGCTCGACTTTCTGCCGTTCTGTGCAGCCCATATCCTGTCGAACAAGCAGCAGGAAGCGAAGGCTTTCGAATTCGTCACGGCCTTTGCCGCACCCTATTCGATGAAGATGCTGGAGATCGATGCGGTGGGCATGTACGACACCGCCGCCGAGGAGATGGGCAAGGTCTTCATCACCACGGAACTCGGCGGCGGCGGCACCGCCACGGCCAAGAACGCGGCGATCGCCAAGCGCGGCACCATGAACGTGCTGCGCCATGCCGGGATCGTCACCGGCGCCGTCGATGCCGGTCCGACGACCTGGCTCGACATGCCGGATGGCCGCTGTTTCTCCTTCGCGGAAGAGGGCGGTCTTATCGAACCTGTCATCGATCTCGGTGAAGCCGTCACTGAGAACGCCGTCATCGCCCGCATCTATCCGACGGGGCGGACCGGCGAGGCGCCGCGCGAAATCCGCGCCGGTATGGACGGCATTCTCTGCGCCCGGCATTTCCCGGGCCTGGTCAAATCAGGCGATTGTGTTGCGGTCGTCGCAACCGTCGACAAGTGAGGTGAAAGGCCGCGGTCGGTCAAGCGGCTTGACGCGGCCTTGACATGCTGCTTGCCGCATCGATCTGAAAGCGCCTGACGACCCCTTCCAATCTCTGCGTCTGGGCGCCGAGCGCGCGGCAGGCCGAAGCGGTTTCGACGGCCATGGCCGCATTGTGTTGCGTCACCTGGTCGAGAGCGTTGACGGAGGCGTTGATCTCGCGGATCGCGACCGCCTGTTCGGAGGAGACCGAAACGATCCGGGCGATGAGCCCGGCAACCTGCTCGACCTGTCCTTCGATTTCCTGAAGCGCCTTGCCGGTGCGGTTGACCAGCTCCACCCCGGTGGAAACCTGAGACGAGGAGGTGGAAATCAGCGCCCTGATCTCCTTGGCGGCGTTGGCCGAGCGCATGGCGAGTTCGCGCACCTCCTGCGCCACGACGGCGAAACCCTTGCCGGCTTCACCGGCGCGGGCAGCTTCAACGCCGGCATTGAGCGCCAGGAGATTGGTCTGGAAGGCGATTTCATCGATGACGTTGACGATGTCGCCGATCTGCGACGACGAGCCTTCGATCCGTTCCATGGCGGCGATCGCTTCGCGCACGACGGCCGCCGAACGTTCGGCGCTGGTGCGGGTCTCAGTCATCATGCCGGTTGCCTTGCCGGCATGTTCGGCGGCGTCTTTGGCCTTGGCATTCATCTCGTCGAGCGCGGTTGTGGCCTCTTCGAGCATGGCGGCCTGCTGTTCCGTGCGCGATGCGAGACTCTCGGTTGCACTCGTAATGTCGGCCGAGGAGCTATCCACTTGTTTGGAGGTCTGGGCGATTTCGGCCATCGAGGCGCAAAGCGCGTCCATGCTGTCGTTGAACTTGGCGCGCAACGTCTCGTAGGCGGCGGCAAAGGGTGTGGCGATCCGGCAATCGAGATTGCCGTGTGATAACTGGTCCAGGCCATGGGTCAGCTGAGCGATCACCGTTTCGCGGACCTGCTCGTCGGCGGCTTTGTCGGCCATCTGGCTGCGTTCGCGTTCAAACTCCGCATCGCGAAGCGCCGTCTCGCGCTTCTGCGCGTCCTGACGCTCAAGCGCGTTGCTGCGGAAGACCGCCACGGCCTTGGACATGGCGCCGATCTCGTCGGAACGGCTGGCATAGGGAACCTCGGTCGAAAAATCGCCGTCCGCGAGATTGCCCATATAGGCCTTCATGCCGTCGAGCGGCACGATCGCCCGGCGGCGCAGGAGGTAGAGCCCGACCAGCAACAAAGCGAAGGATCCCAAGCCGGCGCCACCCGCATAGATCGTCCAGGTGACGATTTCCGAGGCGGCATTGTGCTCCTCGCCCTTCAGGAAGGCGTCGGAATTGGCGACGAGCTTCTCCACCGCGTCCTGATGCGAATGAAAGGCGATGCGCAACTGCTCGATCGCACCATGCGCCTTGTCTTCATCCTTGGCGTTCAAAGCCGGGATGATCTCGCGGTTCATCACCCCCCAGAATGCATCGCCCTTGGCGAGCACATCATCTTCAAGCTCGTCCTTCAAAGCCTGCGGCAGGCGGGTGGTTTTCCAATAGGCGCGGCGGTCGTCGTAGGCGGCCTTGAGATTGGCGATCTTGGCAAGATTGGTGTCGGTGAGCTCGGGAAATTTGCTCGCTTCGAAAGAGAGCATATAGGATTCGACCACAAACAGCGGCGGCGGCAGGATATCGGCGATCAGATCCTTGCCGTAGACGACCTGCTCATAAACCGGGCCGTTGACTTTCAGCCGTTCGAGCGCCGATTGCTGCAATCCGATCGACATGAAAAGGCCGGCTGAAACGGCGACACCAAACGCCACCAGACTGCGCGCAATAGTAAAGGCCAAGGTTCGTCTCCAAATAACTTTTGGCTTCTCGCTTGCGAGATGCCTGATCTACGTACCGCATTATTTCGCACGAACGCTGAAATATGGTTAATTCTTTTGGGTATCAGAAGTTGATCGGCCTGCCCGGGGCAGCGGCAGGCGTCCAAAATTGGGGTGATCAGCGGCAATAGCTATTTTGGTAGCATTATCTTCGTCTCTGCGACGGGGATGACGAGCGTTAAACTCGTCGGAAAGGAGATCAGCATGGCCGAATCTCGGTTTACCGTACGAAGCGCAAAGGCGTGTGATCTTGCACGACGGCTTGCCCGCCGCGAAAATCGCTCAGTTGCAGAGATTGTCGAGCGGGCGCTTGAGCACTATGAGACATGGCAGGCCGAGCGCGAGCCGGCCATGTCCTTCTATGCCCGCCTTTCAGCACAAGCCGGCACGGATATCGATCTTGGAACAGTGGTCGATGGAAGCCGCGAGATTCACAAAGGCATAGAGCTTTGAATTTCTCGATGAATGGCCGCCGGGCGCTGAGAGCGGATAACATTCCCTTGAGCGGCGGTGGTCAAAATTATCAATATCGTTCGGTTGTATAAGACGATACAGGTTCGGAATAATTCTATGTTTATTGGATTGTTCTTGGGACGGTTAGGCCAATCGCATCAGCATTTGATTGAGGTCGCCGATCTCGCGCAGCAGCTCGACCAATCTATCCGTATCGGCCTGGCTGAGCCGGCCCGTTTGGCCGCTGCCGTTCCAAAGCTTTTGGAGTTCCTGGCTCATCTCACGCGCGCTCTGCATGATTTCGATGATTTGTGTGCGGTTTTCCCAGGTTGCGACGATGGTCGGCTCGTCCATCTCGATCGGCATCTCCGGTTCGCGTTCCAGCAAAAGCAATTTAGTATTCCTCTTGGGCAATGATGATCTGGTTCGAACAGCGCCCATCGCGCAGGCGGTGGGCATCTTTGCAATTGCGCGTGAACACGGCTGAAACTCAAACGATTGGCTAGCGGGTGTGGGGCGAACCCGTTAGCCAATCGGCAAACCCTTCCTGGAATCACCCAAAGCAGGATCCGCAAGAGCAATAAAATGGGAAAATTTCCCATTTGTCAATGAGGGTGATGCACGTTTTCAGTGCGGACCCGGAGGCGGCGGCGACCCGGGAGGCGGGCCGCCAGGGCCGGATGGCGGGCCTCGCCTGTCCGGATCCGGAAAATCCCCGCCTGGGCCGCCTCTGCCGAAAGGCCCGCGATCTGGCCGCGGTCCGTCCCAAGGGCCGTGCGGCGGGCGGGAACCAAAGCCATCAGGCCCGCCTCCGCCGGGAAAGCCGGTCATTCTGCTCGAATCCCGCACGCCTATATCGACAAAACCATGACCGTCGGGAGAGGGCCGCATCGAGCCGGACGGCGCCGAACCCCCAGGCCCGGAACCAGCCGCGCCTCTGTCCGTTGGCCGGAAAGTCTCGATATTGACGATGCCGCGTTTCAAGCCCGGCACCACGGGTTCGGCCCGAATGCGCGTAATCACCAACCGATCGGCGATAGCCTTCAGACGCACCAGCGTTTGTTTGCCGGCGAAGTAGCCATGCGTGCTTCCAAGCGAAAGGCCGCCGATCAGGACGCGGCTGCCGCTCCTGACGGGGACGCCGCGGACATGGGCGCCATCGGAAACGGAGCGGGGCTCGATACGCCGGGCAATGATCGTGCCGTCAGGTTTGCGGATGCCGAACACGGCGACCCGCTTGCCTTTCCGCAGGCCTTTCGTCGCCAAACCTGATGTGTCGACGGTTTGCGAAAGTATCCTTATCCCGGTCTTGTCAATCCGGTCGATGCGGCCCTGGACCTCGCTGACGATCGTGATGCGGGCGGCGCGTTTTCCGGTGAGCAGCACCCGCGCGACATGACCGACCTTCATCGCGCTCGCGGGGACGCGCCGCCCATCGATCTCGATCGGCGTCCTTGCGCTGAACGGTATGTGGATATTGTTGACGATGATGCTGCCGAAGCCCTGGATGGTGCCGACGATGCCGGTTCCGCCGATACCGTGATCTTCGTTCTCTCCGCCTCCCTGGATGGAAAGACCGGATCCGCCGATTCCATGATCGCTGGTGCCCGTCGACTGCGCGGCGGCAGGTTCCGCCCGCAGGAGCGGAAGCGCTATCCCGCCCAACAGAAACTGTCTTCTCGAGATCGCCGACGGAGTCATTCGTCTGTCTCCGTCGCGGAAGCGGCAGCCTGAGGATCCGGTTCACGCTCCTCGGTCATGACGTAGACGCCCGAGATCCAGCGGCTGTTGCCGCCGGGATCGTCCTTGATGGCCTGATGGGCGATCTTGTTGAGCCTGAGGAGCATCGCCATGCTTTCCTCGCGGGCCATTTCGTCGAGCCGGGCGGCCAGATCAGGCGACATCCCATCATAATGGACGGCGCGTTCGAAATAGGGAGGAGGGTCGTTCATCAGGTTCATGACCGACGCCTGCACATGATCGCGAAGGTTGCGGGTAAAATAATGCCGGCGGGCGTCGTCGCCGGCATTGGGGACGATCGATGAAAGGTTGAGCCGCACCCAGCCATTGTCGTCGACAACGGCGATGCCCCTGTCCAGCCACTCGTCGAGGATGGAGCGGGGATGGACGTCTTTGGTTATGTCGCTCACCAGGCTCTCGAACGACGGACCCCCGTCGACGGATGTCCGGGGCAGGGCGCTCGGCCTGTCGTCGGCATCGCAATAAAGCGGATCGGCAAGCCACCGGGCGAGGATGCGGCTCGTCTGCGAAACGCCGACGGTCAGGAACGATGGGTCAAGCACCTGTCCGCGCAGCCGGTTGACGTCCTTGCGGTGAATGCCGGTCAGGAGCGAGATGCGGCTATCGGTCTGCTGCTTGTTCGGCAGCGCGAATTCCTTCTCCGCCACCTCGATATAAAGCCGGCGAAGGACGGCGGAAAAAGCGGTGAAGTTGAAGCCGGAGGCGAGAGCGAGTTTGACCAGTGGGCGAAGCACGCGGACCAGCATGGCCTGCAGGGTCTCTTCGGAGAACGGAAGCTTCGCGCGCGGCTTTGACATCAAGAAAACACTCGGCCTGTGAAAGACCATTGCCGGCAGACTTCGGCAATCGTCCTTGGTCTTCCCTATGGCAAAGCCTACACTGCCGCAACGCACCGGCGACATGCAAGCCCGGCCGATGCCGTGCTTGCAGGCGGCGCAGGCACGATCGCGCAGCCTTCCGGAAGTTGTTTTTCGTATTCTATCAATGTCTTGTGTATTCCGACTCGGGGCAAAGCAAGCCGCCCTGACGCCAGTCGATCAACCGCTCGATCCGAGCAATCTTGTGGAAAACCTCGAAGACGTCGAATGACGAGCCTTTCTCGATGTGGGCGGCCAGAAGCTCGCAAAGCTCGAATATTTCGGGGGGCGTGCCGGTCATCTCGACGCCGTCGTCGGTGAAAACACCCGACCGCGGCCAGGCCCGGGCCTGCTGCTCATCAAGTTTGCTGCCGATGAAAGGGATGGTATCGATGATGCCGGAGGCAAGCGCAAAAGCGGCTTCCGCCACGATTTCGGAGCAATCCGTGCCCGGCTGTTTCCTTAAGGTCGGTATCTGCAACCGCTTGAACTCCTTCATGTTGATCCGTCAGAGGTAGTTGACCAGGCTCAGACCCTGTAGTTTGGAGACCAGCGTGTAGGCCGTTTCCAATTGCGTCTGCAGCTGGTTGACGAGGGTCGACGCCTCGTAGGCATCGACGCCCTGGAGATCGACGAGCTTTCCCTGGAGCAGGCTCGACTGGGCATCGAGGGCGTCATTCGCCTTTTCGAGCCGCTCCTGCGAGAGGCCGAGCTGACTTTGCTGCGTGACGATGCCCGATGTCGCCTGCGCGGCATAGCTGATCGCCTTCGTTGCGACGGTGCTCTGCGCGTCGGCGCTGAGATCCTGGCCGAAGAGGGCGGAGACGACGACCGAGGCAAGGGCGAGATAACGCATGCCTTCGGAATTGGCGTTGGTCGACGAGGTGATGGTTTCGGAACTGCTGATCCGGCTCGTCATGTCGGTGCTGGAGGCGGTCGACCAGCCTGTGGACGCGTCCGTCCAGGCGCTTTCGGAAAACATCGGCTCGACCGTGTCGGTGATGAAAGTGCCGATTTCCTCGCCGGTCAGCTCATTGACGTCTTTTCCGAGACCGGTTGCATAATCGCCGAGCGCCGTCACGATCGCCGCCGAGACCGTCGAGGATTGATCGGTCAGGGGCTGGCTGTCGAGGTTCGTTCCGCCGAACAGGAACTCGCCGTTGACCGACGTGTTCGCCGTCGAGATCAACTGCGAAATCGTCGAACCGGCCGTCTGCAGGGCAACGGCGATGCTCGTCGTATCCTGGCTCGCCTGGAGGGCGGTCAGGTTCGTCACCAGGCTGTCACCGGCATCCTTGAGGCTGGACAGGGCGGTCTGCGATGCATCCATGCGCAATTCGACGACGGCATTGCCCGATTGGAACGAGGCGGCCTGGTCGATAGCGCTGGTGAGATTGACCGACTTTGCGGCGCCGGCGCCAAGCGATACGCCGATATCGGCGTAGGTTCCGGTCGTCGCCTCCGTCGAGGCCTGCTGCAGCTTGGTTTGGGACTGGCTGATGGTCAGACGCAGGACGTTCTGCATCGCCGATGATGAGACAAAAGAGGCTTTCATGGCTAGCTCGCTATGTCGAGGAGCGACTGGAACATCTCGTTGATGACGTTCAGGATCTTCGTCGCCGCCTTGTAGGATTGTTCGATATCGAGGAGGAGCGTCAGCTCCTCGTCGAGGTTGACGCCGGCCTCGTTGGAATAGGCCTCGTCGGAGCGCGATAGCGCGGCAGCCGTGTTTTCGGAGGCCGACGTCGCATCGCTGCGATATTGTTCGAGCCAGCCGATCGAGGAACTGGCGTAGTCCATCAGGCTTTGCGTCGTGGAAAGACCAGCGTCCGAGGAGAAGGAGCGCTGTTCCGTCAACGCCGTATAGAGGGCGTCGAGATTGTCCGAAAAACCGCTGTCTCCCGAGCTGTTGAGATCGGTGATGCCGCTGATCGTTCCATCGCGCAGCTTCGTCGCATCGCCGCCCTCGCTGGTGACGACGGCAAGATTGACGGAGATTGTGGAGGCGATCCCTGTCGTATCGTCGGAGGCATCTGGTGTGCCCCCGGTTGCACCGGCTGATGTCGTCCAGACGAAAAGCCCGGGCGCGCTGGTGCTGCCGTCGGTTTCCGAGAAGGCCTGGACGAGAGATTTGGCGATCTCGTCGAGCTGGGCCTGGAATGTCGGGGCGATTTCGTCGCGCAGCTGAAGCAGCGCCTGCAGGCTGCCCGAGGCGCTTGTCGTCGATCCCTCGCCGGCGTCGAGTGCGACGCCGTCTATATAGATGGAATTGCCCTCCGTTCCGGCGACGTAGGTTGTCGTCGAAGCGAATGTGACGGTGCGCGGTACGGTCTCGAACAGCACGGTGCCGTCGGAGGTGTAAAGCGCCATGTCGTTGTTGTCGCGAACGGCGGTGGTGACACCGACGATCGAGGAGATCTGCTTCAACAGCTTTTCTCGCTCGTCGAGCGCCGAGGAGGTATCGGCGCCGGTTGCTGTCGCCAGCTTGACCGCATTGTTGGCCGTCTCGAACTGCGACAACAGCGTATTCAGCGAGGAGACCTGTGTGGCGATCTCCGCATCGGCCTCGGCCCGGATCGACTGGACGCCGTCGCTTGCGGTATTCAGCGAATTGGCAAGATCCTGCGCGGCGGTGACGGCCGATTGCGCCGCGGTCGTGCTGCTCGGCGATGTGGCGTATGTCTGCAGCGCCTGCTGAAATGCCGAGAGATAGGTGCTCGGCGAGGTCTCGTAGTCATTGCCGCCCATCAGCGACTTCAGGCTTTCGAGGCCGGTCACCAGCGTCTGCTGGGCACTGTCCTTGGAGTTCGATTGCAGATATTGCGCCAAGAGCGCAGTTTCCTGCGCCCGGCTGATGCTGACGACCTGCGCGCCGGAGAGAGACGTCGTGATCGACGCCTCCCGTCTCACATAGTCGGAATTGCCGACATTGGCGATGTTGGTCGAGACGACGCTGCTTTGCTGGCCCGTATTGTTGAAAATACTCTGGACGCTGTTCAAGGCGGAGGTGAGCGACATTCAGGCGCTCCCTCTATCGTTTCAGGTTGACGAGGACATCCATGATGTCGGAGCCGGTCTGAAACACCTTCGAATTGGCGGTGTAGCTGCGCTGCGCCTCGATCATCTCCGTCAACTCGCCGGCGAGATCGACGTTCGAGCTTTCGAGAGCGCCTGATTGAATGGAGCCGAGCCCGTTCGTCTGCGGAAAGCCGGTGACGGTGACGCCGGACATTCCGTTGGCGCTGTAGACGTTGCCGCTGAGCAGCGTCAGATTGTCGGGGCTGGCGACCGTTGCCAGCGGGATCTGATAGAGCGCCTTCGTCGTGCCATTCGCATAGGAGACCGACACCACGCCGTCCGTACCGATGGATACCGAGCTCACGGCGCTTGCCGCCTGACCGTCGGCGGAGCCCGTTGCCGAGAAGTCGGAGGCAAGCTGGGTGAAGTCCGAATAGTCCATGGTGATCGTCTGGGCCGTGGTCGGATCGACGATATCGGTGTCTGCAGCAGAGGTCAGCTGGCCGTAGGCGTCGAAGGAGAGCGTCGCGACGCTCACGGCACTGGAGGAGTAGGGGAAGGACGTCGTGCCGCCGGTGGTGGCATCGGCGTTGCGGTAAACCGCGACCTCCCAGGTGCTTCCGGTGACCGCGCCGCTCGAATCCGTCGTGACACCCGTCTTGGTGAAATAATAGTCGTATTGGACAGTGGCGCCGAGGCTGTCATAGGCGACCAGCGACATCTTCTGCGTGTCGTCGGTAACACCTGATGTGTTGGCGCTCGGCAGCGTCGTCGTATCGGTGACGACGGTTGCCTCGGAATTCAGGTTGCCGCTGAAATAGGCGCTGCTCGAAGCGATCGCGCTCAGGCCCGATTGGGAGACGTTGACCGGCACCAGCCCGTCGAAACCGTTGACGACCACGGCCGGCACGCCTGAATCATAGGAATAGCCCATGAGGGTAAAACCGGCGCCGTTGACCAGGTTGCCGTCGCTGTCGACGGAGAAGTCGCCGGCCCGGGTGAGCACCGGCGTGCCGTCGGCGCTTTCCACGATGAAGAAGCCGTCTCCGGAGATGGCCAGGTCGTAATCCGAGGTCGTATAGGAGATGTCGCCCTGCTGGGAAATCGCCTGGCGCACGGAGGTCTGGACGCCGCCGGAATTGTAATTGCCTGAGGACGACGGCAGGACCAATGACGAGAAGGACGTGGAAACGGCCTTGTAGCCGGTGGTATTGGCGTTGGCGATGTTGTCGGAAACCGTGCTCAACCGGTTTGCCTGTGCGCTCATGCCGGAGACGGCGGTTTTCATGCTTCCAAAAATGCTCATGGCTCGATCCTTTAAAGGCTTGGGAACATGCCATGTGACGAGGGGCTTCCAGGTCCCGGATTTCGGGCGCACGACATCGCTGGCGCCGGGCAACGCCCACACCGTCGATGATCTGATTGTCTGGGCTAACCCCGTGATGGCGATAGGCGCTTCGGCTCATCCGCGCGCTGGTGTCGTGCGCCGGTTGCGGCGCACCATCTGAATTTAAGAAGCGGCCCGGCTGACGCTCTGCCGGCTCGATGCCGGGCCGCTTTCAGGCCGTCTCATTTGCAATCCCTCCAGAAACCGCAAAGGCGACGGCTCCGTGTCTGCATCAGACCGTGGACTGCGCGGACAACGAACCGGTGCCTGTCGCGTCGAGCAGATCGAAGAGCTGGCTTGCCTGACTTTCGGTGACGTCTTCCGGCCTGCCGGCCATGAACTCGTCCAATGTCACGAGCCCGTCTCCATTCGTATCGAGATCGGAGAGCAGGGAGGCAGATTCATCCTCGGCGGGCGGGGGCGGTGGCGGCCCTTCGGCACGTTCCGATTGCTGGGCGGACATGGCCTCGGTCAGCGCATCGACCGACAGCGAGCCGGCGCTTTCGCTGTCGAAACTGTCGAACAGCGTGCCGGCCTGATCCTCGCTCACGTCGGACGGGCGGCCTGCGACGAACTCGGCCTTGCTCACCAGCCCGTCGCCATCGGTATCGAGATCAGAAAGCAGCGATGAAAGCTCGTCATCGCCTTCAGGCGGCGGCGGTGGCGGCCCACCCGCACGTTCCGATTGCTGGGCGGACATGGCCTCACTCAGCGCATCGACCGACAGCGAGCCTGCGCCTTCGCTGTCGAAGCTGTCAAACAGCGTGCCGGCCTGATCCTCACTCACGTCGGACGGCCGGGCTGCGACGAACTCGGCCTTGCTTACATAACCGTCACCGTCGGTGTCCAGTTGCGCAATGTCCGTGCCTGCGCCGCTGCCGCTGCCCTGCTCCCCGCTGGAGCCGGACTGACCGGTGAGGCCGTTCATCGTCAGCGACATCAACTGGGCCATGAGTTTCTCGGCACTGTTGGTCGAGTCTTCGTTGGACTGCTGGGTTGCGGTTGATTTTTTTGCCGAAACCGTATTACAGGATAGGACGTCCTGGGATGCTGACGTCGAATTCTTGCTGTAGGAATAGGAAGAAATTGATGTTGCGGCCGAAATGGTCGTCATAAGCGCTCCATCGCTAGGAGGGTGGGGATGCAACGCATTACAGAACTTATGAGTTCTCTAAATCGAAATTATTAATGCGACAACCGAAAAAATCATCCCTTAGAAATCGCAGTCCGCTTTTCAGGGCCGTCGGCATGCGCTGCGGTAGAGCGGTCTAGATCGTCATGGATGGTGTCGATGAACCCGCCGATGGGCCGCGCAAGCGAGGCCGGCCGAAAGTCTCCAGCGATGAGGACAAGCGGGCGCATATCGTCGAAATCGCCCGCCGCGTTTTTGTAAAATACGGTTATGCCGGAAGTACGACCGCGGTCGTCGCCACCGAGGCGGGTGTCTCGAAGCAGACCCTCTACAAATTGTTTCAGAGCAAGGAAGAGCTGTTCGCCGCCGTCGTCGGCGCGCATCGGCGCCTGATGCTCGACCTGCCGAGGCCTGCCGAAGACCTTCCGATCGCCGAGAGCCTCGAACATATCTTCATGATCGATATGGATGAGGAGAAGGATGCGGATCGCGCCGGTTTTCTGCAACTCGTCTTTCGCGAAGCGGCGCAGTTTCCGGAGCTTATCGACATTCTGCAGCGCGAAGGCATGCTTGCCAGCCGCCAACACCTCGCCGACTGGCTGAACGATCGCCGGGCCGAAGGCAGATTGACGCTTGATGATCCGGCAAGCGGAGCCCGGATGCTGATGGACATGATCTTCGGCGGCATGGGGCCGCCGGAAGGGCGTGCCCAAGCCTGGTCCGGCCGGACGGAAATGCTTGCCCATCTTCGCCGCTGCATCGCCATCTTCGCCGCCGGCGTCAGGGCCTCGTAAACCCAAAAAGCGATCCTTCGGCTTTCCTCTTCCCATTCCGCATTGAATGAATTATAGAACTATTGAGTTCTAAATTGATTCGGCCACATGAACGTGGCTGCGCATCGCCATGACCGGCGACGACATCCCAGCAAAGATCGAAATTTTTCAACGCGGCTGCCGGCAGGTTTTCGCGCGCGCTGACGTGCGCCCATGAAAAGGGACAGGCATTGGTTTCCACCTATGTAAGCTATCTCGCGGTCGCGCGAAATCTCGGCGCCAGCCTCTCCAATGTGGCGTCCCAGGCGACGGTTGCCCGTGACAGCGCCTACTACAAGGAAAACATCGACAAGGTCACGACGGTCGACGACTTCATGAGCGATTACAAGCTCTACTCCTATGCCATGAAGGCCTACGGCCTTGAAGACATGACATATGCCAAGGCTTTCATGAAGAAGGTGCTGGAAAGCGACCTCAGCGATTCATCGAGCTTTGCCAACTCCTTGAGCGACGGCCGCTATGCCGAGTTCGCCGCCGCCTTCAAATTTTCCGGCGAGACGAAGACGGCGCAATCGGATGTGCAGCGGGATAACTTGCTCGATGCCTACGAGACCTCCTTCGAGACCGAGGCCGATGACATCGACGACGAGACGGATTATTTCGAAGAGAATATCTCGTCGATCACCTCCGTCGACGATCTTCTGTCGAGTTCGCGGCTGAAGAACTATGTGCTGACGGCTTTCGGCCTCAGCACCGACTACACCTCGACCAGCTTCCTGAAGAACGTTCTGACGAGCGATCTCGACGATGCCGACAGTTTCGTCAACCAGCTCGACGACGACGTCTATGTCAGCCTGGCGAAGGCCTTCAACTTCAACGAGGACGGCTCGACGGACGGCGAGGCGATGTCGGCAGACCAGATTTCGCTGGTGACCAGCGGTTATGCGGTGGCCTCGGCGACGATTGCTTCTTCCGAAACCGGAGAGGCTTACGACACCTATTACGCCGCTGAGATCGGCAACATCACCTCCGTCGATCAGTTGATGAGCGACGATAAGCTGGTTTCCTATCTCAGGACCGCCTACGGGCTGACCGACGATGAATCCGACAGCTTCATTTCCGCGGCGCTGAAAAGCGCCGACATCGCCGACGCGATCGGCCTGTCCGATCTGCACGACGCCTTCAATTTCGACGAGGACGGCGCGCTCGCCGATGGCGACACCGCCCAGACGTCGGAGCAGATCGCCACGACCACGGCGGCCTTCGACGAAAATTATCAGGTGCTGATCGCAAATACCGACACGGAAGATGCCATCGACAATTATACGACGCGCATCGCCAGCGTCACCTCGATCGATGATTTCCTCGTGTCGAATGCCGACGACGACGATGACGACAACGACGATCTCCCGGAAATGTGGGAGATGGCATTGCGCGCCTATGGCATCGACTCCACCGAGGTTTCGAAAAGCGAGGTGCGGAAGATTCTCGAAAGCGATCCCACGGACACCAAAAGCTATGTCAACAGCCTGGACGACGACCGGTTCGTCGCCTTTCGCAAAGCATTCAATTTCGACAGCGATGGCGACGTCACCGTTCCCTTGCAGGCCATGTCGGAATCCGTCGTCGACGACTATGCCGCCTATTACAAGCAGAACAAGATCCGCTACCTCGAAGGGGATGAGCTGACCGAGGCGACCGAGGCGGCGGATGACGAGATCACCTATTTCCGCGAGCAGATGGCGACGATCACCACGGCCAGCGAATTTCTGGCCGACGATCGCCTGGTGTCCCTGGCGCTCGAGGCAAAGGGGCTCGACCCGGACGATGTCACGTCAGACCAGCTCGAAAAGATGTTTTCCTCCGATCTCGACGACGAAGACAGTTACGTCAACAAGCTGGACGACAATCGCTTCGCAGAGCTCGTCGGCGCGTTCAATTTCGACCAGGACGGCAATATTTCCGCGGATTCGACCGGGACGGTGCAGCAGCGCGGCGACGTGCTGGAAACGATCGACTCCTATGTCAGGCTGACGCTGGAAGACGACCAGGGCGACAGCAACACCGGCGTACGCCTTGCGCTTTACTTTCAGCGCAAGGCCCCGGAGATTTCGAGCGCCTACGACATTCTGGGCGACAGCGCGCTTTTCGAGTTTTTTACCACGAGCTTCAACCTGTCCAGCTATGTCTCGAACATGGACGTCGACAAGCAGGCCGAGATGGTCGAGAATTTCATAGACATCAAGGATCTGGGGGATCCCGACAAAGTCGACGATCTGATCAAACGCTTCACCGCCATGTATGACGTCGCCAACGGCACGGGCACCACGTCGACAGCACTTTCGATCCTGACCGGCTCGGCAACGATAAGTGCAGACACGCTGCTCGCGATGTCGCAACTGAAAACCGGCTGAGTAATTTTTAACCTCGCTCCTGATGAGCGCAACATTCCTTTCAGAACGAAAGCAGACTGCTAAACCTTATATTAATCATTAAATCCCCATTAATAAGCATGGGTAAATATTCGCGACATGTCCGAATTGACTGCCATGAAATCTGGGGGATTTGCGAGTGAGCATTCTTGATCGTGGTGCAAATGCTGTCGCTGCTCTTGCCGCTCTATCGAACTCGCAAGCCATGATCGAATTCGACCTGTCGGGCATAATCCTCACCGCGAACGAAAATTTCTGCCGGGCGCTCGGCTATGAGTTGCGGGAGATCGCCGGACAGCATCACCGCATGTTCGTCGAGCCCGCCTATGCGTCCTCGGCGGAATACAAGGCCTTCTGGAGGAAGCTGTCGGCCGGAAAATTCGAGCAGCAGCAATATAAACGGCTCGGAAAAGGCGGACGCGAGGTCTGGATCGAAGCGTCCTACAATCCGGTGTTCCGGCGCGGGAGGCCGGTCAAGGTCATCAAGATCGCAACCGATATCACCGCGCAAAAGCTGAAATCCGCCGAGGATGCGGGCAAGATCGACGCATTGTCGCGCGCTCAGGCGATCATCGAATTCACGCCGGCCGGCGAAGTTTTAAACGCCAACGACAATTTCCTCGCCGCCCTCGGCTATTCGCTTTCAGAGATCCAGGGCAAACATCATTCGATGTTCTGCGAAGCCGACTATTCGAGATCGGAGGCTTACAAGGAATTCTGGCGCAAGCTCGCGAGCGGCCAGTTGATCGCCGACGAATTCATGCGTGTCGGAAAGGGCGGACGAAAGGTCTACATCCAGGCCTCCTACAATCCGATCTTCGACCTGAACGGCCAGGTGTTCAAAGTCGTCAAGTTCGCGACCGATGTCACGGCGCGCGTCGAGAATGTCGAACAACTTGCTTACTGCCTGACGAATTTTGCCGACGGCGACCTGTCGCAGACGATCCGGAAGCCTTTCATTCCTTCGCTGGAGCGGCTGCGCACCGACTTCAACAGCGCCTCGGAAAAGTTGAAGGACGCAATGGCAACTGTTGCTGAAAACGCCAAGGCGATTTCGGCCGGTTCCAACGAAATCCGCACGGCAGCCGACGACCTGGCAAAACGCACCGAGCAGCAAGCCGCATCCGTCGAAGAGACCGCGGCCGCGCTCGAGGAAATTACCACCACCGTCAAGGATTCGAGCCGCCGCGCCGAGGAGGCCGGTCAACTGGTGGCGCGCACCAAAGACCATGCGGAGCATTCCGGCCAGGTGGTGCGGGATGCGATCGGAGCGATGGATCAGATCGAAACCTCGTCACACGAAATTTCCAATATTATCGGCGTCATCGATGAAATTGCGTTCCAGACGAATCTACTGGCGCTCAATGCCGGCGTAGAGGCGGCGCGGGCAGGGGAGGCCGGCAAGGGCTTTGCGGTCGTCGCTCAGGAGGTCCGTGAGCTGGCCCAGCGGTCGGCGAAAGCCGCGAAAGAGATCAAGAGCCTGATTACGGCGTCCGGTTCCCATGTCGCAAACGGCGTCGCCCTCGTCACGAATGCCGGATCGGCGCTGCGGGAAATCGCCGGTCAGGTGCACGACATCAATACCAACGTCACGGCGATCGTCGAGGCGGCGCGCGAGCAATCGGTGGCGCTCGGCGGCATCAGCCAGGCCATCAACACGGTCGACCAGGGAACGCAGCAGAATGCCGCGATGGTCGAGGAGCAGACTGCTGCAAGCCATGGCCTTGCCCGGGAGGCTGCGGCACTCTTCAAGCTTCTTGAGCAGTTCCGTTTCGAGGACGCGCCGAAATCACGCTCTTCGTCAACGCCGGCGGGGCGTCATCCTTCGGTGCCGGCGGCTTTGAAAGTCGTCCGCACGGCCTCGGCGCACGGATCGGCGGCTGGCGCGCTGAAATCCGATTGGGAAGAATTTTGATTTAGCTCCAATCAAAGCTGCGGCGTCCTTTCGTGTCTGAAAAAGGCGCGGTGCTGAGGGGCTGAGGGCAGCTTCTCCGGATGTCGGGCTTCTGCCTCGTTTCCAACAACGAAGACATCGCCGACGGTTACGACGCGGCTTGCCTATCCATTCACCGAAACGATCGGAACGCGGCCAGGCGATCAGCCTCGGAGGCGAATGGAAAATGCTGCACTGCCAAAAAAATCGTCACGCGCGCCCCTGCGCGTTTTTTCGGCATGACCCATTGACAATTCATCCTTGATGGCACTTGATACGTTATTCCAGTAAAACAGACATGCGTCCATTATACTGGAATAATCGGAAAGCATCCATAAGGGGAACGCCATGACCATTTCCTTTCGTACCGGCGTGATGTCGCTGGTCGCCGCCGCCTTGTTGTCCACGCCTGTGCTGGCCGAAGGCAGCAAGCTCGATGAAGTGCTGGCCCGCGGCCACCTCGTCCTCGGCACGGGCAGCACCAACGCGCCCTGGCACTTCAAGAGCGCCGACGACAAGCTTCAGGGTTTCGACGTCGACATGGGCCATATCATCGCCAAGGCACTCTTCGGCGATCCTGAGAAGATCGAATATGTGAACCAGTCCTCCGACGCCCGCATCCCGAACATCACCACCGACAAGGTCGACATTACCTGCCAGTTCATGACCGTGACCGGTGAACGCGCCCAGCAGGTCGCCTTCACCATTCCTTATTATCGCGAGGGTGTCGGCCTGATGCTCAAGGCGGATGGAAAATATGGCGACTACGCCGCGCTCAAAGCTGCCGGTTCCTCCGTCACCATCTCGGTTCTGCAGAATGTCTATGCCGAGGCAATGGTGCATGCGGCCTTGCCGGAAGCGACCGTCGATCAGTATGATTCCGTCGACCTGATCTATCAGGCGCTGGAGTCGGGACGCGCCGATGCCGTCGCCACGGACCAGTCGTCGCTTGCCTGGTACATGACGCAGAACCCGGGCCGCTACAAGGATGCCGGCTACGGCTGGAATCCGCAGACCTATGCCTGCGCCGTCAAGCGCGGCGACCAGGACTGGCTGAACTTCGTCAACACTGCTCTGCACGAAGCCATGACCGGCGTCGAGTTCGACTTTTACGCCAAGTCCTTCAAGACCTGGTTCGGCAAGGATCTGGCGCCGCCGCAGATCGGCTTTCCTGTTGAGTTCAAGTAACGGCAACGCGGAGCGGGATTGTTCTCCCGCTCCGCTGAAGCGCCGCGCGTCTTTCCAGACGCGCAAAGGACGCTGCAACACTTTGAATCTGCGCATCGTGCACGATGCGTTAGTCTGAAAGGGCGGCCCGCATGGGTTACACGCTGAATTTTGCTGCCGTCTGGCGCAATTTCGATTTTCTGTTGAGCGGGCTTGCGCTCAGTCTCGGCCTGGCGGTGATCTCGATCCTGATCGGGGCCGCGATCGGCCTTGTCGTGGCCTTCGCGCTGACATCCAAAAGCCGCTTTGCGGTGGTGCCGGCGCGGGTCTATGTCACGGTCATCCGCAACCTGCCGATTCTCGTTCTGGTGCTTTTCGCCTTTTTCGCGCTGCCGCAGATGGGTTTGCGTCTCGACAAGATGAAAAGCTTCGTTCTGGTGCTCTCCCTCTATTCCGGCGCCTATCTGGCCGAGGTGTTCCGCGCCGGGCTGTTGTCGATCCCGAGAGGGCTGACCGAGGCCGGCCTCGCCATCGGCCTGACGGGAATGCAGATCCGCAGTTCCATCATCGCTCCGCTGATGCTGCGCAATGTGCTGCCATCGCTGTCCTCGACGATCATCTCGCTGTTCAAGGACACCTCGCTTGCCGCCGCCATCGCCGTGCCGGAACTGACCTTTGCCGCCCGCAAGATCAATGTCGAAAGTTTCCGCGTCATAGAAACCTGGATGGTCACCTCGGCCCTCTATGTCGTGACCTGTTTCCTCATCGCCGCCGCGATGCGCTTCGTCGAGCGCCGTCTGGCCCTGCCGAGATAGACCTGATGTCCCACACCTTTCTCGAACAACTCTGGATCGCCCGCTACGTCATCATCAACGGCGTCGGCGTGACCGTGTCGATCTCGCTGCTAGCCATCCTCGCGGGCTCCGTCCTCGGCGTTTTCGTCGGCCTGGCGCTCGTCTATGGCGGCGTGGTTTTGCGGGTGGCGGTGCGCGCCTATACGGATATCATCCGCGGCACGCCGGTGCTCGTGCTGGTGCTGGCAAGCTATTATGTCTCCGCCGCCGTCGGCCTCGACCTCGGGCCGTTTTCCGCCGGCGTGCTCGCCCTTGCGATCTTCTGCTCCTCGCATGTCGGCGAAATCGTCCGCGGCGCGCTTCAGGCGATCCCGAAGGGGCAGACCGAAGCCGCCAAGGCGATCGGCCTGACCTTTACCCAGACCTTCACCTCGGTGCTGTGGCCGCAGGCCATGCGGCAGTGCCTGCCGGCCTGGGTGAATACGGCGGCCGAAATGGTGAAGGCCTCGACGCTGCTCTCCGTCATCGGCGTCGCCGAGCTTCTCCTGCGCACGCAGGAGATCATCTCCCGCAATTTCATGAGCCTCCAGTTCTATTTCCTGGCCGGCGGTCTCTATTTCATCGTCAACTACGGCATCGAGCACTTCGGCAAATATGTCGAGCGCAAGACCGCCCTGCCGTCCTAAGGAGCCCCCGATGGCCAAGACCATTCTCGACATCAAGGGTCTGCGCAAGACTTACGGCATCCACGAAGTCCTCAAAGGTGTCGATTGCGCCGTTGAAGAAGGCGAGGTCATTTCCATCATCGGCTCGTCCGGCTCCGGAAAGACCACCTTGCTGCGCTGCGTCAACATGCTGGAAGAATTCCAGGGCGGCACGATCAGCCTCGATGGCGAAGAGATCGGCTACCGCGTCGACGGCGCAACGCGCCGCCGCAAGGGCGAGAAGGAGATTGCCCGCCAGCGAGCGCTGACCGGCATGGCCTTTCAGCAGTTCAATCTCTTCCCGCATATGAGTGCCGCCGAAAACGTCATGCTCGGCCTCGTCAAGGTGAAGAAGATGACGAAGCCGGACGCCCGCGCCGTCGCGGAAAAATGGCTCGATCGTGTCGGTCTTTCCGCCCGCGCGAACCATTATCCAGGTCAGCTTTCCGGCGGCCAGCAGCAGCGGGTCGCGATCGCCCGGGCCATCGCCATGTCGCCGCGGCTGATGCTGTTCGATGAAGTGACCTCGGCGCTCGACCCGGAACTGGTGGGCGAGGTGCTGCAGGTCATCAAAGGGCTTGCCGCTGACGGCATGACCATGCTGCTCGTCACCCATGAGATGCGCTTCGCCTACGAGGTTTCGTCCCGCGTCATCTTCATGAACCAGGGCGTCATCTGCGAAGAAGGCGATCCGAAGGACATGTTCGTGCATCCGAAGACCGAACGGCTCGCGGAATTCCTCAAGACCTCGAGTTTCAACTAACGAAAAGAGAAACCCGTGACGTCAAACCGGCGGCATGATACACGCAACGCGCATTGAAGGATGATGGCAGATCAATTATATTGCCAGCATCGCTATCAGGTCACGCAGAGTTGCTATCATGCCCGCAGTCACAATCAGAAACCTCTCCGAGGCGACGCACCGGGCCCTCAAGGTGCGCGCGGCCCATCACGGGCGCAGCGCCGAAGCGGAAATGCGCGAAATCCTCGAAGCTGCCGTCCGTCCAGAAACGCGGCTGCGTCTTGGCAGCGCGCTCGCCGAACGGAGCCGTCTCCTCGGGCTGACGAATGACGACTTTGCCGTTCTGGACCAGGCTTTCGACAAAATCCCTGCGAAGCCGATGAGCTTTGAATGATTATCCTCGATACGAACGTCGTTTCCGAGGCGATGAAACCCGCGCCCGACGACGCCGTGAAATTCTGGCTCGATGAGCAGGCAGCCGAAACCCTCTTCCTTTCCAGCGTCACGATCGCCGAACTGATGTTTGGCATTGGCGCGCTCCCGGCCGGCAAACGCAAGGAAAGACTATCCGACGCGTTGGACGGTTTGGAGGAGCTGTTCGAAGGCCGCATTCTGGCCTTCGACATCACCGCCGCACGACACTATGCCGATCTCGCTGTCAAAGCCCGAGCCGCGGGCAGAGGCTTCCCTACTCCGGATGGTTATATCGCCGCCATCGCGGCATCGAAGGGATTCGTCGTCGCCACGCGCGATACAAGTGCCTTCGACGCGGCAGGTGTCGAGGTGATCAATCCTTGGGCCACTTCGCGCGCATAAACTCGTCCGGCCACGGCCAATGAGAGCAAGCCCCCATGTGAGCGGCTGGTGCCGATCGGGATTGACACCGAGTTGCCCGCACCCGCTCAATTTATGTTCAGTCTGCATTCCGAGCGGGCAAATTCCAGGCAAAGACTCCGAGGTATCGTGAGAATCTTGAGCGCAGGATTTTGGCATGCGCTTTGCTTTCTGTCTTGTATGCAAGATAGCCACACATCCGAGACCACGCAGAAGTCCATCGAGGCGACGATCGTTTCCGGCATCCTTTCTGCCAAGATCCGGCCCGGCACGCGCCTTGGCGAAAACCAGCTGGCAGCGCTCTTCTGCGTGTCCAGAACCCGCGTCCGTGAAGCCATGATGCGCCTGGAGACACGCGGCATCGTGCATGTCAGCCCTCGGCGGGGCTGGTTTGTGGTCGAGCCGTCCGCCGAGGATGCGATCGCGGTTTATGAGGCGCGGCGTATCGTCGAGGCTGGTTTGCTGCGCAGCATGCGCGCGCTGACGGACGAGGGCCGTAAAGCCCTCGACGGGCATCTCAACGAGGAACGAAATGCGATGGCGGCGGGCGACCGTCAGCGCCTGACCTATTTGATGGGCGATTTCCACATCCGCATCGCCGAATTGAGTGGCAACGCCATCGTCGTCGATATCCTGCGCGACCTGACCGCGAGGACGATCCTCATTTCCATGCTCTATCAATCCGAATTTCATGCGGCACAGTCTCACGAGGGGCACTGCCGTATTTTCGAGGCCATGCAGGCGGGCGATTTCGTCAGAGCTGCGGAACTCTCCGTCGAGCATCTCGACGACGTGGAAATGGGCCTCGATCTCACGGCGCGCCCGGATCCGCTTTCGGATCTGCGCAATTCCCTGTCGCTGCCTCCCAAGACAGCTTCCTCACCTTTCAGACCGAGCAAACCACAACTTCAAAGGAGTCATTAACGCATGCTGACAAGACGAGTCTTCTTCGCAATCGCGACCCTGGCGGCAACCTTCGGCTTCGGCTCCGCCTCTCATGCCGATGCTCTCGCCGACATCACGGCGCGCGGCACACTGCGTGTCGCCGTCCCGCAGGATTTCCCGCCATTCGGCAGCGTCGGCACCGATATGGCGCCGATGGGCTACGATATCGACGTCGCCAATCTCATTGCCGAGAAACTGGGCGTCAAGACCGAGCTCGTGCCGGTCACCAGCGCCAACCGCGTGCCCTATCTGCAGACCAACAAGGTCGATCTGGTCATATCGAGCCTCGGCAAGAATGCGGAGCGCGAAAAGGTGATCGATTTCTCCGCAGCCTACGCCCCCTTCTTCAACGGCGTGTTCGCGCCGGCCGACCTTTCGGTCGCCAAGGCGGAAGATCTCGCCGGCAAGAGCATCGGCGTCACGCGCGGCGCGGTCGAGGATCTGGAACTGACGAAGATCGCGCCGGCCGATGCGACGATCAAGCGCTACGAGGACAATAACGGCACGATCTCGGCCTTCCTATCCGGCCAGGTCGACACTATCGCTACCGGCAACGTCGTGGCGGCGGCGATCCTCGCTAAAAATCCTCCCAAGCGCCCCGAGCTCAAATTCCTGATCAAAAACTCGCCCTGCTACATCGGCCTCAACAAGGAGCAGGCGGCTCTTCTGGAGAAGGTCAACGGCATTATCGCCGCCGCCAAAGCCGATGGCGCGCTGAACGCCATATCGCAGAAGTGGCTCGGCACCGATCTCCCGTCGGATCTCTGAACGACCCGGTCTTCCGGATGTCATCCCGCGCAGGCGGGATGACATCCCCTCGTCACCGCAAGAGGGGACAATTCCTTGAGCTATCATTTCGAATTCGGCTGGCTGCTTCAATATTACCCTGAGATCATCAAGGGCATACTGGTCACGCTGGAACTGATCGCGATCGGCGGAGTGCTCGGCATTTCGCTCGGCATCGTCTGTGCCTGGGTGCGCGCACTCGGGCCGGCCTGGCTGAAACCTGTCGTTGCCGCCTATGTCGAACTGATCCGCAACACGCCGTTCCTGATCCAGCTGTTTTTCATCTTCTTCGGTCTGCCGTCGCTCGGCCTCCAGCTTCCCGAATTGACCGCCGCCAACCTCGCAATGGTCATCAATCTCGGCGCCTATAGCTGCGAAATCATTCGCGCCGGCATCCAGGCGACCCCGAAGGGTCAGTTCGAGGCAGGCGAGAGCCTCGCCATGACGCGCTTCGAAACCTTCCGCCATGTCGTGCTCGTCCCGTCGCTGCAGCGCATCTGGCCTGCGCTGTCGTCGCAAGTCGTCATCGTCATGCTCGGCTCGTCGGTCGTGTCGCAGATCGCCGCCGAGGATCTGACCTTCGCCGCGAACTTCATACAATCGCGAACCTTCCGCGCTTTCGAGGCCTATATCGTCTCGACAGCCATCTATCTGGTAATGGCGATCCTGCTGCGGCAGGTACTGGCTGTCATCGGCGGCTTGATTTTCCCGAGGAGAGAAGCACGATGATCGAGTTCACCCTCTGGGACATCCTGCGCAACCTGCTGCTCGCCACCCGCTGGACGATTCTGCTTTCGCTCGTCTCCTTCGCCGGCGGCGGCGCGGTCGGGCTGGGGCTGCTGTTCCTGCGCATCGGCAAGCGCAAGCCATTCAGGGCGCTTGCGAAATATTATATCGAGCTGTTCCAGGGCACGCCGCTGCTGATGCAGCTGTTCATCGCCTTTTTCGGTCTCGGCCTCTTCGGCATCGACGTGCCGGCCTGGCTTGCCGCGGGATTGGCGCTCACCCTGTGGAGTGCCGCCTTTCTCGCCGAGATCTGGCGAGGCTGCGTCGAGGCGGTCGCCAAAGGCCAGTGGGAAGCCTCCGCCAGCCTCGGCATGGTTAGGCTGCAGCAGATGCGTTACGTCATCTTGCCGCAGGCGCTGAGGGTCGCCATACCGCCGACGGTCGGCTTCTCCGTCCAGATCGTCAAGGGCACGGCGCTGACCTCGATCATCGGCTTCGTCGAATTGTCGAAAGCCGGCACCGTGGTCACCAACGCCACCTTCCAGCCCTTCACGGTCTACGGGCTCGTCGCCCTCATCTACTTCGCCCTCTGCTGGCCTTTGTCGAAAAGCAGCCAGATCCTGGAAAGGAAGCTCAATGTCGCTCATCGAAATCACTGAAGTCCGCAAGAGCTTCGGCGCCACCGAGGTGCTGAAGGGCATCAATCTCGATGTGCAGGCCGGCGAGGTCATCGCCATTATCGGCAAGAGCGGTTCGGGCAAATCGACCCTGCTTCGCTGCATCAACGGCCTGGAGACCATCACCGACGGCTCCATTTCCGTGGCCGGCGCACAGCTCCTCGATGACGAAGTGCATCTTAAGGCCCTGCGCCTCAAGATCGGCATGATCTTTCAACAGTTCAATCTCTTCCCGCACCTGACGGCTGGCGGCAACGTCATGCTGTCGCAGACGGTGGTCAAGAAGACCCCGAAGGCCGAAGCCGAGGCCATGGCCCGCAAGATGCTGGAGCGGGTAGGGCTGGGCCACCGGTTCGACGCCTATCCGGACGAACTCTCCGGCGGCCAGCAGCAGCGGGTCGCCATCGCCCGGGCGCTCGCCATGCAGCCGGCAGCACTTCTTTGCGACGAGATCACCTCGGCGCTCGATCCGGAACTGGTCGCCGAGGTTCTGGCCGTCGTGCGCGAGCTTGCCGCGGAAGGGATGACGCTGCTGATGGTCACCCACGAGATGAAGTTCGCCCGCGACGTCTGCAGCCGCGTCGTCTTCATGCATCAGGGCCGCGTCCACGAGGTAGGCCGGCCCGAGGAAGTCTTCGCCAATCCGCAGACGGCAGAGCTGAAGCAGTTTCTCGGCGTCAGTTAAGAAATCGCGACCTGCTCTCGCCTTTGCCGACCGGCGTCATGTCGACCGTGCTCAGGACTTCGACCGAGGATATCCCAACAACGCTTCATACTCTCTGCCGGTCAATCGTTCGATTGCCCGCAACTGCGTGGGAATATCCATCCGCTCGTGCAAGACTGCGGCAATGACGAAGGTTGCATCGTCAGCGACAATGTAGACTGCGTAATGGTGCTCGATATTGTGCAATCGGAAGAGCGAATTCCCGACGCGGAGCCACTAGCGCATTTCTTCATCGAGTCCCGCGTCGACGGCATCCAGTGCCGAAAGGGGCAGCGTCTCTCCGCGCCGGAATTCTTCTGGTCATGCGGCGCCCTCCTCAAATTTCCGACTGAATTGTTCTGCATCGATGCAGGCAGGGACCGATCGGAATGTTCGCCATAACGACGATAAACTCTTCCTGCTGCCCGAACCAACAAGCGCGCAGGCGCTCCAATCCGCAGACATGCCGGGAACGGCAGGCAAGGCTGCCGTTCCCGGGAATTGTCAGTCTTTCTTATCGGCGGGCGCGGGTAGCAAGACGGGCTCGGCCGAATGTTTGGGGAGCATCAGTTGTGCCAGAATGTCGTCGGCCGAATGGCTGGAGCCGCCAATGCCGGCTTCGCGCAGCTGACGATCGAGATCGCCGCCGTTTTCGAGCGCTGCCAGCTCGGCACCGGCTTCGATGCGGCCGGCAGTGACTTCCTGGCGTTTCTTGATGCGTTCGAGACTTTCGACGGCGCTGCCGAGGCGGGTATTGATGCCCGACTGGTTATGGGCGATCGCCGACTGAGCGCGCAGCAGCGACTCGTTGGCTTTGACGTTCTCCACCTCGCGCTTCATCTGCGCAATACGTGCTTCGGTATCCTGGATCGTGCGCAGCATCTGTTGCTGGCGGGGCAGCAGCCGATCGAGCTCTTCCTGGTCGCGCTGCACTTCGGAACGGCTGGTGGCGATGCGCTGCGCCAGACCCTGGGCGAGATCCGTGCGGCCCGCCGAGATCGCAGCGCGGGCGCTGTCGGTATCCTTGGTCTCCTTCGCGCGGTTTTCTTCAAGCCGGCGCATGACGCTCTTGTTGGAGGCCATGATGCCGGCCAGATCGGATCGCGCCCGGCGCAGCGACTGTTCGGCGTCGCGGATTTCCTGGTCGAGAATGCGCATGGACTGGCTGTCGGCTGCGGCTTCCGCTGCCTCGTTGATGCCGCCGCGAATGGCGGTGAAAATCTTTCCCCAGGTGCTCACGCTGTAATCTCCCCGCTTTTCCACTCTTCAATCATATGCGCCGCATCGACGGCATTGGCCGCCAGAATTGCCACCTCTTCGACCACCGTGTCGGCCGGCGAGTGCGCCGACAGCGAACCGAACAATTCATACCATTCCTCACCGTCGATGGTGGTGATGCCGAAGCTGGAAAGCGGCACGAATTTGTGCGTCTTGAGCACCATGCGTTCGAAGGCCTGGCGATTGGGCACGTCCTTGCACGGCAACAGAACGGCGCTGACAAGGATGTCGCGCTCCCCGCTCACCGCGACGAAGACGTCGAGATCGCCTTTTTCCTTGAGAGTGACGCATATGACGTCGCCCTGTTCGGGTACGGCGACGTCGACATCGCCGAGTGCCTCCGGATCGGCGGCGAACAGGCGCGTTAAGGTGGTCAGGTTCCAGGTCTCCAAAAAGTCCTCCATCGGTTAGAATTTCGAAAAATATCTGGGTATTCGATATGCCACTTAAAGGGGTGGCGCGCTAAATAAATTTCGCTAGGCTACGCATCGGGAACGGGGGCGAATCGGGTGCCATTTATCGCTTCATTACTGCGGCGTGTATATCTCTCGCTCAGCGAATTGGCTTGGTCCGCCCTTTTTATTCTTCTCGTGATCCACCTGGCCGCCTCCTACCTGCTCTTTATGCTGGCCGGCGAAGGCGATCTCGTCGGCAATCCGATCGATTTTATTTACTACTATATGGTGACGGCGACGACTGTCGGCTATGGAGATCTTTCCCCAAAATCGGGATTTGGCCGGACTATTGCCGTCCTGTTCGTTCTTCCCGGCGGCATTGCCATCTTCACCGCCGTTCTTGGCAAATTGTTGACAACGATCGGCACGATCTGGAGGAACCGTATGCGCGGATTGGGTGACTACAGCGAACGCACCGGCCATATCATCGTCCTCGGCTGGCAGGAGGGGCAGACACACCAGACGCTGCGGCTGCTGCATGCCGAACGGCAGGCCAACGAACCGATGAGCGTTCTGGTTGCCAAGGAGCCGGCGGAAAATCCCGCCAGCGACTACGCCGACTATATCAGAACCGAGCGGCTCGCCGATGCCGAGGCTCTGATGCGGGCCGGGGTGGCGCAGGCCCGCGCGATCATCGCACGCGGCGCAAATGACGACGAGACGCTGGCCGCCGTGCTGATTGCCGAAGACCATGCGCCCAATGCCCACATCGTGGCTTATTTCGCCGACGACCGCACAGCCCAGATGGTCAAACAGCTCCGGCCGCGCGTCGAGGCGGTGGGCTCGCTCGCCGAGGAGCTCTTGTCGCGCGCAGCCCGGGATCCCGGCTCTTCGGAGATCGCCGCACGGCTGCTGTCGGCCGCCTCCACCGACACGGCGTTTTCCCTGCCGGTCCCGCCTTTGCAAAAACCGCTGCTCTATGGAGACGTGTTTTTGAGCCTCAAGCGTCAGCACAACGTGACGCTGGTGGGCTTGCTGAGCCAGGGCATCACCGACCTCAATTGCCGGGACGAGGTGCTGATGCGGGGCGGAGAGACCCTTTACTACATCAGTGGAATGCGGCTAGATCCCGCTGCCATCGCTTGGGCTCGAATGGGAGACGTATCATGATCGGCTGGTTCGGCAGAGACAAGAACGAGAAGCCCTTGCCCAGAGAGCTTGGCCCCTTGAGCGCTGCCATCGGCGGGGCTCTGGAGATCGATTTCCTCTCCCTCGAGGCCGAGGCTTTGGGGGGCGAGCCGGCCATGCCGCTGCCACGGAGCGGCCCCTTCATCATTGCCGGTTACGGCGAGATTTCGCTCGATGCGGCGACGGTTCTGTCGCGTTACTACGACGAAGACCACCGGATGATCCAGGTGATGTCGGCGTCGGGCCAGCCGGGCGATGCCGTCGACGACATCAGCTTTTATCAATCCTGGGACAGCGTCGTGCCGGCGGGCCAGAGCGAATGGAATCGCTGGACCGGGCCGGGCGGCCTGATCGGCCAGCCCTCCTACGATGCCGACGGTATCCTTTATAGCCGCTTCTGGGGCGAAGGGCCGGAACGCGCGCAACTGGTGGAATTTGTCGAAAAGGTCGACGATGGCGACGTGCAACGCTCCATTCACCAGACCTGCATGCTGTATTATCGCCCGCTTGGCTCGACGCGCGAAATGCTGCTGATCAACGTCGAGCGCGATCTCGACCTCGGACAAAGCCAGGCGGGAAGCTCGGTGGAATTTCTGATCGGTTACGGACTGGCTCCCGCCGATGTCCGCCGCGTCTGACACCCTATCAATTTTTGACGGAGGAGTTTTTCAATGCTCGATTACGTGGCGGGTCTGCCTGCCTTCCTTGGTTATTTCGCCATCGGTCTTGGTGCCTACGCTGTTTTCGCGGTGATCTACACATTCTTGACGCCGCAAAAGGAAGTCCAGCTCATTCGTGCCGGCAATCTCGCCGCCGTCACGGCATTCCTGGGCGCGCTTGTCGGTTTCAGCCTGCCGCTGGCCTCGGCCGCGGCCAATTCGGTCAGCATCATCGACTACATCATCTGGGCGGCGATCGGCATTCTGGCGCAGATCCTTGCTTTCTACATTGCGAATTTCACCATGCCTGATCTGCATGAGAAGATCACCGCCGACGATATCGCCGCGGGCATATGGGGCGGCGGCATCGCACTGGTCATCGGTATTCTCAATGCCGCCTGCATGACCTATTGAGGGGAGGGGAACGATGCGCAGACGTAAGAGCGGGCACAGACGACCTTTCCTCGCCCTTGGCACTATCGCAGCCTCGACCCTGGCGCTATCCGGTTGCGGCGACCAGACGCCTTCGGAGGTCATGTTCACCTCCGTCGACCAATGCGTGACCTCAGGCATGGACCGGCAGGTCTGCCAGGCCGGCTATCAGGATGCCATGCGGGCGCATCTCGCCACCGCGCCGCGTTTCAACGGCATGGCGGCCTGCGAGGCCGAATACGGCGTGGGCCAATGCACGGAACAGCCGGCCAATTCAGTCCCGAACAACAGCGGCGGCAGCGGCAGCTTCTTCACGCCCTTCCTGGCAGGCTACATGCTGTCTTCGGCACTGAACAACATCACCGACTATTCCGATTATCGCCGGCGCCAGGAGGCCATGGGCTACTACTACGGTTCGACGCCGATTTATCGCAATCGCGCAGGGCAGACGTTGACAACGACGGTTCGCTCAGGCGGGGCGGGCAGCGACAGTGTGACCGCGCCCTCGCGCCAGAGCGTCAAACCGGTCAACGTCAACACCCGCACCGTCGCCCGTCAGGGCTTCGGGGGCCGTTCGTCGTTCAGTTTCGGCGGCTGACATGAAGCGCATCACCCTTCCGGCCCGTCCCGACTGGCGTGACAAGGCGCGCGCCGTCGGCTTCGGGTTTCACGTCATGTATGGCGAGCCCTACTGGCTCGACGATGCCGCCTATACTTTCACGCTCGATGAGATCGAGACTGAGATCGAAGAGCCGAGCCAGGAATTGCACGACATGTGCATGGATATGGTCGGCGATATCGTCAACAGCGAAGAGACGCTCGACAGGCTGGCCATTCCGGAGGATCTGCGCGATGTGGTGCAGCGCTCCTGGCAGCGCCGCGACCGGCACCTCTACGGCCGGTTCGATCTTGCCTATGATGGCAATGGTCCCGCCAAATTGCTCGAATACAACGCCGATACCCCGACCTCGGTGTTCGAGACAGCCTATTTCCAATACAACTGGCTGACCGACCAGATGGCTTTGGGCGCCCTGCCCAATGATGCGGACCAGTTTAATTCCCTGCAGGAAAGCCTTGTCGAGGCGTTCGAGCAGTTTCCCAAAGGGCCGATCTTCCACTTCGCCGTGATGACCGACAATGAGGAGGATCGAGGCACGACGGTCTATCTGATGGACTGCGCAGTGCAGGCCGGCCATCGCGTCGAGCTTCTGGACATCCGCGAGATCGGCATCGATGCCGAGGGCCGTTATACCGACCTGCAGGATCGGGTGATCGACCGCTGCTTCAAACTATACCCATGGGAATTCATGCTGCGCGAGCCCTTCGCCCGCGAACTCGCGCGCTCCGGCGATGTTTTCATCGAGCCCGCCTGGAAGGCCGTGCTGTCCAACAAGGGGCTTCTGCCTCTGCTCTGGCAGCGTCACCCCAATCACCCCAACCTGCTGGCCAGCTATTTCGCCGACGACCCGGCGGCCGCGGCCTTGACGGATTATGTGCGCAAACCGCTGCTGTCGCGAGAGGGCGAGAACGTCACGATATTCCGGGATGGCCGGGAATTGATCTCCGCCCCCGGCGATTACGGCGACGAAGGTTTCGTCGTCCAGGCCTATGCCCCGCTTTTCGAAAGCGATGGCGGCTTCGCCGTGCTCGGCAGCTGGGTCGTCGGTGATCGCGCCTGCGGCCTTGCCGTGCGCGAAGACCGCTCGCGCATAACCGCCAACCTGTCGCGCTTCGTGCCGCACGTCATCATCGATTAAGAGGGATACGTCCTCTTATGCAAACATCAGAAGCCGTTCTCATGACTCATCCTGTCTCCGCCTATTCAATGCCCGGAACCTGCTTTTTCGATCTGGCCCCGGCTGCAGGCGGCGAGCCTTACCGCATATTCCTGTCCATTCCGGCGCAGACGCCGCCGGCGGCAGGATGGCCGCTTCTGGTGATGACCGACGGCAACGCCACGTTCCCCTTCGCGGTGGCCAGCCTGGTCACGCAGGCACCTTATCCCACGGGCACGAATGTCGGCTGGGGGGTGATCGCGGCAATCGGCTATCCCACAGACGAGCCCTATGATGCGCTCCGCCGGTCTTGGGACCTCGGTCCTCCGCCGGTCAAATCCTATCCGCCTTTCGTTGAGGGCGGTCCCCCGGTGGTCATCGGAGGGACCGGTGAACTGGTGGATTTCATCGAGAGCGAGCTGATACCGCGTATTGCGGAGATGGTGACCCTGGATCCGCTGTGCCGATCGCTTTTCGGGCATTCCTTCGGCGGCCTCTTTACCCTTTATGCCCTGTTCGAACGTCCGGGTCTGTTTGCCAATTGGATTGCGGCCAGCCCGACCATCTATTGGGAGAACAGTGAAATCCTCAACAACGAGGCGCGGCGTCAACTTATCCCGGGACATGCCGCCTTCCTGCATTTGTCCGCCGGAGAATACGAAGGCGATGAGCTGGCCCCCTTTCAATATCGGAACGAGGATGCCGCCATACGCCTGGAGAAGAGGAAGGCGGAGCGGACGATCCTCCTGGCGCAGGAGATGGCGGAGCGATTGGCCAGCACGGCCGACGGATTGCGTGCCGAATTCGAGCTTTATGCCGGCCAGACCCATATGTCTGTTCTTGCGGCGGCCGTGAACCGGGCGGTCGGCATCGCCTTCACTGTCGGGGGATCGACCGACACGTGAGGTCTTCCCGGCCATTGCCGCCGGCGCCTATGGCGAGGTCTTTAAACCATCGACGATCTGCCGCGCTTCGGCCCGCGGCGCGGCGACGGAATGGCGCTTGACGAGCGAGCATTCGAGCTTGGCAATTGGATAGCGTTTGCCGGGCGTTGTTTCCGGGTTGAGATGTTCGATCGCCCATTGCCCCATGGCAAGATGAGGAAGGACCGATGTCGTCAGCGGCGGGACGAGATGCCGTGAAATTTCTTCGTCGTCATAACCCACCACCGACATGTCCTGGGGAATGCGAAGCCCCGCATCCTTGAGCGCTTCGTAGCAGCCGATGGCGGTGCGGTCGTTCTGGCAGAAGATCGCGGTCGGCGGCTCTTTCAGAGCAAGCAGTTTCATCGTGGCGGCATAGCCGGCACCGGCCGACCAGTCGCCTTCGATGACCAGGTCCGGATCGAAAGGGATATCGGCGGTCGCCAGCGCCCGGCGATATCCCGTCAGCCGGTCCTGCGCGGCCTGCATCCAGATTTCGCCGGTGATCGTCGCGATGCGATGGTGCCCGTGCGTGACCAGATGCCGGGTGGAGCTCTGGCCTCCCGCGATCTCGCTCGGCACCACGGCCGGAAAAGCATGGTCCGCCGTATAACAATTCAAGAGGACCGTCGGGATGTTGAGCTTGCCGACATAGGACGGAAGCTCGACCTGGCGGGTATAGATCGTCATATAGATGAGCGCCGATATGCCGCCGCTGGTCAACGCCTTGATGGCTTTCGGCTCCATGACGGGGTCGCTGAGCGTCTGGGCGACCAGCAGGACATTGCCGGCGTTCCAGGAGGCTTGCCGCGCGCCTTCGATCGCAACGATCGCTTCCGGGCTGGTGGCAAGCTGATCCACGGCGAAACCGATCACATTGTCCAGCCCGGAATAGGAGGCCTTCGCCGTATAGGTCGTCCCGGTGTAGCCGAGCGCGCGCGCCGCCTCCCATACGCGGTCGCGGGTCTGCTGCGAGATACGGGTGCCGGGTGTGTCGTTGAGAACGAAGGAGACGGCCGCCTGCGAGCAGCCGGCCGCGGCGGCGATATCCATCATCGTCACGCGGGCAGGCTTGTCCACGGCGGGCTTATTGCTCTTTGGGGTCTTGGGTTGTCGCATTCGCGGAAAACTGTTTTCTATTTGGATTTGCCATTTTGGTAATTAGTATTAGCATCTATCTGAAAGCGTTGGCAATTGCATCGATTGCTGCAATGCCCACAGTTACTGGCAATTGCCAGTACAAAATTGCATCCTGGTCCACGAACGATGAAATGTTTTGATCTGGATTGATAATACTATTTACTAATTAAGATTCTTCTATACCGTCACGGAGCGATCGGAACCAATGCCACTCGTCGCATTGCGACGGCCCTGGGAGGGGGCGCATCCGGCCGGCCGTAAGTCGAAAACGGGCCCATGCGATTGCGGCCCTCGGGAGGTGTATTATGAAACAGCTGAAACGCAATGCAGCCCTGTTCTTCGCCGGTTTGATGCTGAGCGCGGCGCCGGCTGCCGTATCGCATGCCGCCGACAAGCCGACACTTGCATTCGTCGTCAACGGAGCGTCCGACTTCTGGAAGGCCGCAGAGGCCGGCGTGAAGAAGGCGCAGGGCGAAATGCCTGATTACCAGATGGAATTGAAATATCCTGAGCAGGCGGCCGTCGCCATTCAGCAGCGTCTGATGGAAGATCTCGTCAGCGCCGGCGTCAAGGGAATCATGGTCTCCGCCGTCGATCCCAAGACCCAGACGGACGGCCTCAATAAGATCGGCTCGCAGACGGCTCTGTTCACCACTGACAGCGACGCGCCGAAGACCAACCGCGTCGCCTATATCGGTTCCTCGAATGTCGACGCCGGCAAGCAGGCCGCCGAAATCGCCAAGAAGGCGATGCCGGACGGTGGCAAGTGCATGGGTTTCGTCGGTCTGCTCGGCGCCGATAACGCCCGCGAACGCATCGAAGGGATGAAGGAAGGGCTCAAGGGTACCAAGATCGAGCTGGTCGATGTTCGCGGTGACGACATCGACCAGACGCGCGCCAAGAAGAACGTCGAGGATGCGCTGGTGGCCAGCCCCGACCTGACCTGCATGGTCGGCTTCTACTCCTACAACACGCCGCGCATCTATGAGGCGCTGCGCGACGCCGGCAAACTCGGCCAGATCACCGTCGTCGGCTTCGATGACGATCCGATCACGCTCGGCGGCGTCAAGGAAGGCACGATCGCGGCAACCGTCGTACAGCAGCCGTTCGAATGGGCCTATCAGGGCATGAAATTGATGGCTGCCTACCTCAAGGGCGACAAGTCAGGCGTTCCCGCCGATGGCCTGATCATCATCCCGACGGTGATCATCGGCAAGGATGACGTTGACAAATATGCTGCCAACCTGAAGGCCATGGCTGGAAAGTAACCTCTTTCGCGGCGGCGCTCACCGCCGCCGCGAAAGGCATTTCATGCCGACGGCATCAGTAGCCATGGACAGCCGATGAACCATAGTTCCGACATCCCGTTACCGGGCGCGCCCGGAACGCCATTCCTTTCGCTTTCCGGCGTCGGCAAGACCTATCCGGGCGTCGTTGCGCTCGAAGGCCTGTCAATGGACATCATGCCAGGCGAGGTCATCGGCCTTGTCGGCGAAAACGGCGCTGGAAAATCGACGCTGATGAAGATTCTCGGCGGCGTGATCGCCCCCGACCGGGGCACGATCCTGCTCGACGGGGCGGAGCACCGGTCCTTCACTGTGGAATCGAGCATCTCATCCGGCATCGCCTTCGTGCATCAGGAACTCAATCTCTTCGACAATCTAGACGTTGCGGCCAATATCTTCCTCGGCCGCGAGCCGCTGAAGGCCGGACCTTTCAGGCTCGTCGATCGCGATCGGCTGCGAGACATGGTGAAGCCGCTGCTGAAGCGCGTCGGGGCGCATTTTTCCGCCGACACGCCGGTGGCGTCGCTTTCCCTTGCCGAGCAGCAGATGGTGGAAATCGCCAAGGCGCTGTCCATCAACGCCAGGCTCGTCATTTTCGACGAGCCGACGTCCAGCCTGCCGCTGGCCGAAACCGAACGGCTTCTCAGCATTATCAAATCGCTGAAAGCCGAAGGCATCAGCGTCATTTTCATCTCGCATCGCCTCCACGAGGTCGAGCGCGTCGCCGACCGGGTCGTCGTGCTGCGCGACGGGACGCTTGTCGGCACGCTCGCCAGGAAAGACATCGGCCATGACCAGATGGTCAAGCTGATGATCGGCCGGGTGCTTGCGGCCCGGACTGCAAAACCGCAGCGCTCGCCGGGCTCGGTGGCGCTGAAGGCAAGCGGCGTGCGCACCGAGGCCCATCCCGGCCGTCCCGTCGATCTGGAAATCCGCTATGGAGAAATCATGGGGCTGGCGGGCCTCGTCGGGTCGGGCCGTACCGAGCTTGCAAGGGTATTCTTCGGTGTCGACCGGAGCTACGGCGGAACCATCCTGCAGGACGGGCAGGAAATTTCCGTCCGTTCCGCCCGCGACGCCGTCGCTCGCGGCATTTTCCTGGTGCCGGAGGATCGCAAGCGCAACGGCATTCTTCTCGATTTCCCGATCGCCCAGAACATCACCCTTGCCGATCTTCCCAAGCATTCCAGCCGCTTCATGCTTTCTGCCGACCGGGAGACGGCGGCGGCCGAAAAACAGCGGCTTCGCCTCGCGATCAAGGCGCCTTCCGTTTCGACACGAACCGGCACGCTATCCGGCGGCAACCAGCAGAAGGTGGTGCTGGCCAAATGGCTGTCGATGAGCCCGAGGGTGATGATCTTCGACGAGCCGACGCGCGGCATCGATATCGGTGCGAAGAACGAGATCTACGGCCTGATGCGGGCGCTTGCCGATGCCGGGGTGGCGATCCTGATGATATCAAGCGACATGGAAGAGGTGATCGGCGTTTCCGACCGCATCGCCGTCATGCACGAGGGCCGGATCGCCGGCATATTGGAAGAGGACGAATTCAGCCAGGAAAGCGTCCTTTTGCTTGCTGTCGGCAAAAGGGTAGAATAGCGCCGCGGCCAATATACACGTATCGGGGAATGGATCTCGAATGGTCAAAAAAGATCTCGGACTGCTGCTTTTGATCGTCGTCGTCGGCATCGTCGTCGCCATCATCAATCCGCGCTTCCTGCTGCCGATCAATCTCGCCAACACCGCCAACCTGATCGGCCTGTTCGGCATCTTGTCGATCGGCCAGGCCTTCGTCATCATAACTGGCGGTATCGAGCTTTCCGTAGGCTCGCTCGTCGCCCTTCTCGGCGTGCTGTTCGTCGATTTCATCGCCGTCCAGGATATGTCGTGGATGCTGGCGCTGCCGCTCATTCTCGCGCTTGGCGCGGTCATAGGCGCCGTCCACGGCTGGCTGATCACCCGGCTCAACCTGCAGCCCTTCGTCGTCACCCTCTGCGGCCTGCTGATTTATCGCGGCGCAGCGCGCTTCTACACCGCCGACGGGACGGCGGGCTTTGCGTTCGGCCAGAATTTCCCGGACCTCGAATTCCTGACCGCCGGACGATTCTACGGCGTGCCCAACACCTTCATCACGCTCGTCATCATCACCGTAGTGATGTGGATCATGCTGCATCGCTCCGTCTTCGGGCGTTATCTTTACGCGATCGGGAAGAACGAGGAAGCGGCCCGCTATTCCGGTATCCGCACCGGCCGCATGATCATGTCGGCCTATGTCATTTGCGGGCTGCTGACTGCGCTTTCGGCGATTTATTTCGCCATGTACACACGCTCGATCTCGCCGGCGAGCCATGGCCAGTTCTACGAACTCTACGCGATTGCCGCCGCCGTCCTCGGCGGCTTTTCGCTGCGCGGCGGGGAGGGCTCGATCGTCGGCGTCGTGCTCGGCACGGTCCTGCTCCAGGAGCTGCAGAATCTCGTCAATCTGCTTGGCATCCCGTCGTCGCTGAATTTCGCCGTCATGGGCGGCGTGATCCTTATCGGCGTCCTGATCGACCAGCAATGGCACGCCATCCGTGTACAGCGCCGCATCGTCTCCGCCGCCCGGCAGACCGAAGCCCGTCATTCGAACGAAGGCAGTTTGCCGGTGGCTGCCAATCAGGATTAAAGCATGTCGCGCAAAACTGTGCAGCGGTTTCCCAGGCGAAGCGCGAAGCGCTTTTGCCGCAACGACATGCGTACAAACAAAGAGCTAAAGCGCAAGCAGCTAATCTGAAAGATCGTGACGCGCTTTAGGTCATCGGCTGCAGGTCACGCTCGCTCATCGCAATCAGTCCCATCCGCTTGTCTCCCGCGCCATCAAACGCGGGGAGAGTGACATTCCAACTTTGCAGAAACAGGACACTTCAACTTTGCGGCTACATCAAATGTGGCGGTCAGGTTGAAATGTCCGCGGTTGCGCAAAGTAGAAATGTCACTGGCGGCAGCCGCACGGCAGGCCGACCAGCCCCGATCTGAGCGGCTGGTCCGGGTTGCAAGATCAGATCGGGGCGGGTTTGTGGCACCATCGGCTTTAGCTTTAAGACGATGCGATCGACGCCTCACTCGGCAGCATCGCGCTTTGCCAGCGCAGCTTTATGGCGTTCGATGACGGCCGGATCGTTCGTAAAATCCTTCCGTCGCCCCGGACCGTGAGCACGTCGCACATAGCCGTTCTTCTCGCTGTTGGTCATCACCACCGGCTTCGACGGCTGCTCCTGACGCTCCTTGATATAAGTCAGAACGTCGCCGAGCCGTTTGTTCTCGGTGATCGCCGCATGCGTCACCCGCTGGTCCTTGTCGAAGGTTTTGTAGGGCAGGGAATGTCCCTTCCATCGTACATCGAGGCGGCCATCGGCATAGGCATAGGTCTCGACATAGCGGCCGGCCAATCCGCGCGTCACGTCGCTCTCCTCCAGCATGATCCGCTTACGCTCGAACGAAAACGTCAGCTGCGACCCGACATAGCGCTGCTCGCGTTTGCACAGGATCTCCTTCAACCGATCCGGTGCAAGATTTACCGGCCGGTGCAGGTCATCGGATCGGGCAGGGACAATCGCAAACCGCCCATTGTAGTCCACCATGAAGCCCGGCAGAAACGCATTGCCTGCCTCCATGGTGTCGATGCCTGCCAGTCGCAATTCCTTGACCAGACGATCCTGCAGCGTCCGGTTCATCCGCTCGACACGGCCTTTGGCCTGGCTGGAGTTTGCACAGAGAATCTCGATATTTAGCTCCGAGAGTGCCCGTCCGAACTGGGTCATGCCCTGACCACCCTTGGCCTCCTTCTTCGTCACCCGGAAGACCGAGTGCTTGTCGGAATAAAAGGCGATCGGCGCCCCGTGCTGCTTCAGATAAAGCTCAAGTGCGTCGAAATAGCTGAAGGCGCTTTCCGAGCGCACGAACCGCAACTGCATCAACCGGCCCGTCGCATCGTCGACAAACACCAGGAGCGAGCACGGATCTCCACGATCCTCGAACCAGCGATGCTCGGACCCGTCGATCTGCACCAGCTCGCCATAGGCTTCGCGCCGCAAGCGCGGCTGATGAAACGTCCGCCGCTGCTTGCGTGACAGCCACAATCCGGCCTGCGTCATCCAGCCGCGCAACGTCTCGCGCGACACACGCAATCCATCGCGCTCGGCAAGCTTCTCGGCCGCCAGCGTCGGACCGAAATCCGCATAACGTTCACGAACCAGCGTCACCGCATAATCGCGAACACCATCGCTGATCCGGTTGTTCGACGGCCGGCCGATCGCCTTGTGGCGGATCGATGCCGCACCGGTCGTTCTGATGCGATCCAACAGCCGCCGCACCTGGCGCTCGCTGAGAGCAAGCACATGTGACGCCGACACCATCGTCATCCGCCCGTCGGCAACCTTCGACAAAACCTCGATCCGCTGCAGGTCACGCTCGCTCATCGCAATCAGTCCCATCCGCTTGTCTCCCGCGCCATCAAACGCGGGGAGAGTGACATTCCAACTTTGCAGAAACAGGACACTTCAACTTTGCGGCTACATCAAAAGATCGCATAAGATAGCTTATGGAACTTTTTGTCAAAGCCGACGCTGGCTCGCAGGAAATTGAGACAGTTCAAGCATGTTTGACGAGGCAAATATAATCATTGAGGCCGAGACATATATCGAACTTCCTAGCGCTCGTGGGCAAATGTTGACGGGGAACCCTGTTTTGCCATGGATTATAAAGCCGGCGAGCAGGCGCTGAACGCAGCCATCATGGAGTACCCATGGATGGATTTCTATCTGGTGAGCCTTGACGAGACCCGCGCACTGGTCAGGGGCACGCTGGATATAAGTTATGGCTACCAGTTGCAAATAGAGCTCATCGGCGTGAGCTACATCGACTGCCCAGCCAGCTGGAAGACTGACACAGGCAAGGAGGTCTTCTCCAAGCCTTTGCCGGAGACGCTGCCGAACGAGGTGCGCCAGCGCCTATTCGACAACAACGCTGGTGACGTGTTCCGCTTCGCGGTAGATGGCTTTCACGGCACTTGGTTTGCGCACATCGTGGCTATGGAAATGCGGTTCAAAAGCTCCTTAGGACAAGCGTATCTGCCTTGGTAGGGACGATTGGGTCGCCGGCTCCCGCAAAAGACAAGAAGCCCTCCCCCGGCGAACCGGAGCAGGCCATTGCCTATAATCCGCCGCATCAACGTGCGAGCGTTAGCCAATCGCCGATCGTCGTCCCCAAACGTCGCACGGACCGTGTGGCGGGGATGGCGGGGCGCTCAGTTGCTATGGTCTTTCTGACTTCACGCGGGCTGAGCCCGAATTCATGGCTGAAGGCGCGCGTGAAATTGGCTGCAACGTCGAAGCCGGCGGCCTCGGCAATCTCCGAGATCGGCCTGGTGTCGGTCGGGTTGGTAAGATCCGCATAGGCCTGCAGCAATCGACGTTTGCGAATGTAGTTGAAGACGCCCCCGCTCGTTTCGAACAATTGGTAGAGCCGCGTCCGCGAAATACCAAGCGCACGGCACATGGCCTCGGGCGTCAAGCTCTCTGAATGAAGATTGAGGTGAATATAGCGATGCGCCCGCTCCATCAGCCCCATATTGGTCTGTTCCTGACCGCGATCCAAATTCGCGGACGATGCAGCGCATGCAACGACCATATCGCCGATCGTCCGGATGATCCGCGGCACCTCCCCCACCGTCAAATTGCTGAGGTTCGCTTCCAGGCCGTCGATATAGCTGACGAGCAATTCGGCGAGGCTGCCGGAGAGGGCGATGTTGTGGGCGTTCTGCAGAAGAGGCGCATCATGGGTCAGCAGTTCATAGGGCAGGAAGACGAGCACCGCGGCTGAATCGGTCATCCGCCCACGGTACGGATAACCAAGAGACCTGAAAAATATCTCACCCGGGCCGGTCTCCGTTACATGGCGATTGGCCTCGGTCCAGGCCCGGCCGCTGCGAAGTACGCCGACCTTCCAGTGATCGATCGGGCTCGATCGCAGCATGGCCTGATCGCGAATATAGCTGCATGCCTGCGCATGCTGCTGGACGATGAGGATATCGCCGAGCTGCCAGCCGGTCTGTTCCGCGAGAAAACCGTCGTCCTCTGATTTTCCATCCGGCAGATGAACATCGACAAGCGGCGCCATGTGTGATCGCCAGGACTGGAATTGTTCTTTCGGCGGCAGGTCTTGCGTCGAGAATCGCAACGGCACCAGTGCCGGCGGAACGTCCCCCCGATGTTCTTTCTGCGGGGACGGTTCGCGCGGCCAGCGCCGCCGCTCCAAATGGGCCGGCCACTCCCGTCCACCAGCGGGGTCATCTCCAGACTCCGTAACCATCCAATTCCTCCAGCGCATAAGCCGATCCGGGCTGTTGAAACTGAAGCAAGCAATCGTTTTCGCGGCTGAAACGTCCGCGCAACCCATCCGATGGAACCGAATCGACTGAAGCTCTACGTGCATAAGCTACTTATCATATTCCTATGCGAGCAGAAATGGACGGACCGATAATTTTCGGGATGCGGCGATAACGACAATTGCGTCCTGTTCCTGTATCTAAATGAGCAAGGGTTGGTTCCAAGGACATTCGGAAAGCCCGAATACTCACTTGCCAGTGCAATGCAGTTTCAAAGCACTCCCAACGTGAAGCGACACCAATTCACAACAAAATATTCAAGCAGAGGAGGATAGGTCGTGAACTATCGGGGCAATATTCGTGCGCGCTTTGCGCGAGCATCGGGTTTCCTCTGCTCACCTTCGTGCGAGACGCTCCTGAGGCCGGACATCGGCAAGTAAGGACGCGAAGGGGTTGCGCGCAGGCCGAGGCCGCCTGTGTCGATGCGTAATGAGGCCGAGGCCTGCACGCAACCCTTACTATATCCACATCCACCCATTGGCGAATTTTGTGACGCTGCCCATGTCTGTGGCAGAACGGAGGCTACGATGACCACCGCATGTGAGGAAGAACATATCGAATTGAAGCCGATTTCGAACTGCAGACGAGAGGTCGAAGTCGCGATGGTGGAAATGCTCGTGAGTTTGCAGAAACGCGGATGGTCTGCTGCGGAATTGGCATTGGAGCTCGCAGACGCCTCCGAAGATCTCGTCATGCTGATCGCGACCAAAAAGCTTCGACCGCATTAACGCATGTCATCAGGAAGCGTGCGGCAGTGCCGGAATAACGACATGCATAAAAACAAAGAACTAATGCGCACCGCATATCAAGTTTCATGCGATGCGCATTAGAAAGAAGATCGCTTGGAATTATGCTGTTTCCGACTAGATGAGATGGCAGCGCTGTCAGCGCGGCGCAGTGATTTCCCGCTCCATCAGCACCCTGTCACGTCAGTCGTCGCGCCGCCGCAGATGGCTTGACCATGCCCCCAGCACCGCATCGATACGGTGCCAAGCCCCCGTCGGCGGCGTTTCCTCCACAGCCGAATTGTTTCTACCGCAGCGTTGCGGTCCTCTCTTGTCTACTAATTTTCGATGCGCTAAATTATGCAAGAATGAGTTGCATCCGTTTGTGCCGGCTCGATAGGGACGGATGGCTGCAGAAGCGATAACTTCGGATGCCAACATGATCTGGAACCATCGCATCACGCGCATCGTTGTCGGCCTGCTGCTGCTGACGCTCGTGACTGTCGTCTCATTGCCGACGATCACCGGCTTTACCAGCCTTGATGGCACGGTCAATGCGCGGTTTGCTGTCGTCAATGCGCCGATCGACGGCACGATTGCGGAAGAACCTCTCAAGGTCGGCAGCCCTGTTAAAGCGGGAGAATCCCTCGCTGAAATCAGAAATACGCGCGTCAATCACGCAATCCTCGCTTCGCTCGAGGCAGATCGCAATACGGCGCTCGACCGCGTCGCGGCGCTGAAAAAAGAACGGGAGGAGCTCTCCGCGCTTCGCGAGGAATTGTCTGCCAGATTGGAAGTCTACAGGCAGACCACCATTGCCAATCTCGAACGCGAAGTCGAAATCCTGCAGAAAAAGGTCGAAGTGTCGCAAGCGCAGGATCTGGTCGCGCAGGTCGACCTGAGCCGCCGGATGCAGCTCGAGTCAAAAGGCATTCTGACGCAGAAGCTGGTTGAGTCCGCGCGTGCTGCCGGCGCTGCGACCGGCGGCGAGGTCGAAATCAGCAATCTGACTGTCGATCAATTGCAGCAAAGGCTCAATGCGGTTCGCCAGGGCATCTTTGTCTTCGGCGACGGACAGAATGACGTGCCCTATTCGCGACAGCGCGAGGACGAGGTGGTCGTCCGCATCAACGACTTGAACTCGCGCATAGCGGAAAACGAGACACGAGCCGCCGAAGTTCAAAAGCAGCTGGTCAAAGAGGCAAGCCGCGTCAGCAGCCTTGAATCCGCAACTGCAATAGCGCCGTTCGACGGCGTTGTTTGGACCAGGAGTATCGTCAACGGTTCCAACGTCGTGCTGAACGACGAGCTGATGCGCCTTCTCGACTGTCGAGAGCTGTTCGTGGATATCCTTGTTCCCGAGGTCAACTATGACGAGATCTATCCAGGACTCGTCGCGCAGGTGCGCTTGTTCGGCCGCAGCGATCTCTTCCAAGGTACGGTCGTGTCCGTCAGAGGCAGTTCGGCTTCGGTCGAGGCCGATTCCTTTGCCGCCAGTTTGCCGCCGTCGACACAACGCAATGCCCGCATTCGGGTTCGCCTCGACCCATCCTTCATGAACGACGACTTTGCGAATTCCTGCCAGGTCGGGCGCACGGTGCAGGTACGGTTTTCCAAACACGGCATCAACCTATCCAACTGGGTCAAAAGCCTGTGGTTCAGTATCTCGTAGCGCTGGTTCCGACCTTTGCCGTTCTGGCCTTCTTCTTCTTGGGGCCTTTCAATTGGTCGCGCCGTCACACTTGGACACGGGCGGTGACCTGCGCGTTCGTCGCAGCAATCGCATTGCGATACATGTACTGGCGTTTGACGGAGACGGTGCTTCCCTATCCGGACGGCGGCCCGAGTTTCTACTGGGTGTGGATCCTCTTCGCCGTCGAGGTCCTGGCCTGCGTCGAAGTCATCCTTTTTCTGGTATTGATGAGCCGCTACGTCGACCGCAGCGCCGAAGCAGACAGGCTGGCGCGCGTTTTCTTTGCGCGGGAGCAGCATGAGCTGCCGACTGTCGATGTTTTCATTCCCACCTATAACGAGCCGCTCGACGTGCTCGAGCGAACGATCATCGGCGCCCGCTCACTGGATTATCCTGCCGGCAAATTGAATGTGTATGTGCTTGACGATCAACGCCGGGATTGGCTGAAGGCCTATTGCGAGGAAAAGAACGTCATCCACGTGACGCGCGGCGACAACAGCCATGCCAAAGCCGGCAATATGAACAATGGGCTGAAGGTCAGTTCGGGCGATTTCATTGCGATCTTCGATGCCGATTTTGTTCCCTATCGGCATTTCCTGCGCCGGACCCTGCCCTTCTTCTCAGATGACAGCATCGGCATCGTCCAGACACCGCAACATTTCTTCAATGTCGATCCGGTGCAATCGAACCTCGGCCTGGAGAATATCTGGCCGGACGAGCAGCGCCTGTTTTTCGACGAGATCGCGCCCAGCCGGGACGCCTGGGACGTCAGTTTTTGCTGCGGGTCATGCTCGATTGCCCGCCGCAAGGCCGTCGACGCAATCGGCGGGTTTCCGACGGAGTCGATCACGGAAGACCTGCTGACAACGCTTTCGATGCTCAACAAAGGCTACAAGACGCGCTACCTGAACGAGCGGCTGTCGATGGGACTGGCCGCCGAAAACCTCACCGGGTATTTTGTCCAGCGCGAACGGTGGTGTCAGGGGGGTATTCAAACCCTTTATTTGTACAACGGCCCGCTGCGCGGCCCGGGATTGACGCTCTTTCAACGGATCATGTTCCTGCCGGCATCATGGCTGGTGCAGTATCTGGTCCGCTTCACGATCTTGCTCGTGCCGATCGTCTATCTCTGGTTCGGCCTGCTCCCGCTCTATTTCACCGATATAGCCGATTATGTCGCGCATCAGGTGCCGCTGCTGGCGGCGTATTTTCTGCTGATGCTGTGGATCACGCCGACACGCTATCTGCCTGTGGTTTCGAGCGCCGTCGGGACCTTTGCGACTTTCCGCATGCTGCCGACCGTGATCTCCAGCCTGGTGCGGCCATTCGGCAAGCCGTTCAGGGTGACGCCGAAGGGCAGCGGCAACGAGGCCAACCAGTTCGACCGCTACAGCTTCACCTGGATCGCCAGCATCGTCACGATCACCGTCGTAGGTCTGCTGGTCAACGTCGTGCCGGAGACGTCGCATGTGCAAGGCCAGTTTTCGCCGGTCGCGGCCTGGTGGTCAGGGATCAATATCGTCGTCCTGCTCATCGCGTCACTGATCTGCTTTGAGAAACCCCGGCGCCTGTTTCATGCGTTCAAGCTCGATGAGCCCGCTGTCGTAGACGATGTCCCCGGCCAAATCGTCAGTCTGGCACTTGATAAGGCCGTCGTCGCAGTCCCCAACATGGCCCGATTTCAATCCAAATCGGTCATGTTGAAACTCCCCGGCTTCACCCCGTTCAAGGCGGAGCTCGGACAGGTCACGCAGCGACGAAGGAGTGTCAGTCGCACCGGCGACAAGCAAGCCTATTACCTGCACCTTTATTTCGAGCTCAGCGGCGCGGCGCGCGACAGCATGATCGTCAAACTCTACACCGGTCAATATTCGCGGGATATTCGCGACATCGACAAGGTTGCCGTCTCTCTTAATCTGCTGTTGCGGTCGTTCGGCCGAACGCGCACCTTGTAGCCCGACCGACCCATGCGAGGGGTCGGTCGCGTCTTTGACGACGTTGGTCTCGCTTGATCGCCTTGAAGTGATGCAAACCTCCACTCCGCCTGTTTGCGCTGCCAATAGGCAGGACTAAATTGCCAGTGGCGTCCTATTGTTTTAAGTGGCTGGAGCGAGAATTTGACCGATTTTCAACCCGGTCACCGTCTGAGAAACGAGCGGTTCAGGATTCCGAAACGATGTTGGTTCCCGTTCCACATCAATCAGTATTGATCACCGGCGCACGAGCACCGGTCGCTCTGCACCTTGGACGGCTATTCCATGGAGCGGGTTGGCGCGTGCTTCTTGCCGATACGCCCGCTGTCCCGATCGCAGCCGCCAGCAGCGCCTGCGACACCTACTTCTGCTTGCCGCCGCCGCGTTTCGAGCCGCAACGCTACGGCGATGTGGTCGAGGCGCTTGTGAAACGGGAAAATGTCACACTTGTCGTGCCTACCTGTGAGGAAGTCTTTTATCTTGCTGCGATCTGGCGCGAGCGAAGCCTGACTGCACGGCTATTTGCGCCAGACGCAGATTTACTCCGTCGGGCACACAACAAGTTTGATTTCATCGAACTCTGCAGAAGCCTCAATCTGGCTGCGCCGCATACGGTGCTGCTGCAGAACCGCGCCGACCTTGCCTCCATTCGTTCCGAGGCGTCACGACTGGTCTTCAAGCCTGCTTGGTCGCGCTTCGCAAACCGGGTTCTCCTTCGGCCAAAGCCCCAAGAGATCGACACTCTTACGCCCATGGTACACGCGCCCTGGGTCGCCCAGGAGTTTATCGCAGGCGAAGAGCTCAGCGCTTATGCCATCGCACAAAACGGCAGCTTGCAGGCGTTCTCCCTCTATAGCTCTACCTACCGCGCTGGCAAGGGAGCGGGCATCTTCTTCAAGCCTATCGAGAACAGCGCGGCCAAGGCTTTCGTCACAAATTTTGCCGCCGGCACCGGTTGGACGGGCCAGCTTTCCTTCGACCTGATGCACAAAGCGGATGGCACCGTGCTGCCGCTTGAATGCAACCCTCGTGCGACGAGCGGCCTGCATTTCTTCCGCAATCCTCAGGCTTTCGTACAGGCGATTTGCACCGGCGAAGGCAGCGTCGAGCCGGATGTCATGTGCCCACAGACCGTACGCCTCGCTCTGTGGTTCTATGCTCTGCCGGCCGCACTGCGCGCCGGCGATCTCGGCGGCTTCCTCCGCAACCTCAAGGGCGCAGATGAGCTTCTCGACTGGCCGGGAGACCCGGTGCCGAAGCGGGCGCAATGGCGCGCGCTCGGCGAAATCGCGGCACTCGCCCTGCGCCACCGGATCTCCCTGCAGCGCGCCTCCACCCGCGATATTGAATGGGACGGTCCGGATCAGAGTTCGATGTAAAAGGTCTCCGGACGATCAGCAGCAGGCGGCACGGTGCCGGCTACGATCGCCTCGATGCTTCGGCGCAGGAAATCCAGCGGCCCAACGATAGGGGAGGCTTCCGGCCAGTAGGCCGCGTTCTGGCTCGCCGATGTCAGCACTCGCCGGTCCTGCTCCAGGGCAATGCGAAACATCGGTCGGAAGGCGAAGGATTTAAGGTGATCAAGTAACCCGCCGCGCGGACCGATCAGGCAGCCGATGCCGTCCACGTGGTTATCTGCCGCCTGCCGGAGGTGGAATGTAGTGGCAAGCACCAGGCCTTTGGCTCCCCAATATTCCAGCTCCGCAATGCCGGGATGGCGGAAGCGCCCGATCGTCTTGACCCGCGTCCCTTCCAGCAGCCGGCTAATCAGGCCGTGTTGGCGCTCTTCCCCGGTATAACAAGCCTCGACCCAGCCGGGACCGCCAGAGACATCGACGCGCACACGCTGCCGCTCGCTACTGAGCCCGCGCAGAAGGCCCTTGTGCGTGAAATGCGTATGCGTCGCGTCAAGAATGTTCTCGGCCGTATCGACCAGCGTCGAGCGCGTGCTGCTGCGGGCGAGCTTGAGGATAATCTTCTGTCCTTCCGCACAGTGCAGATAGGGTTGTCCTGCCGGATCGCCCCGCGCCACGAAAACAACACCCTCCTTCACGACCGTCTTCAACCGCGGCACACGATAGCTGGGCACCGCGCCGGTGAGCCCGGGAATGGTCGTGCAGGCGCCGGTCGCGTTGAAGCGCCAGCCATGATAGGAACATTCGATCTCGCCGTTTTCGACCCTGCCCTTCGACAGTTCCACATGCCGGTGCGGACAGCGGTCATGCAACGCGGCAATCGTCTGTCCACTGCGAAACAACACGACAGGCAGCCCGGCAAGCAAAATGCGCCGCGGTGTCTTGCCGATCTCGGCGGCGATGGCGACCGCCTGCCATCCATCGGGGGAAAGGCTCATAGATTGAATGCCTCCAGAAGCGGAATGCCAATGCGTCGCAGTATTCCTTCCACAAGCCGCACCGCAAGGCGCTGCTTTGCCGGAAGGTGGACGACATAGACGGCGTTGTACTCGATAACAGGCTCGGCGCCGCGCAAGCTTTTGAAGCGGCCCGCACCGGCGCTCATGTTGAAGAACAGACCACGCTCGGCCGCAATCGCCTGGCCGGTCGCCATCACCAACCGATAGAGCCCATCCTTCAGAGGAAGGCTGGTGTCATATCCGACGATCGGCTGCGTCAGCGTGCGACCATTGGCGAAGAAGCCTGACACAGCCGCGAGCCGCCCCGCTCCGTCCCGGAAGCCGATAAGGTCGAACAGGCCGAGCCGATGCATCTCTCGAATATAGAGCGCGGTGTAATGCGGATTCAGCCGGGTGTATTTGTCGAGATAAAGCATCTTGTAGAGCTCGGCGGAGCGCTCGTAGTCCGCATCTGTAAAACTGTCGCCGGGGGCAAAGCGGTAGGATGTGCGACTGAGCAGCGTGCGGTCGTAGCCCCGGTTCTGAGTCTTGCGCCCGTCATTGCCGGAGAAGAGATAGATGCGTCGTGCCGCAAGCAAGCGAAAGCCGGCCGCCTTGAGACTGTTGATGGAGGGACCGTCGGCCCTTTCATTGAGCGAACGGATGACAATGGCGCTGGCGGGAAATCGCTCGCCCAGTTCGGCCGCAAGCGCAGATGCCGCCGAGGGGCCGATTGCGGGCACGGGATTGGTGGAAAGCAGCCAGTTGTTGACCTGCACCTGCTGATCGAGCCCGATCCCCACCAGCGGGCGGCAGGCGCGAATGAGTTTGCGCGCAGCCCAACGCACGATGGGTGCGGCGGCAAAATTGCGTGTCTCTTCGATGGCGTAGTCGACATAGGCACTGCTCGGGCAACAGATATAGCAGGTCGGGGCGTCTCTCCGGTCGTTAAAGGTGATTGGAAAATGCCGACCTTCCACTTCGATAGCATCGACCTTTGTCGTGAGGTTGCTGATGAGTTCGGGCACGGGAAAGGCGTTGAAAAGCGCCACGAAGCGACGAACCGCCTCCGGCTCGTTGCGCACACGCTCGCTCTCCTCCGGTAACGTGATCATGCCCCGTCCTCAGGCCGGTACCGGTTTTCCACCCGCCGGAGCTTGCGATGAGGCTCGAAAGCCATCGCCTCCCGTCGCAGGACGACCATCGGAGAAAGGCCGCGCTGGGAAAAAACCAGGCTGAGCGCGTGCTGCGCGGCCTTGGCGCTCTCATCTGCAAGTTTCGGCTCCAGCACAAGCGCGACCGTCTCCGGATTCTCCTGCAGGATGCGGAAATCAGTGATCGTGCGGGCAGCAGAGAGCACAGCGTTACGCATCGCGTCAGGCGTTACCAGAAGCCGCATGCCATCGGTGCGGTCGAAGACAAAGGCGTCATCCAGCCGGCCGACGATCTCGTCCACCGCCCTGAGCGGGGACCCGCAGGCGCAGGGGCGGTCCGACAGACGCAGCAGGTCGTTCATGCGGTAACGTGCCATGATCTGGAATCGGCGGCGGAAGCCCGTCACGCACGGCGCAACCAGGCCACCGGCAACGGGCTCGAATTCGAAGACATTGGCGTCCTCGGCAAGATGTAGCCGGCCTTGCGCGCAGGAGACGGCGAAAAGCCCCTCCGTCGCCATATAGATCTGCCCGAGCCGGTTGCCGAAGCGTGCCTCGATGATAGTGCGGTCGACGGGATCGAGCGTTTCCGCACCGGCAAAAAGCCGCCGCGGTTTCAGCCGTTCGGAGTGTTCGGCAAGATGGCGCAATACCCGAGGCGGCGCGACGATAGTGGTCGGTGCAAAATTCTCCAGCGCAGGCAACCAGCTTTCGACGCCACGCCGCAAGTCGAAGAATTTCAACCGCAGCAAGCGTGAGCGGTTGGCGCCGTCATAAAGCGGGGAATTCTGGGGTAGGATGATGGCGACGCGCTCGGGTTCGATAAGGAAACGCGGCACCGCCTTTGCGAGAATCGTGCCCAGCCAGCGGTCCTGTTCGGACCCGTCGACGGCGTAGAGGGCACGATTGCCGCTCGTGCCCGTGCTGGCGCCGATGCTGACATCGCCAAGCCGGCCGGTGGTCTCGAAGGCGCGCCAGCCCTCCTCCGCGGTGATGCGCCCTCGGTTGAAGGCCGCAAAATTCGCCATGACGGTGGTCTTGTCGATGATCGGCAGAGCCTCCAGCCGAGGCGCCGCACCGCGGTAGAATTCGACACTGGGCAGGCTGCGCTGAAGCCAGCGCTGAAGAGCGTCGGCTTGCCAGCGTTCGAACGCGGCGCGCGCGCTCCCGGCGCGGCAAGTCCAGAGCGTTTGCGCGAAGGCCGAAGCAATGCGGAGGCGGCACGTCATGGCGTGTCCTGCGCAAGGTCATGAGGACTCGACGCGGGGTCGTGGCACAGAAGCACCTCGCCGCCCGCCCGTCGGAAAGCGAAGACCCGACGCGTGCTCTCGGCAACCGCCAGAGGATCGTCCGCAATCAGGCTTGCCGGGAAGCCGGGACGCCGGTCGTCCTCGAGTGCGTCCGAGGACCATTGTGCATCCACGGCGTAGAGAAGTGGCCTAGGCAGGCAGGCGAAGCAGAGGCCGAAATGACCCTCGGCATGCCCGGGAAGATTGATGGCGAGCACGCTACCATCACCGAAAAGATCGCGGCCCTTCCCGAGGCCGAGTGGAGCTTCGCTCACGGCAAGTCCGTCGACATCAACCGTCCGCGAAACAAGACCGGCTGGCAGAAGTTCGGTGAAAATGCCGTGGCGCAGGTTTTTCCGAGCAGGCTGCTTCAAGATCTTTCCCAGCACCTCTGTCTTAGCGATGATCCGTGCCGTCGGGAATAAATCAAGACCGGCGACGTGATCGGCGTGGAAATGGGTGATAATGGCGATACTGACGTCATCGGGAGTGAAGCCGAGCCTGTGCAGCACGGTTTCGGGCTGGCCGTCCACCGCCAGATCAGGACCGAGGATCGCATTGTAGAGACGTAGCCCGAGACCGCGTCGCCCCCGCGTCACCCTTGGCCCATATCCAGTATCGATCAGCACAAGCCCGGCCGCCGGGTGCTGGAAGAGACCGTAGCGCACCTTCAACGGCACACACCGCCAGGTACCGCCGCGCACGAACAAGCGTTCGGGCGCGGTGACGATGGCGCTGTTGGCGAAGACAGGCTTCATGGCGCCCACCGTTGGTCCAGCGTCATGGCGAGCCCTTCTTCCAGTGAAATCCGAGGTTGCCAGCTGAGCATCCGGCGCGCTTTGGAAATATCGAGGCTTTGCCGAAAGGCGAAAAGGCCGAGCGTGTAGGGCGTCACCAACGGCTCCGGCGAGGCTGAACGTGCAAGGCTCGCCAGTTCCACCAGGCGCGCAGCCACAAGTGCTGGATAGAACGGCACCTGCTTCCAGCGCAGCGGAACGGCAAGCCTCGTGCAGACACGCTCGACGATATCGCGCACAGGCACGATTTCACCGCTCGAAATATTGAATATTTCCGCTTCAGCCGGACCGGCCGTGAGCACCGCCTTGATAGCCGCCACCACGTCATTGACATGAGTAAGGTCGATCGCAGCAACGCCGGAACGCAACAGCGGCAGAGGACCGTGGCGGGCGGCGGCGATCAGGCGGGGCAGCAGCGTCGCCTCCCCGGCGCCATAGATACCACGGGGCCGCAGGTTGACCGGGCGGAGATTTTGTCGCGCAAGAACCAGATGCTCCGCCTCTGCCTTCGTCCGCGCATAGGCATTGATCGGGCGTGGCAGGGGCGCGGTTTCGAGCACGCCGGTCTTGTCCTTGAGCTCGAAGTAAACCGTCGGCGAGGAAATGTTGACGAAGCGGCGGGCGCAGAGCGCTTCGGCAAGATCAAGCGCGTTTCGCGTGCCTTCGATATTGGCCGCCCGAAAGGCCGCGAGACGACCCCAAGGCGCCGAAAGCGCAGCACAATGGACGATCGCATCCACTTTGCCGATGCTGCCCGCCAGATGCAGGACGGGATACGAAACATCCGCACGAACGGTCGTAAAACCAGCGTCCTGAAGGTTGCGGCAACGCGATTCGTTTCTGCCGAGGGCGACGGTGTCGAAGCCGCAGGCGCGCAGGTGCCGGATCAGCGCGCCGCCCAGAAACCCCGTCGCTCCCGTGACAAGTATACGCATCCAGCTCAAACCTCGATGGCCATGCCGCCGAAGGAGACGCCAGCCGACGTGCCGAGCAGCAGAAGCCGCATTCCCTTCGTGATCCGCCCCTCCGCCCAGGCGATGTCGAGGGCGGTCGGAATGGAGGCTGCGATTTGGTTGCCAAAGCGCGCCGCGATGTTGACCACGCGCGCAACAGACATGCCCGTCTGCTCGATCATGTGCTTCAAAGCCAGCGGACTTGCCTGGTGTGGCACGACGAGATCGACATCGGCGGGCGACCATCCGGCGGCGGCGAGAAGTTCGTCGACGAAGCTGGGAAAATGGCGACGCGTGATGCGGAACAGCTCCTTGCCGTCCATGCGGAACACGGCGTGGGCAGCAAATTCTGCCGGTTGCCGCTGAAAATCGAAGCGCGTACCGCCGGCGCCGATCTCGCAGGCCTCATAGGCCGAGGGATAGGTGCGCATGACGCTGGCACGGATTGTGCTGTCCCTCTCGGCAGCCACCGTCAGGACAACCGCGGCCGCCCCGTCGCCGAACAGCGCCGCAACGTCCGGCTGCTCCTTCCAGGGAAGCGCTCGCGAAGCGATTTCCGCGGAAAAAACAAGCGCAACGCGGGACTGTCCGACGGCGATGCGGCCGGCCGCCAGATCAACGGCTGTCAGGAAGCTGAGACAGCTCGCGTTGACATCGAAAGCTGCCGCATTGCCCTCGGGGATGCCGAGCCGATGCATCACCAGCGGGGCGGTTGTCGGAAGCGGTTGATACGGAACGCCGCAAGCGCCGATTACAAGATCAATTTCTCCAGGGCCAACGGCTGCCTTTTGCATAGCAAGGCGCGCAGCTGCGACAGCAAGAGTGATCTGGTCGTCGTCGTCCTGGCAGACGTGACGGCTCAACACACCAGAAAGCCTCTCGAGATGACCCCGCGCAAAGCCGAATTGCTTATCGAGATCCGTCGACAAAACTATCCGCTGCGGAACGAAATGCCCCATTCCTGCTATCCGCATTCGAAGAATATCGCTGCTCCTTCAACCGAGACTCCTTTGCATGGTGTACGTCTTCGTGAATGGTTCCGCAAACATTGCCCCAATTCGACCGCTGCCGTCACACCAAATTTCGAAGTCACTGAAAAGCGGATATTTGTTGACCGCACTCGTCCCTGCATTTTTCGGGAAGGCTTGGGTTCGAGCGTTTTTTCCAGACCGTGCAAGGGCACGATTCCTTCAAGCCCCGACAGGAGATGTTGCGGTACAAATTTGGCTGGGGCGCAAGTCGACGAATGTCGGGAATTCTCGATCCCGATGCGTGGCCAGTTCCTGTTGACCCATTTCCCAACTCTGGTGAAATGTGCCTCCCGTGAATCAATTGCGGCCAGCGGCGATCAGGGCGTGCGCGGCATCGCGGAGCAGACCCGTCGCCTCGCCGGGTTCGAAGACCTGCATGCTGACAAAGGCGCCGTTGATCAGCACCGCGAGTTGGCCGGCAAGTCGGTCGGGTGCAGCAACCGCCAGTCGCCCGGCGATGGTCTTCAGGCGCCTCCGCATTTCACGCATATGGGCGTCGGCGACTTTGCGGGCGGGGTGGCCGGCTTCCGGAAACTCGGCCGCCGTGTTGATCTGCGGGCAGCCCCGGTAATTGTCCCGCCCTACCCGTTCGCCGATCCACTCGAAATGGGCGTCGAGTTCGGCGCCGGCGTCATCCGCGTGCTGTTCGGTTACCCGGTCCCAGGTGCTCCAGAAGTCCAGGTCCTCGCGCTTCAGGAAAGCCGCGATCAAATCGTCCTTGGTGCCGAAATGCCGGTAAAGGCTGGTTTTGGCGACACCGGATTTTTCCACCACCAGATCGACGCCGACGGCGCGGACGCCGCGCCGGTAGAAGAGTTCCGATGCCGTCTCGAGAATTCTGTCCCGCACCTCGTTCACGGCAGGGGCGTTGGCTGTGCTTTTCGTCATTGCTTATCTCCAATTCAGTCACACTAGCAGAAAGTTGGTTGACACGCTACAGACCTGTATGTTTTATAAAGGACAGACAGGTCTGTAGCGCAGGAGAGAGCAATGACCACGCATCAAACCGACACCATCAGAACACCCCAGGCCGTCGCGGTCTTCGGCGCCAACGGCCATACCGGCCGGTTTGTCGTCGCCGAACTGTTGCGGCGCGGGCTGAAACCGATTGCGATCGGACGGAGTATCGGGCGACTGGCCGAAGCGGGCTTTCCGGAACGTGGCGTCGAATGCCGTGAAGCAGCGATTGAGGATGACGCGACGCTGGACAGGGCGCTCGCCGGCGCGGCGGCGGTCATCAACTGCGCCGGCCCGTTCATGGACACGGCCGACGCGGTCGTGCGCGCCGCGCTGCGGGCCGGCATCCATTATCTCGACGTAACGGCTGAACAGCCGAGCGCACAGGCCATATTCGACCGGCATGAGGCTGCTGCCCGGAAAGCGGGTGTGGCCGTCATCCCGGCCATGGGATTTTACGGCGGCCTAGCCGATCTGCTAGTGGCAGCCCTGATGGACGAATGGCAGCATGCCGACACTGTCGAAATCCGGGTTGCGCTCGACAGCTGGCTGCCGACAAAAGGCACGCGGGTGACCGGGCAGAAGAACACCGCACGGCGCCTGGCCGTCAGCGGTGGGCAGCTTGGGCCGGTGCATCAGCCGCCGGCCGAAAGGGTATCCGTTTTACCGGCCCCGTTCGGCCGGCAGACATTCGTCGAGCTTCCATTTTCGGAAGTGCCGCTGATCGCCCGCCGCGTCCGCACTAGGGAGCTGCACAGCTTTCTCAGCACGACAGCCCTGCGCGATGTTCGCGATCCGTCGACGCCCCTGCCCCAGGCCATCGATGAAACCGGGCGCTCGGCGCAGCGCTTCGCCGTCGAGGTGATCGTCACGCAAGGCGACCGGCAGCGCCGGGTTCTCGCCCAGGGACAGGACATCTATGCTGTCACGGCGCCGATCATCTGCGAAGCGGTCCAGCGTCTTCTGTCGGGCGACATCCGCGATACCGGCGCAAAGCCACCAGCTGCCATTTTCCATGCGGCGAGCTTCCTGGCCGCGCTCGGCCCCAATCTGTCGGTTGAGACATCGATATCGACGGAGACGCCGCGGATCACCGGAACGGCACCATAGTGCTTGCGGGTTTCGTCGAGCGTCACCGATGCCATGCCGTTTCCTCCAGAGATCAAAGACCGAGCTGCCAGATGTCGATGGCGATTATATTTCCCTCGGCTGCGGTCAGACGTGCCGTGCTCACCCCCTTGAAGCCGGGCAGCCGCTTGGTTCCCGTCCAGCGGCCATCGTCGGCGAAGACCTCGATCGAGCCTGCATCGAGGAAGATCCGGACGGTCGATGGGCGTGCGCCGGCGGCGATATAGCGGGGCGATGGCTTGGCATTCGCCACCGAGAAGGGAATGCTCAGGCCGTCGTCGTTCAGCTGCACCGCGACCGTCGCCGCGGGATGTTCGAGATCGAGGCGGAAAGCGTTGCCGGCCTCACCGAGGGTGAGCAGGATTTCGACGGAGCCGTTGGCGAGATCGACGCTCCGGCCATCCAGAAGACTTCCGGTATCCAGCCGTCGCTGCCGCAGGCTTTCGACCCCTGACACCGGCGGCGTGATCAGCGCACCATCTTGCAATGCCAGCCGGCGCGGCAGGGTCATCGCCGTCGGCATGTCGATCTCTCTCGATATATCCGTCCAGTTCGCGAGCCAGGCGATGCCGATAGGGCCGGTCTCGTCGACGAAGGCCTGGAAGGCGTAGGCGTCGGTGCCGAAATCCAGTTCCTGCTCGAATTCCACGGAGAAGCTGTGGCCATCGAAACGGCCGACGGTCGCAAGCGTCATGTTGCGCCGGCCGGTCGCAGGGTCGCGGCTGGTCAGCAGACCGAAGATCAAGGCCCAGCGCGTCGTCGGCTCGCTGGCGGGACCGTCGAGCGGCACCATGCAGGGGCACTCCGCCGCCGTCATCCCGAAGCGGTTCTCGCGGTGAAGCGTGCCGAGGAAGGTCCATCCCGTCGCCGCGGCCGGATCGTCGGTTTCGTAGAGCAGGATGACGCCGCCCTCGCGGTCGCGTGTGCCCACCAACATCTTCCATTTGCCGTCGGGGCCTGCGAAGACGTATGGGTCGCGGAAGTCGGTCGTCAGATTGAGACCCTCGGGACGCGCCGGCAGGATCAGGCTCGCCGGCTCGACGTTGACAAGATCGCGACTGGTGGCGGTGAACTGGACCTGTTCCTCCGGTTCGCGATCCTTCATATGCTCGGTGAAAAAAATGCGAAGGCCCGCTTCATCGCCGGGGAGCGCGATCGCGGAGCCGGAAAATGCCCCGCCCCGCCCGTCGGCCCGCTGAGCGAGTTCATCGGAAGGGAAAAGAAAGATGGGGAGATGCTTCCAGTGAAGATAGTCCTCGGAAACCGCATGACCCCAATGCATGTTGTTCCACCGAGGGCTATGGGGATAATGCTGGTAGAACAGGTGCAGCTTGCCGCCGAACCTTCCGAATCCGTTGGGATCGTTCATCCAGCCAAACAGCGGACGGAAGTGATAGCTGCCCGGGACTTCAGGTGTGGCGGTGCAATGCCGGACATGCAGCAGCCGGATGCCTTCTTCGAGAACGCGGGGCTGAAGGAAGGCATAGAGCACCGATATCTCGGTCGTAACGGGATCGTAGGAGAAAGCCGCCTCTCCGCCGCTTTCCAGCGTCAGCAGCCGGAACTCGAACTCGTCAGGATTTGATGTTTCGACAGCACCGGCCGGGTCCCCGTCGACATGGGCCGTCAGCCTGCCCGGGGCACCGCCATGCGATGCCTTGATCCAGGCATGGATTGTGGTCCCTGCGGGCAGGACGGCGCTGATCGTCTCCAGCCCCATTTCATCGGAGGGAGAAATCGCTTGGCTTGTCATCAATTCAACCTTTCACGGCGGAGCCGATAAAGGAGCTCACGAACCAGCGCTGGAATGCGAGGTAGAGCCCAAGGATCGGGATCATCATCAAAACGGAGGCGGCCATCGCGCGATCCCAGTAGATGCTGTCCTGTCCGAAGAAGGTGGCGATGGCCACCGCGATCGGCCGGGCATAATCGGTCTGCGTGACGAGGATCGGCCAGAGATACTGGTTCCAGGTCTCGATGCCCATGAGGATGGAGACGGTGGCGAGGGCCGGCAGGCTGAGCGGCAGGAAGATGGAGCGATAGGCCCGGAAAAACGAGGCGCCGTCGATCTCGGCGGCCTCAAGCAATTCCTTCGGCAGTTGCGCGAAGAACTGGTAGAAGAGGAAGATATAGAGCGGGCTGGCGACCCAGGGCACGATCTGCACCGCGAAGGTGTCGGACATTCCCGCCCTGGACACCATGATCACCAGCGGCATGATGATGCTTTCCTGCGGGATCACATAGAGCGCGATGACGATCGACAGGATGACGGCGCGGCCTTTGAACGATCCCCAGGCCAGGACAAATGCGGCCATCGAATTGACGATCAGGCCGGAACAGACCGTCGTGACCAGAATGATCAGCGAGTTGATGAGGTAGCGCCCGAAGGCGAGTTCGCCCGAGAGGTGGCCGACCTCGGCATAGTTGGACAGTGTGGGGTTCGAAACCCAGAAGGCCCGGAAGCTGCCCATATCGGCCAGAATCTGGAACCGGTCATCCTTGAGGCTTGCCACGACCAGCAGCAGCAATGGAGAGACGATCACCAATGCGATGATGAAAATGCATATCGTCTGGATGATGCGAAGAACCGTTGCGGCGGAACGGGGCCGCGTTGTGCGGGCCTGCGCGATCGAGAGAGCGATATCAGACATCGAAGCGCCTCAGGAGCTGGCGCTGGATCAGCGCGATGACGAGAACGATCACGAACAAGATGACCGAGACGGCGGAGGCATAGCCCATCTTCTGCTCTTCGAAGCCGGCGCGGACCATGTAATGCACGACAGTTTCGGTGCTGCTCTTCGGCCCGCCCTGGGTGAGAATGGCGACCTGGGTGTAGAGCTTGAACGCCTGGATGGTGGTGATGACAAGCCCGAAGACATGGGTCGGCCTGAGGCCGGGCATGGTCACATGCCAGAAGCGCCGGAAAACATTCGCGCCGTCGATCTTGGCGGCATCGTAGAGTTCATCGGGAATGCCCTGGAGGCCGGCGAGATAGACGATCATCTGGAAGCCGTAGGCCTGCCAGGCCGAGAGCAGGACGAGCGAGAACATCGCCCACTGGGGATCGCCGAGCCAATCGATCGGCTGGATCGCTCCGCCTGAGAGAAAACCGAGGATCTGGTTGAACGGCCCGGTGGGATACTGGAACAGGGTGCCCCAGATGACGCAGACCACGACCATCGAGGTAATTGCCGGCAGGAAGAACATGCCGCGCAGCAGGTTGCGGAACGGCAGCTTCTGATGCAGCAGCAGCGCCGTCGCGAAGGCGAGGCCGCACTGCGCCGGAATGATCCAGAAGGTGAAGCGCGAGACGTTCCAAAGAGCGGTCCAGAACAGATCGTCCTGGAAGATGCGGATGAAATTGTTGAACCAGACGAACCGGACGGGCGTCGGCCGCGGCACCAGAGGCTGGTTGGTCATCGCCGTCCAGAAGGACAGGAGGAACGGCAGGATCAGAAAGAGGGTCAGCAGGATGACGGCCGGCGCGAGCATGGCCGCTTCCTGCATCAGCCGTCCCCTGTCATGCCGGCGCGCCGGAGCCTTTCGGACGGATGTCGACGATATCGCTTGTTGCATGGCCATTCGCTCCTCCTCTCCAGCCTGAATGCCGGTTCCGCCCTGCGATATCAGGCGGGGACATCGCAGGGGGGCACGCCTATTGTTCTTCGCCGAACGGCGGATAGCCGTCATTGTCCTCGATATCCTGATCGATCTTCTTGGCGGCTGACGTCAGCGCCTCCTTCGGATCGCCACCATTGAACACCTCGTCGACCGCCTGCATGAAGGCGGAGGTGATGGTCGGATAGGCTGGGTGCGGCGGGCGGGCGACGGCCGTCTTCGATGCCTGCTCGAAGGCGATCGCCATCGGGCCGCCGGCAGCATAGAGCGGCGATTCGGCAGCGAAGCTCTTCAAGCCGGGATAGCCCGACTGGCTGGCGACGTAAGTGCGGAACTCCTTGTCCTTCAGCAGGAAGCTGATGAACTTGCCCGATATATCGGGATGCGCCGAGGTCTTGGTGATCGCCCAGATCCAGGTGCCGTCAGGGCTCGCGCCCTTGGCGCCGAACTTCGGAAGCGGCAGCACGACGATATCGTCCTTCATCGTCGCGGCGGCCTCGGCATAGACCCAGTGTCCGCCGAGCGCCAATGCTGCCGGATTGCCTTGCGCGAAGAACTGGTTGGTTCCGGCCGACTGCGGCACCACCCAGCCGTTCTTGACCCATTTCTGCATCATCGCCAGCGCATCGACGCAGGTGTCGCTGTCCAGCGTGCCCTCGGATTTCCAGGCCTTGCGGTCGATCAGGTCGCAGCCGGCCGATTGCAGGATCGGGCCATAGGCATAGGTGATCCATTCGGTCTTGATGCCGTAGCCGCGGAAGGTGTCGATCGGCCATTTCACGCCGTCGAGCTTGGAAAGCTTCTCCAGGTAGCCTTCGAATTCCTCCCGGGTCCAGGCATCGTCGACGGATTTCGGGATGCGGGCGCCGATCGCTTCGAGATATTTCTTGTTGCCGTAAAGCACGACCGAGGAGTCGGTCAGGCCGATCGCGTAGAGGTCCTTGTCGATCGGGTATGTGCCCTGGGCGATGTTGGACTCCGTCATGTCGTCGAGGAGATCCTTGTCGATCAGCGGCTTGATCGGCTGAAGATAGCCCGACCAGACGTAATTGGCGAGGAACGGCGCATCGAGCTCCATCACGTCGGGCAGCTGCTTGGCCATGACGGCGGCGCTGAACTTCTCATTATAGGCATCGTGCGGCGCATAGATGAACTGCACGTCGACATCGGGATTAGCGGCCTCGAACCGTTCGGCGACCTTGCCATAGGCGGCGACAAAACCGGGGTCGCCCTGATGCATGACCTGGATTGCGGTTTTCTCGGCTGCCTGCGCGCCTATGGCGGATAGTGCCGAGGACAGGACCAGAGACCAAAGTAAACGTTTACCCATTAGAATTCCTCCTCCATTGAATGGGCCTATTTCAATTTATACGGATGCCCGCTCCACCAGCTGGAACGGCAGTTTCTGCACCCCGACCGGGACCCGGTCTTCGGCAAGCAGGATGTGCGCAGCCTGGCGGCCCATGGCGCGATGGGGCAGCGCCATGGTGGTCAGCGGCGGGTCGAGGCGCGAGGCGATCTCGACCTGGTTGTCGAAGCTCGCAACGGCGACGTCGTCGGGAATGGCGGCACCCGCCCGGCGCAGAGCGGCATAAACTTCCATCGCCACGCGGTCATTGCCGCAGAGGATGGCATCGGGGCGCCGGGGGCCGTTCATCAAGTCATGCACATGCGCGGCCACGAGGCTGTGCGCCCGGTCGCTGTAGATCGCCTTGCTGACGGCGGGCAGGACAATGGCGCCGGCGCCGTCGATGCCGGCATGATCGAGCGCCTGCCGGAAACCGAGTTCACGCAGGTCGCCGGCGAGCAGCCCCGGCAGATTGATGAAGGCGATATTGCGCCGGCCGGCATCGATCAGGTAGTTGGTAATCTCCAGCGCCGCCCCCGTTTCATCGGGCACCAGCGAGGTCACGCGGTCGTTGGCATCGCGGCAGTTGATCATGACGCCGACCGTGTCGGCAAATTCGGGCGGCAGGTCGACGCTCTTGTGATACATCGCGGCATAGGCAATCGCCCGCGGGCGAAAGCGCCGCATCTCGTCGAGGATCGACGCCACGCTGCGATGGCCGCCGAGCGTCATGGCGAAAACGGCCATGTCGGCAGCGCGCACGGCGCCATCGAGCCCTCTGATGATCTCGGTGGCGAAAGGCGAGGTGATCAGATCGTCGGCGACCAGGCCGACGAGCGGCATCCAGCCTTGCCGCATGCTGCGCGCGGCGAAGTTGGTGACATATCCCAGCTCCTCGGCGATCTCCTTGATCCGCTGGCGGGTGTCCTCCGACATGCGGGCCGAGCCGCCATGCAATGCACCTGACACCGTTTTAACGGAGACACCTGCGCGGGCGGCTATGTCGTTGAGTGAGGCGGTCACGGGATCTCTTTGGGTTATCGATTACCCAAATTGATATCGCTCGTTTTGCGGCAAGTCAAGTTATGATGGCATGGCTGACGCAAATGCCGTCTCCCGCAGCGCATGGTCGCGTAACCCCCGCGGGGTGTTGATAGGGCGATCAGTTGACGGGCTCCGTTCACGCGAACTGCCAAGCGGCGATTGGTGCCTATATGGAAAGGGTGGTATTGCCCTGTACCAGCTCGAGCCGGGCTTGCCAGAAATCCGGCACTGGCTCCTCCTCCGTCATCCGCAACAGCGCCTGTGCGGCCTTCTCTCCGATTTCCATGCGCGGCACATCGATCGTGGTGAGCCGCGTTCGGACCGCATTGGCGAGCGACGTGCCGTTGAAGCCGACCACCGAAATCCGCTCGGGCACCGGAAACCCAGTCTGGTGCAGGTAGGAGAGGCCGCCCAGCGCCATGGCGTCGTTGAGGAAGTGAATGCCATCGATTTCAGGATGCATCCGCATGAGCTGCTCCGTCAGGAAGCGTCCGGTGACGGCTTGCCGCGGCCTGTCTTCGCAGGTCACACTGACGAGATCGACGTGGGCGGCGGCAAGCGAGGATTTCAGCGAGAGATGACGCCGGCTGGCACTGAGGTCCTTGTCGAGTTCGGCGCCCACATAGGCAATACGCCTCAGGCCGCGATCGAGGAAATGGTTTGCCACCAGGCGCCCCGCCTCCTCATGTGATGGACCGGCGCTGAAATCCAGCGCCTGCCTGTCGCAATCCCAAAGCTGGACCGCCGGGCAATTTCGCCGCGCCAGAAGCGCTTGCGCATCGGCACTCCTTGCCATGCCGCCGTTCAGCAGCAGTCCGGCTGGCTGGAAGGACAGCATTGCCCGGATCACGTCCGCCTCGACCGACGGATCAAATTGCGACTCTCCGATGAATGTCTGAAACCCCCTCGGCCTGAGTATGGCGTTAACCCCGCTGAGGACTTCCGCATAGACGATGTCACTGGTCGAGGGGATGATGACCGCCACGATCCGGCTTCTGCGTGAACTCAATGTACCGGCGAGGCTGTTGGGCAGGTATCCAAGCTCACGCGCAGCCTGCCTGACCCTCTGCCGGGTTTCCTCCGAAATGTTGCCGACCTCGCGCAGCACCTTCGACACGGTCATTTTGCTCACCCCCGCCTTGGCAGCCACTTCAGCCAAGGTGACGGTCTTGGGGCGCTCTGAAGCCACGATTTTCTCCCGCTCTTCGATGCTTATGAATTCGCTTGACGCAGCATAATGTTATCGATAACGTTGCTCAAGGTTAGCGATAACCTTAATGCTGACAGCATGCAATCTCAAGCCCTTCCGGCATCCGTCCGGTCGGCGCGATGAAGGGTTTTATGCTGGCTATGGGAGGTCCGGCACACCGGTTCGCAAGGCTTCGAAGCAGAAGCGCGCGAAAACGTGACCGTTTGAAATCATCCGGAGGAGGAAGGTCAATGAAGTTTTCAAATAGCATCCGAACCGCACTGGCTGCGATCGGGATCGTCGCGGCCGGCCTGGCGTCTGCCGTCGAGGCGCATGCCGTCACTTTGAACGACATCATCTCGCGCGGCACCGTCCGTATCGGTGTTTTGACCGGCGCGCCGCCGATGGGAATGGTCGATGAAAAGGGCAATCCCACCGGCTACGATGTCGATGTCGCCAACCTGATCGGCGGCTATCTGTCGCTGCCGGTCGAGCTTGTGCCGTTGACGCCGCCGGCCCGCATTCCGGCCTTGCAGACCGGCAAGGTCGATTTCCTCGTCGCCACCCTGGCGCCGACCGGGGAGCGCGCCAAGACGGTGATGTTCACCCAGCCCTACAGCGCCTTCAACATGGACATCATCTCCGGCCCCGACCAGAAATTTGCCAAGCTTGCCGATCTCGAAGGCAAGCGCGTCGCCGCCAACCGGGGTTCGTCGCAGGAGACAGCGCTCCGCAAGGCTGCGATTCCAGGTCTGGAAATCGTCGTTTACGAGGATGATTCCACAAGCGCGCAGGCGCTGATCGCCGGCCAGGTCGATGCCGTCGCGCTGCCCTCGACGGTCGGCGATGCGATCATCAAGCAGCGCCCGGATGCCGGCCTGCAGGTCGGCTTCACCTTCTTCCAGCAGGGAAACTCGATGGCCACCAAGCTGGACGATTTCGAACTGCGCCAATGGCTCAACACCGCTATCTACCTGATGAAGATCTCCGGCGATCTCGACAAGATTGCGACGAAGTGGACCGGCCGGCCGATGCCGACGCTGCCGACGTTCTGACCGCAGTTCTCGAGGATCCGCCGGCGATTGTTCCGGCGGATTTCCCATAGCCACGGAGTCCTCATGTCCTACACATTTCAGTTCGGCGTGCTGGCCCAATACCAGGAGCAGATCTTCAGCGGTATCTGGCTGACGATCAAGCTGTCGGTGTTGTCGATCGTTCTCGGCTGCACTGCCGGCGTCGTGCTTGCCTCGGTACGCTCCGTTTGGGGCGGTGTGGTCCGCTTTCTCGTCGACGCCTATGTCGAGATCATCCGCAATACACCCTTCCTGGTCCAGCTGTTCATCGTCTATTTCGGCTTGCCGGGCCTCGGCCTGCGCGTCGGCGCCGATACGGCCGCGCTGATCGGCATGACAATCAACCTTGCCGCCTATTCAACCGAGATCATTCGGGCCGGCATCGAGGCAATCCACAAGTCGCAGATCGAGGCCGGCGAGGCCCTGGGGCTCACGCGGTTCCAAATCTATCGCCACGTCATCATCGTGCCGGCGGTCGCCAAGGTCTATCCGGCGCTGTGCAGCCAATTCGTGCTGATGATGCTGGCCTCCAGCATCTGCTCGGCCATCTCGACCCAGGAACTCGCCGCCTCGGCTGCCTTCATCGAATCGCAGACCTACCGCTCCTTCGAAATCTATATCGCCGTCACGCTGATCTATCTCGCCTTGGCGCTGACGCTGCGCGCTGCCCTTGCCCTGATCGGCATGTGGCTTTTCGGCCGCCGTGTCGCCCGGCGAGCGATGACGGCGCTCCCGGAGGTGCAGGCATGACCCTCACGACCTTTGGTGCCGATCAGTTCGGCTTTCTTCTTCTGTCGCTGCAATGGACGCTTCTGCTGACGGTGATCGCACTGATCGGTGGCGGTCTGCTGGGCTTTGCCGTGGCACTCGCCCGCACGGCGCAGCCGAAGCCCGTGCGCATTGCGGCCGCCACCTATATCCAGATCATTCAGGGCATTCCGGTGCTGATGATCCTGTTCCTCTCCTATTACGGTCTCAGCCTCGCCGGCTTGGAACTGCCGCCCCTCTTCGCGGCAGGAGCGTCTATGACGATCTACGCCTCCGGCTATCTTGCGGAAATCTGGCGGGGCTGCATCCAAGCCGTGCCGAAGCAGCAATGGGAGGCTTCGGAATCCCTCGCCATGACCAGGTTGCAGCAATACCGCTATGTGATCCTGCCGCAGGCCATGCGCATCTCCTTGCCGCCGACGGTCGGCTTTGCCGTCCAGGTGGTGAAGAACACCTCGATCGCCTCGATCATCGGCTTCGTCGAGCTCGCCCGGGCCGGGCAGCTCATCAACAACGCGACGTTCCAGCCATTCCGCGTCTTCCTCGTGGTCGCCGCGCTTTATTTCGTCGTCTGTTACCCATTGTCCCAGCTCTCGCGCTTGCTGGAAAGGAGGCTTCATGCCGGAAGTAGTCGTTGAAAACGTCCACAAGAGCTTTGGTGCTCTCGAAGTCCTCAAGGGGGTATCTCTGACGGTCGGCCACGGGGAAGTCTTTGCGCTGATCGGTCGATCGGGCTCAGGCAAAAGCACGCTGCTGCGCTGCATGAACGGCCTGGAAAAGATCAATTCCGGCCGCATCGAAATTGCCGGCCACACGCTCGGGCAGGACGCAAAGGCGCTTCGCAAACTCCGCACCGACGTCGGCATCGTCTTCCAGAGCTACAATCTCTTTCCGCATTTGACGGTGGGCGAGAACATCATGCTGGCGCCGCGGATCGTCAAGGACGTGGCGAAGACGAAGGCCCGGGAGATTGCCCACGAGGTACTTAAGCTCGTCGGCTTGTCGGAAAAGTTCGACTCCTACCCGGACCAGCTTTCCGGCGGCCAGCAGCAACGCGTCGCCATCGCCCGATCGCTGGCGATGCGGCCGAAGGTCATGCTCTTCGACGAGGTGACATCGGCGCTCGACCCGGAGCTCACCGAAGAAGTGCTCACGGTGATGGAGCAGCTCGCCCGCGACGGCATGACCATGATCCTGGTGACGCATGAAATGGGGTTTGCCCGGCGCGTGGCTACGCAGACGATCTTCATGCACAAGGGAAAAATCTGGGAACAGGGACCGTCTGCAAAGCTCTTCGCCGATCCACAGACGCCGGAACTGCGGCAGTTCGTGAAATCCGACGTCAAATAATAGGTTTTGCATCAGGATAAAAGCGGGCGACGATGAGGGTCGGAAACGATCCTGGCATCGAAGGAGACCAATAAATGCACTCCCGCAGGCCAGTCCACGGCCGGGGCCGCCGGGCATCGCAATACCAGGCGCATCGCCTATACGATAGCACCCATTCGCGAATGGGTCTTCCGGCAGCATAACTAGAAGTCCGCAAAAACCCCGCCGAAGCGGGGTTTTTGTGATGGAGGCGGATCAGTTGTTGTGGGCCGCGCAGGCCTCATCCATCGGCGTGGCGTTGCTGGTGCCGCCCTGGGTCTGGAGGTTGGCGGAGTTGTTGACCGGGTTCGGGCACTTGGTCTTGTCCATTTTCATCGTGCCGCCGGTCGTGGAGCCGGTTGTGGTGGTATCGGTCGCCATCGGCTTTTTGGCCTTCATGTCGCCGGATGCGCCGCCGCCCTGATCGGCCTGGTTCTTGTCGATCGTGGCGCCGGCCGGCGCCGGATTGGACTGGGCGAAGGCCGATGTGGCCATGCCGAGGGCGAAAAGCGATGCTGCTACGAGTTTCATACGCATTCTCATATCCTCCTTGGGATTTTTGCCTGACGGGCCTATCCACAACCTCGCCGGCACATCATTGTTCCCAAGCAGCCGCTAAACAAAAGCGCCCTACTTCGCGTAAAGCGCCCGCGAGCGTTCGAGGTGTTTGAGCAGCGCCATCTCCGAGCCGTCGACGTCGTTGGCTTCGAGGCGGTCGACGATTTCGTCGTGTTCGGCGAGCGTGAACTTTTCCTTGCCGGTCCAGATCAGCATCTCGGTATGATATTCCTTCAGCCAGGCAAGCATCGCTTCGCTGACGGCGACATAGATCGGGTTACCGGAGATCTGGGCGATGCGGGTGTGAAATTCCATATCGGCGTCGATGAACGCTTCGGCCCGCCCGAGTGACATGCGCTGGTGCTCGATGATGGCCCTGAGGTCGGCGATGTCTTTTGCCGAGGCGCGCTGGGCGGCCTCGCGGGCCATGCCGCGCTCGAAGAAGATGCGGGCGCTCTTTAAATGTTCGAGCGAGTCGGCCGATTGCGACAGCATGATCTTGGCGGTGAGATCGACCTGGCGGAAGATCGACTTTGCCGTCAGCCGCAAGACCTTTGCGCGCTCGCCGTGCGAAATGCTGACGAGACCCTTGTTGGCGAGCGACTGCATGGCCTCGCGGATTGCCGGCCGGCCGACGCCGAAGCGCTCCATCAGCACTCGCTCGGAGGGCATTTCATCGCCGGGCTGAAGCTCGCCTGAGGTGATCAGCCGCTCCAACCGATCAAACACTTCGTCGGAGAGTTTCCGGCGGACGATTTGTTCGATGGGCTGGGTCATGAGATCTCGCTGGCTCAAAATGTCTCCTCCTAACAGTTTTCCGGACCAAGGACAAAGCTTGTGGCCGAAAATTTGCGTGCGCGAAGATTCCGCTTTTCAACGATTGGAATACTCATTATACCAGATCACAAGTTGACGCCATGACAATCTGCATGGGCCGAGAGGAGCAGCCGTCCGTTCATGATGATTACCCTGACCTACCGCATCGAAACGCCCGGCAGCGTCGAGGCGATGGCGGAAAAGATCGCCAGCGACCAGTCGACCGGAACCTTCGTGCCGGTTCCCGGCGAGACCGAGGAGCTGAAATCGCGGGTCGCCGCCCGGGTGCTGGCGATCCGCCGGCTCGAGGATGGGCATCATCCGACCTGGCCGGAGGCGGCGCCCGGCACGCGGCTGCATCGCGCCGATGTCGACATCGGCTTCCCGCTTGAGGCGGTCGGCACCGATCTTGCCGCCCTGATGACCATTGCGATCGGCGGCGTCTATTCGATCAGGGGCATGACCGCCATCCGCATCGTCGACATGAAACTGCCGGATGCCTTCAAAGGCGCCCATCCCGGACCGCAATTCGGCATCCCCGGAAGCCGAAGGCTCACCGGCGTCGAAGGCCGGCCGATCATCGGCACGATCGTCAAGCCGGCGCTGGGCCTGAGGCCGAACGAGACGGCGGAACTGGTCGGCGAGTTGATCGCATCGGGCGTCGACTTCATCAAGGACGACGAGAAGCTGATGAGCCCGGCCTATTCGCCGCTCAAGGAGCGCGTCGCCGCGATCATGCCGCGCATTCTCGATCATGAGCAGAAGACCGGCAAGAAGGTGATGTATGCCTTCGGCATCTCGCATGCCGATCCCGACGAGATGATGCGCAACCACGATATCGTCGCTGCGGCCGGCGGCAATTGCGCCGTCGTCAACATCAACTCGATCGGCTTCGGCGGCATGAGCTTCCTGCGCAAGCGCTCCAGCCTGGTGCTGCACGCGCATCGCAACGGCTGGGACGTGCTGACGCGCGATCCCGGCGCCGGCATGGACTTCAAGGTTTACCAGCAGTTCTGGCGGCTCTTGGGCGTCGACCAGTTCCAGATCAACGGCATCAGGGTCAAATATTGGGAGCCGGACGACAGCTTCGTCTCGTCCTTCAAGGCGGTCAGCGCGCCGCTCTTCGACGCCGCCGACCGGCCGCTTCCGGTCGCAGGCTCCGGCCAGTGGGGCGGGCAAGCGCCGGAGACCTATCAGCGCACCGGCCGCACCGTCGATCTCCTTTATCTCTGCGGCGGCGGCATCGTCAGCCATCCCGGCGGACCTGCGGCCGGCGTCCGCGCCGTGCAGCAGGCCTGGCAGGCCGCAGTCGCCGATATTCCGCTGGAGACTTACGCCAAGGAACATCCGGAGCTTGCTGCCTCGATCGCAAAATTCAGCGATGGCAAGGGCGCATGACCGTCATGAACGACCTTCTCGTCAGCTATTACGGGGATGATTTTACCGGCTCGACCGATGTCATGGAGGCGCTCGCTTCGCGCGGCGTCGAGACCGCCCTCTTCCTCGGTCTTCCCAAGCCGGAATTGGTCGCCCGCTTCAAACACTGCCGCGCGATCGGTATTGCCGGAACGAGCCGCAGCGAGACGCCGGCATGGATGGAACTGCATCTCGTGCCTGCCTTCGACTGGCTGCGCTCGCTCGGTGCGGCCATCTGCCATTACAAGGTTTGCTCGACCTTCGATTCCAGCCCTGGCATCGGCAATATCGGAAAGGCTATCGAAATCGGCGGCAAGATCTTCGGGCAGGCGATCGTCCCCGTCATCGTCGGCGCGCCGCAGCTGAAGCGCTACACGGCTTTCGGCAATCTCTTCGCAGCCTATCAGGGCCGCGTCTTCCGCATCGACCGCCATCCCGTCATGAGCCGCCATCCCGTCACCCCGATGGACGAGGCGGATCTTGGCGTTCATCTGTCGAAGCAGACCGCCCTTCCCGTGCTGCTTGCCGATCTCGTTGCGATCACGGCCGAGGATGCCGATCAGCGCATCGACGCGCTGGTGTCGAGCCCGGAGGGCATCCTGCTCCTCGACGTCGATTCCGAAGCGACGCAGGCGGCCGCTGGCCGGCAGCTGCTGCGTGTCGCCGGCCGGTCCGGCAGCTTCGTCGCCGGTTCGTCCGGGGTCGAATACGCCCTGCTCGATGCATGGCGGCGGGCCGGCGTGATTGGCGAAAGCGGTGCCGTATTTCCCGATGTCGGCCCGGTCGAGCGGCTTGCCGTCGTCTCCGGCAGCGTCTCGCCGACGACCGAGCGGCAGATCCGCACCGCCGTCGAGAACGGTTTCGAGGCCATCGCGCTCGATCCGCTGGCGCTGGTTTCGGAGAATGGCGAAGGCGCAGTGGAGGCGGCGGCGCAGGCCGGCATCCGCAAGCTGAAAGAAGGCAAGAGCGTCATCCTCTATACGGCGCTCGGCCCCTCCGCTGACCGCGGTGCCGATATCGACCGGCTTCCGGGCGCCCGCCATCGGCTCGGCAGCGCGCTCGGCACGATCCTGCGGCGGCTGATCGAAGCGGAAGGGCTATCGCGCGCGGTCGTCGCTGGTGGCGACACGTCGAGCCACGCGCTGCGGCAATTGAAGATCGACGCGCTGACGACGCTGCTGCCATTGCCCCAGACGCCGGGCTCGCCGCTCTGCCTCGCGCATGGCGACTATCCGCCGACCAACGGCCTGCAGGTCGCGCTGAAAGGCGGCCAGGTCGGAACGGACGGCTATTTCGCGCAGATCCGCGATGGAAGGAAAAGCTGATGGTCGTCTGGGTCGGCACCAGTTTCAAGATGAACAAGACGGTGGAGGAAGCGCTCGCTTTCGCGCACCGCCTCGCAGCGACGGATGCGGAACGCGATACCCGCGTGCAGCGCTTCGTCATCCCCGCCTTTACTGCGGTGCGCGAAGTCAAGCGCGTGCTTTCCGAGACCTCGGTGAAGGTCGGTGCCCAGAACATGCATTGGGAGGATGCCGGCGCCTGGACCGGCGAGATTTCGGCCTTGATGCTGAAGGACTGCGAGCTCGATATCGTCGAGCTCGGCCATTCCGAGCGCCGCGAGCATTTCGGCGAGACCGACGAAGCCGTCGGCCTCAAGGTTTCCGCCGCGCTCCGTCATGGCCTGACGCCGCTGATCTGCATCGGCGAAACCTTGCAGGAACGCCAAAAGGGGCGGGCCGATGCCGTTTTGCGGCGCCAGGTCGAGGCCGCCTTGCGGGGCATCGACACCGAGGCCGACAAGGCTCCGATCCTGCTTGCCTATGAGCCTGTCTGGGCGATCGGCGCCAACGGCATTCCGGCGACGGCCGACTATGCGTCGGAACGACACGGAAGGATCGCCGAGCTGGCGAGATCCATTCTCGGCCATGCGGTGCCGGTTCTCTACGGCGGCAGCGTCAATCCCGACAATTGCGAGGAACTGGTGACGCAGGCGCATATCGACGGCCTGTTCATTGGCCGCTCTGCCTGGTCCGTCGACGGTTATCTCGACATTCTCGGCCGCGTCAGCGCGGCGATCTACCGCTCATCCCCACGCCAGACGGCGAGCGAAAGGAAACTGCCATGAAGATCGCAATTGGGGCGGACAGCGCCGGCAAACCGCTATTGGATGTCATTGCCGCCCATCTCGCCGGCAAGGCGGACCTCGAAGTTCACGATCTCAGCCAGTCCGGCTTTTATGCCGATCTTTCCCAGCGTCTGGCGCAGACGATCGTCGACGGCGAACACCAGCGCGGCATTCTGTTCTGCGGCACCGGCATCGGCGTGTGCATTTCGGCAAACAAGGTGCCTGGTATTCGCGCCGCACTCACCCACGACACCTATTCGGCCGAACGCGCGGCGAAATCGAACAACGCCCAGATCATCACGATGGGCGCGCGCGTCATCGGGCCGGAACTGGCGAAATCGATCGTCGACGTCTGGCTCGCCTCGGAATTCGACCCTGATGGCCCATCGGCCGGCAATGTCGAGGCGATCGACCGGCTCGACGCCGAAAAACACGGGTCTTGAACAACTAAATAGTGATATGGTGATTGACTCATCATACCAGTACGTGATCATATTCAGACGGAAAAGATGAGGAAAACATGACCAAGATTGCTCTCTTCGGCGCCGGCGGCAAAATGGGTTACCGGCTTGCCAAAAACCTCAAGGGTTCGCGCTTCCAAGTGCGCCATGTCGAGGTGAGCGACGCCGGCAAGGCGCGCTTGAAGAACGATCTCGGTCTCGATTGCGTGCCCGTCGATGCTGCCCTCGACGGCGCCGACGTCGTCATCCTCGCCGTGCCGGATACGGCGATCGGCAAGGTGGCGGCCGGTATCGTCGACAAGCTCGCGCCCGGCACCATGGTGGTGGCGCTCGATGCCGCCGCGCCCTTCGCCGGCCACCTGCCGAAGCGAGATGATCTGACCTATTTCGTCACCCATCCCTGCCATCCGCCGATCTTCAACGACGAGACGGATATGCAGGCAAAGAAGGACCATTTCGGCGGCCTGTTTGCCAAGCAGCACATCGTCTCGGCGCTGATGCAGGGGCCGGACAGCGCCTATGCGCTCGGCGAGGAAATCGCCAAAATCATCTGGGCGCCGGTGATGCGCTCGCACCGGGTTACGGTCGATCAGCTCGCCATGCTCGAACCTGGCCTTTCCGAAACCGTCTGCGCTTCGCTGCTCGTCATCATGCGCCAAGCCATGGACGAATGCGTGGCCCGCGGCGTGCCTGAAGAAGCCGCCCGCGATTTCCTGCTCGGCCACATGAACGTGCTCGGCGCCGTCATCTTCAAGGAGGTCGACGGCGTCTTCTCGGATGCCTGCAACAAGGCGATCGAGTTCGGCATTCCGGCGCTGATGCGCGACGACTGGAAGAAAGTTTTCGAACCGCAGGAGATCGCCGAAAGCATCCGGCGCATCACCTGAACCGGCATGGGGAGGCATGCCCTCCCCATTACCGCTCCGGGGAGAACGGGGCTTCATTCACAACAGGGAGGAAAAAATGAAACTGACACGCAGACTGACACTCGCAGCCTTTGCCAGCGCGCTGGCGCTGGGAACGGCCATGCCGGCCTTTGCGGCCGACCTCATCGCCATCATCACGCCGGCGCATGACAATCCCTTCTTCAAGGCCGAAGCCGTCGGCGCCGAAGCCAAGGCGAAGGAACTCGGCTACGAGACGCTCGTCATGACCCATGACGACGACGCCAACAAGCAGTCGGAAATGATCGATACGGCGATCGGGCGCGGCGCCAAAGCGATCATCCTCGACAATGCCGGCGCGGACGCCTCCGTTGCCGCCGTCAAGAAGGCCAAGGATGCCGGCATCCCCTCCTTCCTGATCGACCGCGAAATCAACGCGACCGGCGTTGCCGTCGCCCAGATCGTCTCGAACAACTATCAGGGCGCGCAGCTCGGGGCGCAGGAATTCGTCAAGCTGATGGGCGAGAAGGGCAATTACGTCGAGCTGGTGGGCAAGGAGTCCGACACCAATGCCGGCATCCGCTCACAGGGTTATCACGACGTCATCGACGATTATCCGGAGCTGAAGTCGGTCGCCAAGCAGTCGGCCAACTGGAGCCAGACGGAAGCCTATTCGAAGATGGAAACCATCCTTCAGGCCAATCCCGATATCAAGGGCGTGATCTCCGGCAACGACACCATGGCCATGGGCGCGATCGCCGCCCTTCAGGCCGCCGGCCGCAAGGACGTGATCGTCGTCGGCTTCGACGGCTCCAACGATGTGCGCGACTCGATCAAGGCGGGCGGCATCAAGGCGACGGTTCTGCAGCCCGCCTATGCGCAGGCCCAGTTGGCGGTGGAACAGGCCGACGCCTACATCAAGAACAAGACGACGCCGAAGGAAGAGAAGCAGTTGATGGATTGCGTTCTCATCAACGCCGACAATTCCGGCAAGCTCGAGACCTTCGCCCTGACGAATTGATCAGCACCAATTGCGGAGGGTGCAGCGTTGCGCCCTCCGCAATGCATTTTGCAAGACGTCGAGGTTCACCCGCATGTTGAGAATGAAGGGCGCCCTGGTTGCTGCCATCGTGGCGGCGGCCCTGCCCGGTTGCAAGATCATCAAGACGCCGACCGCTGAGGAAAAAGCGGCTGAAGTGGCCAAGACCGCCTTCGATCCGAATGCCAAGGTCGAGGCGATCTGGCAGCCTCAAGTCGTGCCCTATTTCGAAAAGCGCGCCGGCGAGCTGAAGGACATCATGCAGCTCGTTGCCACGAGCCCCGATGCCGCGGGCGAAAAATACGGCAATCCGCGCAAGCAGAGCAGTTCGCCCTGGACCTATGCGGTGAAGATCACCGGCAAGGTCGTCGCGGCCGATACGGCCTCGCGCGCGGCGACGCTCGATGTCGATGCCGATGGCGACGGAAAGGCCGATGCGAAGGTGCAGATCGGCCCGGCGCTGCGCGGCACGGCACTGCGCGACACGCTCGATTTCGTCAATTTCAACGAGTTCAAGAACCAGATCGAATGGGCGCAGTTCGGCAAGGCGTTCAACGAGAAGGCCAATACCGCCTTCCTCTCCGCCGTCCCGCGCGACGGTCTTGCCGGCAAGACGGTAACGGTGATCGGCGCCTTTCCGCTGCCGAAAAGCGGCGAGCTGCCGCTCGTCACACCTTCGGAACTGAAGGTGGGCTCATGACGGCGGCAGACGCACATCAGGACGATATCATCCTCCGTCTCGAAGACGTGTCGAAGGTCTATTCCGGCATCGTCGCCGTCAAGCGCGCCAATCTGGAGCTGCGCCGCGGCGCGGTGAATGTTCTGGTCGGCGAAAACGGCGCCGGCAAGTCGACGCTGATGAAGATCATCGCCGGCGTCGAGCGCCCGACGCTCGGCCGCATCATCCTGGACGGCAAGCCCGTCTCCTTCGACAGCCCGGCCGACGCGCAGGCGAACGGCATCGGCATGATCTTCCAGGAGCTCAACCTTTTCGCCAACATGTCGGTCGCCGAAAACATCTTCACCAGGCGCGAGATCACCCGCGGCTTGCTCGGCATCGATCACAAGGCGCAGGTCGAGAAGGCCAACGAATTCCTGCGGCGTCTCGATGCCGGCATCGAGGCCGATACGATGGTCGAGGACCTGCCGATCGGCCAGCAGCAGCTGGTCGAGATCGCCAAGGCGATGTCGCTTAATGCCCGCATCCTGATCATGGACGAGCCGACCTCGGCGCTGTCGGCGGCCGAGGTCGAGATCCTGTTCAAGGTGATCGCCGAGCTGAAGGCGCAAGGCGTGGCGATCGTCTATATCTCGCACCGGCTGGAGGAGCTGATGCGGATCGGCGATTACATCACCGTGCTGCGCGACGGCCAGATCACCGGCCATGCCATGGTGCGCGACATCGACACGCGCTGGATCGTCCGTTCGATGATCGGCTCGGACGCCAAGGATTTCGCGAAATCCCTCACCCATTCCGTCGGCGAAGAAGTCTTCCGCGCCGAAAACATCAGCCTTCCCCGGCCGACGGGCGGGCTTGCGGTCAACGACGTTTCCCTGTCGGTCAAGGCAGGCGAGATCCTCGGCATTTACGGCCTGATGGGCGCCGGGCGCAGCGAATTCTTCGAATGCGTGATCGGGCGGCACACGCATTCGACCGGCAGGATCTTCATCGACGGCAGGCAAGTGCGCGCCCGCGACACCACGCGGCGCATCCGCCGCGGCCTTGCGCTGATCCCGGAAGACCGGCAGCGCGAGGGGCTGGTGCAGGTGCTCTCCATCGCTTCCAACCTGACGCTCGCAAGCCTGTCGCGCTTCACCCGGCTGTTCCATATTGACAGCGGCGCGGAGAAGAACGCCATTCAGGAGGCGATCCGCGATCTCTCCATCAAGGCGCCGAACCCGGATTTCGAGGTCACCTCGATGTCCGGCGGCAATCAGCAGAAGGTCGTCATCGGTAAGGCGTTGATGACCAATCCGAAGGTGCTGCTGATGGACGAGCCGAGCCGCGGCATCGATGTCGGCGCCAAGGCCGACGTCTTCCGCACGATGCGGCGGCTGGCGGCAAACGGGCTCGCCATCCTGTTTTCGACTTCCGACCTCGAAGAGGTCATGGCGCTATCCGATCGCATCGCGGTCTTGAGCAACGGCCATCTCGTCGCCGTCTTCGACCGGGACGAGGCGACGGAAGACGCCATTATCGCGGCTTCGGCCAAGGGACACGGACATCAAGGGAAACTCGCGTCATGATGGCGGCTACCTCAACCACTCTTGCGCCGAAGGGCGCCAACGGCTCGGCGCTTCTGACGCTGATGAAGCTCAGGACTTTCATCGCGCTTTTCGCCGTCATCATCTTCTTCGCGATCTTCGCACCGAACTTCACCTCGACGGCGAACATGATCCTGATGTCGAAGCATGTGGCGCTGAACGCCTTCCTGGCGATGGGCATGACCTTCGTCATCATCACCGGCGGCATCGACCTTTCGGTCGGCTCGATCGTCGGGCTTTGCGGCATGGTCGCGGGCGGGCTGATCCTCTACGGCATCGAACTGCCGATCGGCTACACCATCTATTTCAACCTCTTCGAGATCGTGCTGATCACGCTGTCGATCGGCCTTATCATCGGCCTGATCAACGGTCTCTTGATCACCAAGCTCAACGTCGCGCCCTTCATCGCCACGCTCGGCACGCTCTATATCGCCCGCGGCCTGGCGCTGCTGTCCTCGGACGGCCAGACCTTTCCGAACCTCGTCGGCCGGCCGGAATACGCCACCACCGGCTTCGACTTCTTCGGCGCCGGCCGCATTCTCGGCTTGCCGGTGTCGATCTGGATCCTGATCGTGCTGGCGCTCGCGGCTGCCTATGTCGCGCGTTCGACGCCGATCGGCCGCCACATCTTCGCCGTCGGCGGCAATGAGCGGGCGGCGCGCATGTCCGGCATCCGCGTCGATCTCGTGAAAATCTTCGTCTACATGTTCTCCGGCCTTTGCGCGGCGATCGTCGGCGTCGTCATCTCCTCGGAGCTGATGGCCGCCCATCCGGCGACCGGCGAAAGCTTCGAGCTCAATGCGATCGCCGCAGCGGTGCTCGGCGGCACCTCGATGTCGGGTGGGCGCGGCACGATCGGCGGCACGATCATCGGCGCCTTCGTCATCGGCATCCTCTCCGACGGGCTTGTCATGATGGGCGTCTCCTCCTTCTGGCAGATGGTCATCAAGGGCCTCGTCATCATCATCGCCGTGGTCGTCGACCAGGCGCAGCGCCGCCTGCAGCAGCGCGTCACCCTCATGCAGATGGCAAAGGCGGGTTGACATGAGCGGATTGAAAGGCGCGTTGATCGGCTGCGGCTTCTTTGCGATCAACCAGATGCATGGCTGGAACGATGTCGACGGTGCCGAGATCGTCGCCATCTGCGACCGCGATCCCGAGCGGCTGAAGCTCGTCGGCGACCAGTTCGGCATCGAGCGGCGCTACAGCGATGCCGGGGCGATGTTTGCCGATGGCGGCTTCGATTTCGTCGATATCGCCACGACAGTTCAGAGCCACCGCGCCCTGGTGGAAATGGCCGCTCGAAACAGGGTGCCGGCCATCTGCCAGAAGCCTTTCGCCAGGACGCTGGCGGATGCCAAGGCGATGGTCGAAGCCTGCCGCGCTGCCGGCGTGGCGCTGATGGTGCACGAGAATTTTCGCTGGCAGACGCCGATCCAGGCGGTGCGCAAGGCGCTCGATGTGGGCGCCATCGGCACGCCCTTCTGGGGCCGCTTCTCCTTCCGCTCGGGCTACGACGTCTTTTCCGGCCAGCCCTATCTCGCCGAAGGCGAGCGCTTCATCATCGAGGACCTCGGCATCCATACGCTCGATATCGCCCGCTATATCCTCGGCGACGTCAGCGCGCTGACCGCCCGCACCAAGCGGGTCAACCCCAGGATTAAGGGCGAGGATGTCGCGACCATCCTGCTCGATCACGAAAACGGCGCGACCTCCGTCGTCGATGTCAGCTACGCCACCAGGCTCTCGAAGGAGCCCTTCCCCGAGACGCTGATCGAACTCGACGGCTCCGAAGGCACGATCCGGCTCAGCCAGGGCTACGGCCTGGAGATCACCAACGGCAAGGGCACGACCGTCATGGATGTCTCGCCGAAGCTGCTGTCCTGGGCCTCGCGGCCCTGGCACAACATCCAGGAAAGCGTCTATGCGATAGAGCAGCATTGGGTCGACCAGCTCAGGCGCGGCGCGGAGCACTCGACCTCGGGCGCCGACAATCTGAAGACCTTCGCCCTCGTCGAGGCCGCCTATGACAGCGCCGCGCGCGGTCAGACGATCGATATCAGGGCTCTGCTGCGATGACCGCCGATGCGTTCCAGCTCTACGGCACCCGCGCTGCGGAAAGGCCGCCGGTCCGCCTGACGGCGGGAAAGCTGACGGCCGATCTCGCCGACGGCAACCTTCGTACGATCCGCTACGACGGTGTCGAGGTGCTGCGGGCGATTTCCTATCTCGTCCGCGACCGGGACTGGGGCACCTACAGCCCTGACATCGCCGATCTCAGGATCGAACAGGGCGAGGATCGGTTCGAGGTGACTTATCTCGCTCGCTGCCAGGGACCTGATGAGACGACGCTCGTCATCGAGGTCCGCATCAGCGGCAATCAGGACCGGCTCGATTTCGAGGCCGAAGCCCGGAGCGGAACCGGCTTCGAGACCAATCGCTGCGGCTTCTGCATCCTGCATCCGATCGTCGGCGTTGCCGGTTCGCCGGCAGCGGTCGAACATGTCGACGGCCAGATCGCGGCGACGCGTTTTCCCAATGTCATCGAGCCGTGGCAGCCCTTCAAGGACATGCGCGCCATCACCCATCAGGTCATGCCTGATGTAAGCGCGGAATGCCGGATGGAGGGTGACACCTTCGAAATGGAGGACCAGCGCAACTGGTCCGATGCCTCCTACAAAACCTATGTCAGGCCGCTCGCCTTGCCCTGGCCTTACCGGATCCCGGCCAACCAGCCCGTCCGGCAGAAGACGTCGCTCATCATCACGGATATCAGCCGCTCCGTTGCGCCGCCAGCCGCGACGCAGAGCGGAGCCATAAGGCTCGAACGCGGCGCGCGGACCGGCACCATGCCCGATATCGGCGTGATCGTTACGCCCGAGGAGGCCGAGGCGACGCGCGCGGCCGCGTTCCTCCTGTCGGAGATCGCGCCCAAGGAACTGCTCTTCCATTTCGATCCCGATGCCGGGCACGGCCTCGACGCGCTGAAAAACTTCGCGGAGATCGCTGCTCTCCATCGCGGTCGCTTGACGCTGGAGATCGCGCTCCCCTGCAAATCGTCGCCGGCGGGCGAGGCGGCCGGGATCGCCCGGCAGATGCAGCAGGCGGGCTTCAAGCCCGACGCGATCCTGATTTCGCCCTCCGTCGACCGGCAATCGACGCCGCCCGGCAGCAAATGGCCGGACTGCCCTCCGCTCGATGAGGTCTACGCCGCAGCCCGCGCCGCCTTCTCCGGCATTCGCATCGGCGGCGGCATGCTCAGCTATTTCACCGAGCTCAACCGCAAGCGCGTGCCGGCGGACGAGATCGATTTCGTCAGCCATTGCACCAACCCGATCGTGCACGCGGCCGACGATCTCAGCGTCATGCAGACACTGGAAGCGCTGCCCTTCATCACGCGCTCCGTCCGTGCGATCTACGGCGACAAGCCCTATCGCATCGGTCCGTCGACGATCCCGATGCGGCAGAATCCCTATGGCAGCCGCACGATGGACAATCCCGCCAGTGGACGCATTCCGATGGCCAACCGCGACCCCCGCCACAACGGCCGTTTCGCCGAGGCCTTCGCGCTCGGCTATGCGATCCGGGTGCTGGAGGCCGGTCTCGAATGCCTGACGCTTTCGGCGCTGACCGGTCCTTTCGGGTTGGTCGCAGGTCGCGATGAGCCGGTCGCGCAAGGCGGGCGGCGGCCGCTCTTCAACACGGTGCGGACCTTGTCGGCGCTGGCGGGTGCATCCTGGCAGGAATGCCTCTCGTCTTCGCCCTCCGAAGTTCTGTCGTTTGTGGCGCGGGATGCCGCAGGCGCCAAGCTTTATGTGGTCAATCTCACAGGCGAAGAGCGAAGGGTCGGCGGCAGCGCACTGGCCGAAGAGCTGCGGCTCGCGCCCTTCGCGACGGCCGCCTTGCCGCTAGAACAGGATGATTTTAGGCCCGGTTGGCCTAAAATCTGAATCCTGTTCTAAATTAAAGAGTTAGAGCATGATGTCGTCCGAAAACCGCTCACACTTTTCGGCATCATGCTCTAGGAGTCGTGGACTCTTGGGATTCCCAAAGGTGAGCAAATCAGATTCAAGACTGTCTTTTGGAGGCAGTCATGGGTGTTTTAGATCGTCTCATTCTTCGAGATGACCAGTGGGAGCGGATGTCTCGCCATATCATTGGCGACGATCGCACGCGCGGTTCGTCTGGACGTGACAATCGCATGTTTGTGGAAGCGGTCTTGTGGATCGTGCGGACGGGTTCGCCCTGGCGCGATCTGCCGGAGGTGTTCGGTGATTGGAACAGCGTGTTTCGCCGCTTCAGCCGCTGGAGCCAAAAGGGTGTCTGGTGGCGTGTCTTTGAGGCGATGTCGGAGGATACCGACTTCGAATATCTGATCGTCGACAGCACTATTATTCGCGCCCACCAGCACGCCTCCGGCGCAAAAAAGGGGCTGAAGATCAGGCCCTTGGCCGTTCCCGCGGCGGCTTGAGCACCAAAATCCATATGGCCGTGCGTGGCCTTGGATGTCCCGTTCGTTTCATCCTGACCGCCGGTCAGAAAGGCGATGCACCGCAAGCCGATCTCCTGATCGAAGACCTGCCAGCCGAGGTCGTCATGGCCGATACGGCCTACGACAGCGACCGGCTACGCAAACTCATTGCCGACAAGGGCGCGCAAGCGGTCATCCCGAACAATCCCTCGCGTGCCAAGAAGTATCCGCTCGACAAGCAACTCTATGCTCAGCGTTATCTCATCGAATGCTGCTTCTCGAAGCTCAAGCAGTTTCGACGCATCGCCACACGATATGAGAAAACCGTTCGAAACTACAAAGCCATGATCGCTCTGGCCGCCACAATCCTATGGCTCAGATAAGTGTCCACAGCTCCTAGCGGATTGACCTCCGGCCCGCCCGCCGCATCTATTCAGTCGGAGCTTGTTCAGGGGAGGATCGGCGTGAAGACGAAGAAGCTTATCAATGCAGGCGCGGATGCCGTCGATGAGATGCTGCAGGGCGTTCTCGCGGCGCATCCCGAGCACCTCCATGCCGTGGACGGCGTGCCGCGCGCCATCATTGCCAGGAACGGCCCGCGCAAGGGCAAGGTCGGGCTGGTGATCGGCGGCGGATCCGGGCATGAGCCGACATTCCTCGGCTATGTCGGCAAGGGGCTCGCCGATGCCGCCGCGATCGGCAATGTCTTCGCCTCGCCGCCGCCCGATCCGATCATGGCCTGCGCCATGGCCGTCGACGGCGGCGTCGGCGTGCTTTTCATGTACGGCAACTATGCCGGCGACGTCATGAACTTCGACATGGCCGCGGAAATGCTGGCGCTCGACGATATCGCGGTGCGCACCGTGCTCACCACCGACGATGTCGCGTCCGCGCCCGCCGATCAGAAGGACAGGCGGCGCGGCGTGGCCGGCAATGTCTTCATCTTCAAGGCCGCCGGCGCTGCCTGCGATCTTCTCTATTCCTTCGACGAGGTCGAGCGCGCCGCCCGCCACGCTAATGCGCGCACCTATACGATGGGCGTGGCGCTTTCGCCCTGCTCGCTGCCCCAGACCTTGAAGCCGAACTTCCAGATCGGCGAGGAGGAGATGGAGATCGGCATGGGCATCCACGGCGAGCCCGGCGTGGCGCGCGGGCCGCTTGGAACGGCCGATGCGGTGACCGACGAACTGATGGACAATCTTCTCCAGGAGATGAAAGCCGAGCGGGGCGATCGTGTCGCCGTGCTCGTCAACTCGCTCGGCTCCACGCCGATGATGGAGCTCTACATCATGATGCGGCGCGTCAAGGCGCGGCTCGACGAGGCCGGGCTCGTCATCCATACCTCGCTCGTCGGCAATTACTGCACCTCGCTCGAAATGGCAGGCGCCTCCATCACGCTCATGCATCTCGACGACGAGCTTCAGCGGCTGATCGACCATCCCTGCGACTGCGCCATGTTCAGGAGGTGATCGATGCCGATCGAGACCAAAGACCTGCAGCATCTCTTTGCCCTGATCGCCGCCGATATCGCGGCGCATCGCGACCATCTCTGCGAGCTGGACGGCGCGATCGGCGACGGCGATCACGGCCTTGCCATGGATGCCGGCTGTGAGGCCGCGGCCAAGGCGGTCGCAGCACTCGACCCCGCGCAGGCTGCGCCGACAGCCGTCTTCAACGCGGCGGCAAAGGCATTCCTGAATGCGGTCGGCGCATCCTCCGGCCCGCTCTATGCCACCGCTTTCATGCGCGCCGGCGCCGCCGTCAAGGACAGGCCGGACCTCGCGGACGAGGAGTTTGTGCGCGCTTTCGCGGCGATGGCTGCGGGCATTCAAGAGCGCGGCAAGGCCGAGCCCGGCGAAAAGACCATGGTCGATGCCTGGAAGCCCGCGGCCGATGCGGCGTCTGATGCCTGGGCATCGGGAGCTTCCCTCCTCGAATGTTTCGATCTGGCCGAGCGGGCGGCGCGCCAGGGCTGCGAAGCGACCAAGGATATGACGGCGGCCAAGGGGCGGGCGTCGCGGTTGGGAGAACGGGTGATCGGCCACATCGACCCCGGCGCGGCATCGGCCGCGATCGTCATCGCTGCCATAACCAATTTCGTTCGAGACGCGGATGGCTAGCTCAGACTTGTCACCTCAAAATCTCGCCGATAGGTTGTCGGGGGTAACGAGGTAGCCAAGACATGCGTATCCGAAAAGCCGTCTCCTCCGACGCGGAGGAACTGAGCGCTCTCCTGAACGAGATCATCCGCGCCGGCGGAACGACCGCGCTCGAGACACCGCTTTCGGCCGCCGAGTTTGCCGACTGGTTCATCGATGGCGAATTTCCGCTTGCCTGCCATGTGGCCGAGCACAATCAGTCGCTGGTCGGCTTTCAATCGCTGAGCTTATACGGCGATCCGCCGAAAGGCGTCGCCGACATCGCCACCTTTGCCCGTATGAACCCGAAGACCGCAGGCGTCGGCAGCGCGCTTTTCCCCGCGACGCTGGCGGCAGCGGAAGAGGTCAAGCTCGAATTCATCAATGCGACCATCCGCGCCGACAATGTCAGCGGCCTTGGCTATTACGCGAAGATGGGCTTTGAGACCTATGACAGGGTGGTCCAGGTTCCGCTTCAGGACGGGACGCCGGTCGACAGGATCAAGAAGCGCTTCAGCGTAAACGCCGTGAAGCGTGCGACGCCGAACGCCTGAATGGTTGAGATGATACACACGGCAATGACCAGAGACGTGCAGCCTTAAGAGCACGCGCCTATCCCTTCACCGTGATGAGTGGCTTGATCCTCGCAACTTTTGTTATCATATCCGCGTCGACCATCGGTGCCACAACGCTGTCGATTGGCTTGTATGCCGCTGGCGCCTCTTCCTTGAGCCGAGCCTGGATCTCGGCCACAATATCCTGCCGGCCCCGCAAAGTCGGGCTTCGAGGGTCGACGGGACCGATGACACGCAGCCCACTGCCGATATTCGTTTTCGAGCGCGCTTCCTGCCTTGATAGCTTGCGCCCCGCGCCATGAGCAGCCGACTCCAGAAATTCGCTCGAGCCGCATCCAGCAAGTAGCCAGGTGCCATCGCCCATGGAGCCGGGAAGGATGACCGGTTCGCCGAGCCATTCATATGGACTGGAGGCCATGACACCAACACCCCTGGCTGGGCACGCACCCTTTCTATGGCGTACGATATTTCCGTTTTGCCAAACAGTGTTGTGTGGGGCGTCATAGACGAGACGATGGTCGACTTCTCGTCCCAAAGCGCGCGCTAGGGCCTCCACCGCCGCCAGCCCGATAAAGAAGCGGTTGGCGAAGGCGGCATTCACGGCATTCGCATGACCATCCATGTACCTTCTGTAGAGGTGCGGCTGCATTTCCATAGAGAGCACCCGCCAATCCTCGCCAGATCTGGAAGCAATCCTCGCTCTCTCTTTTGTTGCCGTGCCTACTCGCTGTCCAAAGTCAAGAGAGCCCGAGTGGACGACAAGGACGACTGAGCCGGACTTCAGTCCGGCAGTTCGGGCAAATGCACCATCTGCAACGTGATCGACATAACCGAGTTCCACGAAGTGGTTCCCACCACCGATCGTGCCGAGGATAGCATCGCGGCGGTGGTCGTCATCGACCTGCGCATAGTCTGCGAAGTCAGGATCGATGCCCTCGCATGAGAAAACCCCGTTGTCGGAATGCCGTTCGAGATCGACCCACGCCCGCGAAAGATCGAGTTTGGAGAGCAGGCCAGTACTCGTCCGTTGCAGGTTATCAAGGAGCCCAGGTAGACCCTCGCGTAGAATTGCGTGACGGTCCAAACCCGTTAGGGCGATATCACGCCCGCCCTGAAAGAAGAGATGGCGAAGATGATGGTCGAGAAACGGTGTCGACAATTGATCTGCCGCAACGTCTTCGAGAACAACCATGCGCATCCCGCATCCGATGTCCGAGCCGATCATGTGCGGGAGAACCGCACCCTCAAGGTCCGCGACGACGCCAACGGGGACGGGTTTGCCGGGATGAAAGTCGGGGGTCGTGACGACTGCGCGAAGCGATGCCTTCTTTTGAATCAACGCTTCCGGCGATGGCAGCGCGCTCGCAAGGTCCGCAAGTGAATGTGAAAAACTCTGCTCCGGTTCGTCGTGTGCAACGACCGACCTGATGACATGCCCAGCAATGTTGCTGGTGCGGCAGATGAATGATGGCGCGTTCATGTGGTTCTCCGTGAGTGCCTAGGTTCAGCAGCCGCGGCAATACGGAGTGTCGGCGCATATGGCATGGCTTGATGAAAGGCTCAATTCCTTTTCAAAGTTGGCGCCAGAGGGATGTGAGGGAAGGCGCCCGAGTGGAGAAAACGCTCCTCAATAGCAACGGGCGTTGTGGATGACCGACAAGCCGCGCCACCTAATGTGCCGGAGCCAAGTGCTGCGACGGGTCGAGTTTTGTGCGGCGGCTATAGTAAGCCTATGAGGTATCAGCATAGTTTTTTACAATGGAAGAAAAGTGGCGATTAACTTCCGTCATAAATGGTGCTGTCTCGAGGATGTTATCGACTGCCGATAGTGGTAGATCTTGAATGTAAGACGTAAAACAGATCGAAGCCATGTCCGGAGATCAGCCATGCCGACTGCGATGTTCACAGCCGACGAACTTGCGGTGGTCCGCCGCGCTTACGCTCATCAGGTGGCGGCAACCGCCGGGACGACGAACCCGCGGATCGAGGCGGCCTTTGCCGTCGTGCCTCGCGAAAAATTCCTCGGCACGCCGCCATGGCAGATCGCCAATCTAGGTGGCGGATATCGCCCGCTGCTCTCCGCCGATTTGGTTCTGGCCTATCAGGATGCGCTGTTCGCCCTGCGGGCTGACAAGGGTGTCAACAATGGCAGCCCGTCGCTGCACGCGCGGCTCCTGGCGGAACTGGACGTGCAAATCGGCGATCGCATCGCCCATATCGGCGCCGGCACCGGCTATTATAGCGCCATTCTTTCGGAGTTGGTCGGCGCCACCGGTCATGTCTATGCCGTCGAGATGGATCCCAATCTGGCAGGCCACGCTCGATCAGCGCTTGCGGACCGGGCCAATGTCAGCGTCATCATCGCCGACGGTAATCAATGGCCGCAGCAAGAGATGGATGCGATCTACGTGAATTTCGCCGTCGGGCGTCCCGCGGTGCCCTGGATCGAGAGGCTGCGACCCAGAGGGCGCTTGGTATTGCCGCTCGGCGTGCCGCGCCAGGGCCGGCCGTCGAATGGCGGCCGTCATGCCTCCCATGGCGCCGCACTTCGCATCGAGCGCGGCGCCGATGGATTTGCAGCGCGCTGGATCGGCACAGCCTATTTCGTCTGCGCCGATGGGGGATTGACGATCGATGAGAATGAGACCGAGGCGCTGACGGCCGCGTTCAAACGCGGCGGCATCGAGTTCGTGAAGAGTCTGCTCTGGAAGACGGAGCCGCGAATGGGCCGCTGCTGGTATATCGGCGACCAATGGGCGCTCTGTTACGACGATCCCTGAAGCATTCATTCCGGGTCGTGGAAACTCGTCGGCGGCGACAGCGGCCCGCCGCGATAACGAAAGCCCGGCGCGGGAGAGGGCGCCGGGCTTCGATAGGGATGACCGACAGCCTGGGAGGAGGAATGCTGTCCGTCGAACAGAAGCGGCTCGGAGGGTTGAGCGCTTCGGTCCAGCATCAAGTAGTGACGCAATGCCACAAATTCAAGCTTGGCGGTTGGGCTATGGCGGGTGACGCGCTGGAGGCGGGTCGGGATGGGTGCGGCTCTGGTAATGGCTCGCGGATTCTGCGCGGTGTTGTCCGCGGACAACTTGCGCCGCTGCATTGGAATGGTTGCCTGTTGTCCGCGGACAACCTTTTCATTCGGCGTCGGTGCGCCCGCCTCGTCCTTCGAGGCCCCTTGCGGGGCGCCCCAGGATGAGGCTCTCGGGGGGCGGGCGCAAATTCTCCAGCGCCCGTTATAGGGGCGCAGAATGCCAACGCGCCCCTGTTAGGACGCGGCATCCGCCAATGTCCCTCAGTCCGAGGTCCGCAGGCTGACGGCCGGAGCCTCGAAGGACGTGCTCTGCGCTGCTTCCTGCGTTCATTCTGCGTTGGCGTACCCGCCTCTTCCTTCGAGACCCCTGCGGGGCGCCTCAGGATGAGGCTCTCGTGGGCGCTGAGCCCGCCGCCGCCGGCAGCCGCTTTGCTCCAACCTATCAGGAGTGCGGCACCCTCCAACGTCCCTCATCCTGAGGCGCGTAGGCCAAAGGCCGGAGCCTCGAAGGACACGCTCCAGCGGTGCTCCTTGCGTCCACCACCAGTGCGCCCGCCTCGTCCTTCGAGGCCCCTGCGGGGCACCTCAGGATGAGGCTCTCGGGGGGGCGGAGGCGCAGATTCTCCAGCGCCCGTTATAGCGGTGCAGAATGCTAACGCCCCCTGTTAAGGTCGCGGCATCCCCCAACGTCCCTCATCCTGAGACGCGCAGGCTGAAGGCCGGAGCATCGCTGGGTCCGCCGCGTCCTTCGAGGGCGCCTCAGGACGAAGCTTCTCGAGAGCGCCGGCGCGGAAAGCTGGAAGGTCGAGGGGTATTCTCCAACGTTGCTTCATGGATTCACCGGGGTGCTGCGGACAACGGATGCCGCGGGCGCTGTTCAGATATGATGTCGCGTGTCGAGTTGCGCCGACAAATCCCGTTGGCCCCATGAGCCTAAGCCTTGATGGTGAAGTGTTTGACGGTTAATGTATGAGTCTGGAAGCCTATCCAAACCTGCTGCCGGGTTGAAGGGCATGTGAGGTTTCTCGACGACCGTGTTCCTCAAGGTCGAAGTGTAATCGGCAGACTTCGACCAGAGCACTGGATCGTCCCATGTTGAACCCATCCATCAGGTTCTCGCCTTCGAACGTCGTCACTTTAAAGCAAGCGTTACGGGGCCAATATCCTCACATCAAATCGTCGCACTTTGATGAGGCAATCGCCGCGTCATTCGGCTTCAACTCATATGCTGCCATGCGCCCCGCCTTGTATCAGCTTGGCGCTTACGCCCGGCTGATCGTCGTCACCGACCACTTGCTGCTTCTGCTCCGCCTGGAGGAGCTTGGCTATCGCAATATCGCACCGGAGTCGTTGCGTCGCCTCATCTGGAATATAAACTTCCCCGATGATCGATATGACAACGATGTCGGACAGATTGTCCGAGCCCGCAGGAGGCCCGCGGCCGCCAATGCCGGGTAGCACATTGGCTGCATGCTAAAGTTGGAAGCGATCTGACGTGAAAAGTAGCGAGGTGGCCGGCGTGCCCGCCTCGTCCTTCGAGGCCCCTGCGGGGCGCCTCAGAGCCTGTGAATGTTTTGTGGCGGTGTCGATGGGATTGTGATTCTGTTGGGTGGTTGATTTGCTTGGGGGATGATGGTGAGCGACGAGCTGTTCGAAGGATTGCCGGTGCATGGATCGCAGCGCAGTGCTCAGGCGGGGCGCGGGGCGGCGCGCATGCGCGAGCCGGTGCGCGATCAGATCGAGTTGCGTGCCGTGGATATCGACAGCTTGATCGGCCAGGATCACGCGGTGCGCGTGATTTGGAGCTATGTCGAGGGACTGGATCTGAGCGCGCTTGAAGATCGGATCAAAGCGCGTGAGCAGCGGCCGGGCCATCCGCCGATTTCGCCACGGCTTTTGCTGGCGCTGTGGCTCTATGCCAGCAGCGATGGCGTCGGCAGTGCGCGGGCGCTGGAACGGCTGTGCGGGAGCCACGACGTCTATCGCTGGCTGTGCGGCGGCGTCTCGGTGAACTATCACACGCTGTCGGATTTTCGGGTTGGTTGCGCCGATCTGCTCGACCGGCTGCTGGCCGAGCATCTGGCGGCGCTTGCCGATGCCGGCCTCGTCGCTTTCGATAATTTGGCGCAGGATGGCGTGCGGGTCCGGGCGAGCGCGGGTGCCGCCTCGTTCGGCCGCAAGGCGACGCTTGATCGGCATCTTTCCATTGCCGAGGCGGTTGTGGATCAGCTCAAGCGCGAGGTCGATGCGCGTTCGGATGCCAGCACTCGGCGCATCGAGGCTGCCAGGCAACGAGCGGCGCGTGAGCGCGGCGAGCGGCTCAGAGCAGCCAAGGCCGCTCTTGACGAGATTCAGCGCCATCGCCAAGCGCGCGAAGAAAAGCGCGGCAATGGCAAAAAGCCGAAGGAGCCGCGCGCCTCCAGCACGGATGCGCAGGCGCGGGTGATGAAGATGGCCGACGGCGGCTTCCGTCCGGCTTATAATGTGCAGGTTGCGAGCACCGCCGGCGAGCAGTTCGTGGTCGGGCTCGAGGTGACCAATGCCGGCTCCGATCGCGGCCTCATGCGGCCGATGCTGGAGCGGTTGCGCGCGCTGAGCGGCCATCTGCCGCGCCGCTATCTCGCCGATGGCGGCTTTTGCAGCGCTGAAGATATCGAGTGGGCGCACGGCGAAGGGGTCGAGGTCTTTTGTCCGCCCACGCAGTCCAAACACGGAACCGATCCCTTCTTGCCGCGGCGCGGCGACGGTGCGGGTGTGTCAACCTGGCGGACCCGCATGGGAAGCGAGACGGGCAAGGCTCAGTACAAACCCCGCTCGATCTGCGAATGCATCCATGCCCGCTGGCGCAACTGGAATCTGCGACAATTGACGGTGCGCGGCATCGAAAAGGTCCAGGCCGTCGTGCTCTGCTACGCACTCACCAACAATATCCTGCAAGGCCATCGGCTTGCCAATGGCTAAACCAGGGCAATCACCCTGACGCCAACACGCGACCATCAAAACGCACCGCGTAATCGGCTAACGCTCGATGGCATCGGCCAGCCAAGACCAGCCAACACTGGCCTGAAACGCACAAGATTCAAAAGCTTCACAAGCTCTCAGGATGAGGCTCTCGGGGATGTCGGTGCGGGTTTTTCTGGGCCTGTCGCTGAGGCGCACCGAATGCCGGCGCCTCTTATTGGGGGTGCGGCATCTTCCAGCGGTCCTCACCTGAGGCGCGCAGGCCGCAGGCCGCAGCCTCGAAGGACACGCTCCGGCGCTGCTTCTTGCATTCATCTGGCGTCGGCGTGCCCGCCTCGTTCTTCGAAGCCCTGTGGGGCGCCTCAGGATGAGGCTTTCGGGGATGTCGGCGCGAGTTTTTCAGTGCCGGTTGCTGAGGTGCCGAATGCCTTTTATTAAGGGGCAGCATCCTGCGCACTTCATTCCGAGGTGCACAGGCCGTAGGCCGGAGCCTCGAAGGACATGCCCAATGTTGCTTCTTGCGTTCATTCGGCTTCGGCGACGGCACACCCGCCTTGCCCTCCGAGGTCCCCGCGGGGCACCTCAGGTGAGGCTTCTCGGGGCGGATTCTCCGGTATCTGTTGTTGCAACTCGGCTTGCCCGTGGCGCCTGTTGAGGGCGGCATCTTCCAACGGTCCTCATCCTGAGAGCTTGTGAAGCTTTTGAATCTTGTGCGTTTCAGGCCAGTGTTGGCTGGTCTTGGCTGGCTGATGCCATCGAGCGTTAGCCGATTACGCGGTGCGTTTTGATGGTCGCGTGTTGGCGTCAGGGTGATTGCCCTGGTTTAGCCATTGGCAAGCCGATGGCCTTGCAGGATATTGTTGGTGAGTGCGTAGCAGAGCACGACGGCTTGGACCTTTTCGATGCCGCGCACCGTCAATTGTCGCAGATTCCAGTTGCGCCAGCGGGCATGGATGCATTCGCAGATCGAGCGGGGTTTGTACTGAGCCTTGCCCGTCTCGCTTCCCATGCGGGTCCGCCAGGTTGACACACCCGCACCGTCGCCGCGCCGCGGCAAGAAGGGATCGGTTCCGTGTTTGGACTGCGTGGGCGGACAAAAGACCTCGACCCCTTCGCCGTGCGCCCACTCGATATCTTCAGCGCTGCAAAAGCCGCCATCGGCGAGATAGCGGCGCGGCAGATGGCCGCTCAGCGCGCGCAACCGCTCCAGCATCGGCCGCATGAGGCCGCGATCGGAGCCGGCATTGGTCACCTCGAGCCCGACCACGAACTGCTCGCCGGCGGTGCTCGCAACCTGCACATTATAAGCCGGACGGAAGCCGCCGTCGGCCATCTTCATCACCCGCGCCTGCGCATCCGTGCTGGAGGCGCGCGGCTCCTTCGGCTTTTTGCCATTGCCGCGCTTTTCTTCGCGCGCCTGGCGATGGCGCTGAATCTCGTCAAGAGCGGCCTTGGCTGCTCTGAGCCGCTCGCCGCGCTCACGCGCCGCTCGTTGCCTGGCAGCCTCGATGCGCCGAGTGCTGGCATCCGAACGCGCATCGACCTCGCGCTTGAGCTGATCCACAACCGCCTCGGCAATGGAAAGATGCCGATCAAGCGTCGCCTTGCGGCCGAACGAGGCGGCACCCGCGCTCGCCCGGACCCGCACGCCATCCTGCGCCAAATTATCGAAAGCGACGAGGCCGGCATCGGCAAGCGCCGCCAGATGCTCGGCCAGCAGCCGGTCGAGCAGATCGGCGCAACCAACCCGAAAATCCGACAGCGTGTGATAGTTCACCGAGACGCCGCCGCACAGCCAGCGATAGACGTCGTGGCTCCCGCACAGCCGTTCCAGCGCCCGCGCACTGCCGACGCCATCGCTGCTGGCATAGAGCCACAGCGCCAGCAAAAGCCGTGGCGAAATCGGCGGATGGCCCGGCCGCTGCTCACGCGCTTTGATCCGATCTTCAAGCGCGCTCAGATCCAGTCCCTCGACATAGCTCCAAATCACGCGCACCGCGTGATCCTGGCCGATCAAGCTGTCGATATCCACGGCACGCAACTCGATCTGATCGCGCACCGGCTCGCGCATGCGCGCCGCCCCGCGCCCCGCCTGAGCACTGCGCTGCGATCCATGCACCGGCAATCCTTCGAACAGCTCGTCGCTCACCATCATCCCCCAAGCAAATCAACCACCCAACAGAATCACAATCCCATCGACACCGCCACAAAACATTCACAGGCTCTGAGGCGCGCAGGCCGCAGGCCGAAGCCTCGAAGGACGCGCTCTGGCGCTGCTTCTTGCATTCCTTCGATGCCGGCGCACCCGCCTCGTCCTTCGAGGCGCCCTGCGGGGCGCCTCAGGATGAGGCTTCTCGAGGGCTGCGGCGCGGCAGTTTCGGCGCGCGGCGGGCGATGTTTGCCGTGGGCAACGTGAGCGACTATTGCCGGTCGTGTGCGACAGCGCTATTGATGAAGGTGGGCATGGTGGCGCGCTGGACGTCCAGCGTTCGGGCCGATGGCGGCGGGCGGAATTCAGGTTCAAATTGCACTTTCCGAACCGCGTAAAAGCCCGAATTTGCCGCCTTGGGGCATCGAATTTGCCAAGCAGGCAGTCGCCTCCAGATATAGACTACGCGGCAGTGATGAAACCAAAGTCCGGTTTCGTTTCCGTATCAAGAAATATATCCAATAAAATCAGCGGATTATGATCCGAGAATTTGATGCGGTTTCTGTCCCGCAGCCCTCGTGGGCTGCGGCGTCCCCTCCCCTGCGCTCCGAATCTCCGCAGGAAAGCAACGGCTTGCATCCTTTTGCGGCACCCGGCGTTATCCACGCAGCAAATCGGAGGATAGGGTAATGGCAGATGTGCTCCCGCTCAAGAGGTTGTCCATCGCCGCTGCGATGATGGCGGCGGCGATCGGGGCATTTGTGTTGATACAGGCGAAGCAGGACGGTGTACTGGTCCCGCCCGCGGAACCGGGCCGGGCGGTTGACGATCATGGCCGCAGCGCCGCCACGCCCGAGGCTATTCCGCTCAGCGGTCTTCGTGATGTGTTCTGGCGGGTTTACCATGAAGTCCTGAACGACCGGGTGACGCTCATTGCCGCGGGCGTGACTTTTTATCTGCTGCTGGCGCTGTTTCCCGCCATGGCGGCTTTGGTCTCACTCTATGGGCTGGTTGCCGATCCGGTCACGATTTCGGAGCATCTTCGCGAATTGGCCGGTCTATTGCCGCCGGGCGCCTTCGACCTGCTTGCCGATCAGATCAAGGAACTCGTCAGCAAGCGTGACAGTGCGCTCGGCATCACCTTCTTCGTCGGTCTCGGCATTGCGCTGTGGAGCACGCATAGCGGCACGCTGGCGATTTTCGATGCGATGAACGTCGCCTATGAGGAGAATGAAAAGCGCGGACTTATCCGGTTGAACCTCATCGGCCTCTGCTTCACCTTGAGCGCGATGCTTCTGATGGTGGTGATGGTCATGCTCGTCGGGGTGATGCCTGTGGTGCTCTCCTATCTCTGGCTCGATCAATTCAAGGAGCACATGGCCCTTCTGCTGCGGTGGCCGCTGCTTCTGCTGGTTGTCGCGGTGGCGGTCACCTCGGTTTACCGCTTCGGCCCCAGCCGGGAGCCCGCCAAACTCCGGTGGATGACCTGGGGCGCGGGTCTGACGACCGTCGCCTGGGCCGCCATGTCGCTTGCCTTCTCCTTCTATCTCGATCATTTCGCCAACTACAACGCGACCTACGGCACGCTCGGCGCGCTGATCGGCTTCCTTATCTGGATCTGGCTTTCCGTCGTCATTCTCGTCATCGGCGCGGAACTCAACGCCGAGCTGGAACATCAGACCGCGAGGGACACGACGACGGGCATGCCGCTGCCGATGGGCGCGCGCGGCGCCTATGTTGCGGACACCTTGGGCGAGACCGTGAGCTAACCGTTAAGGAGCGGCACCGATCATTGCATTCTCCCATGCAGTTTTGATGTAATTTGTCCCTGGGCAATCCCGACAGAGGAGACGATCATGACGGCCCCGCATCCTTCCAAAACCCATATCGGCAATCATGCACTGCATCCCGAAACGCAGATGCTGAATTACGGCTACGATCCCGAACTCTCGGAAGGGGCGGTCAAGCCGCCGGTATTCCTCACCTCGACCTTCGTCTTCAATTCGGCCGAGGATGGCCGCGATTTCTTCGATTACGTCTCGGGCCGCCGCGAGCCGCCGGCCGGCAAGGGCGCCGGCCTCGTCTATTCGCGCTTCAATCATCCCAATAGCGAGATCGTCGAGGACAGGCTCGCCGTCTATGAGCGGACGGAAAGCGGCGCGCTGTTTTCTTCAGGCATGTCGGCGATCGCCACCACGCTGCTTGCCTTCGTCAGGCCGGGCGATGCCGTCCTGCATTCTCAGCCGCTTTATGGCGGCACGGAAACATTGCTGGCCAAAACCTTCCTGAACCTCGGCGTCGCCGCTATCGGCTTTGCCGACGGTGTCAGCGAGGGCTCGGTGCAGAAGGCGGCTGAGGAGGCGATGGCCAGGGGCCGCGTTTCCGTCATCCTGATCGAAACGCCCGCCAACCCGACCAACAGCCTGGTCGATGTCGCGATGATCCGGCGCGTCGCCGACGCAATCGGCGCAAAGCAGGGGCATGTGCCGATCATCGTCTGCGACAACACCCTGCTCGGCCCGGTTTTCCAGCGGCCGATCGAACACGGCGCCGATATCTCGCTCTATTCGCTGACCAAATATGTCGGCGGCCATTCCGACCTGATCGCCGGCGCCGTTCTCGGCCGCAAGGCAGTCATCAAGCAGGTCAAGGCGTTGCGCGGCGCGATCGGCACCCAGCTCGATCCGCATTCCTGCTGGATGCTCGGCCGCTCGCTGGAAACGCTGCAGCTGCGCATGGAGCGGGCAAACAGCAATGCGCGCGCCGTCGCCGATTTTCTGCGCGATCACCCGAAGGTCGAGAAGGTTCACTACCTGCCTTACCACAATCCGGATTCACCGGCCGGCCGGACCTTCGCCGTGCAATGCACCGGCGCCGGTTCCACCTTTTCCTTCGACATTCGCGGCGGCCAGCCGGCCTCCTTCAAATTCCTGAACGCGCTGCAGGTGTTCAAACTCGCGGTCAGCCTCGGCGGCACGGAATCGCTGGCGAGCCACCCGGCGACCATGACGCATTCCGGCGTGCCGGCCGTTGTGCGCCAGCGCATCGGGGTGCTGGAATCGACCATCCGCCTGTCGATCGGCATCGAGCATCCGGACGATCTGATCGCCGACTTGGAGATGGCGCTGCAGGCGGCCTGAGGCCGCGCCAGGAGATATCGATGCCCGGCGTCGCCGGGCATCGTGCGTAACATCATTTGTCGTCGGTCGTCAGCTCCGTCTCGTCCGAGTTCACCACGAAGACCGCAAGCAGTTTCGCCGGCGCGGTCTTGCTGCCGTTGGCGCTGACACTGTGGTGATCGCCGGGGAATTCGGGAAAGCTTTCGCCGGCCTTGTAAATCTTCACCGGGCCGTCATTGACCTGGCTTTTGATCGAGCCCTCCAGAACGGTGGCATAGATGAAGGCGGATTTCGGGTGGGTGTGGCCCGGCGATGTGCCGCCGGGCTTATATTCGACGAGCACGGCCTTGATGCTCTTGCCTGGAACGTTGGGAAGCTCGTGGTCGTAGACGAGGGTTACCTTCGCCTTGTCGCCCGCGGCATGCGCTACGGTGCCGGCGACAATGGCAACGGCGAATGCCGCCGCCGAGATCATTTTTCCTAACATGTCTGGTCTCCTTGCGTTGATGGAAGCGGTAGCCGCGAGGGCCACGAAGGGCGGCCCCGGCCGTCAAGCGCTCTTCTTCTGCGGTGGCTGCCGGCTGAGCCAGTCGTCGAAGCGGATGCGGCCGAGCCGCGCCTTGGGCCCGGTGACCAGCGAGTCATCCTCGAGCTCGACGCCGAAGTAACGGGCGTGCGGATCGGCGATCACCTGGCGCGGATCGTTCGTCGCCTTGAGGAGGCGCGTGACGATGTCGGTGAGCCGGATTTTCTCCGGCCCGCCGATCTCGATCGTGCCGTTCACGGGGGCTGCGAGCGCCACCTCGGCCATGACATCGGCGACATCGTCCGAAGCGATCGGCTGCACATAGGCCGGTGACAGATGCACCATCTGACCTGATGTGCCTGACTGGGCGATGCCGGCCATGAATTCATGGAACTGGGTGGAATGCACGATGGTGTAGGGAATGCCTGAGCCCTTGATCAGCTCCTCCTGGGCCATCTTGGCGCGCATATAGCCGCTGGCCTGCAGCCGCTCCATGCCGACGATCGACAGTGCGATGTGATGTTTTACGCCGGCCGCGGCCGCTGCCTTCAGCAGATTGCGGCCGGAGGTCTGGAAGAATTCCAGGACCGCCTTGTCCTCGAAGGAGGGCGAGTTGGCGAGGTCGAGCACCACCTCGGCGCCTGCGAGGGCTTCGGCCAGCCCCTTGCCGGTGATCGTGTCGACGCCCGAATTCGGCGACGCCGCCAGCACCTCGTGCCCCTTGCTGCGCAATCTTTCCACGGTCTTCGAGCCGATGAGGCCGGTGCCGCCGATAATGACGATCTTCATGGGTGGTCTCCTTGTCCCTTACGAGGATTTCCTCTGTTGACGTGAGCTGGCTGGCGCAATCGCCGCCTCGGCGAGGCCGGCGACGTCATCGGTATGGGGACCGTCACTTGAGTGCGGGCGGCCGGAACCGATGGACAGGAGAATGCGCCGGATCGCGAGCCGGAACCATTCTCCCTCGGTCGTTGTCGGCCTATGCCAAGGCAGTAGGGCGGCTCGCCGAAATGGCGGAATTTGACGTCAACAGGGATCGGCCTGCGATCGTCGGTGCGGATGAGCGGAGGTGAGGGCGTTGCCGATGCGGAGTTTGGCGAGACGCCAACCCCACTCTCCGTCGTCCCCGGCCTCGAGCAGAGGACCCATGCCGCGGCTGCCGGTGGATGCGGTGTGGATGCTCGGCTCAAGGCCGAGCAGGACGGAGGGCGAGGCTAAAGTCGCGGGAGATCGCTCACCTCGTCGGAGACCTAGCGTCAGGTCCGCCCCTGCCGCTCCCAATCCTCACGCAGCGGCTTCAGGTCGTTGCCGATGTAGTTGAGTGGATCCGGCCCAGTTTGGCGAGAAGCCAACCCAGCCTCCGTCGTCCTCGGCCTTGCGCCGAGGACCCATGCCGCGGTTGCCGGTGGATGCGGTGTGGATGCTCGGCTCAAGGCCGAGCAGGACGGAGAGTGGAGCTAACGTCGCCGATCCTTCTCTCCGTCTTTTACGGGCAGCCGATGCAGGCGGTCCTTCTCAGGAAAGCGCGGCAGCCTTGAAGAGCGCCGTCAGTCCAATGCCGCCGCCGATGCCGATCATGGCGAGGCCGGTGGCGCCGGGAACACCGGCGCGGACCAGCTGACTGTACAGTCTTGTAACCAAGATTGCGCCGGATGCGCCGAAGGGATGGCCCAGGGCAATGGCGCCGCCCTCCCTGTTGACCGCGTCGGTGGAGATATCGAGCTGATCCAGCGAGGCCAGAACCTGGGCGGCGAAGGCCTCGTTGAATTCGATGGCATCGACGCCGGAGAGCAAAAGCCCGGGCTGGCGCTGCAGCAGCTTCCTGGTCGAGGCGACCGGGCCGATGCCGAGCAGGTTGGGATCGACGCCGGCGGCAGCGCTGTCGATGAAGGCGAGGCCTTTTTCGATGCCGAGGCTTTTGGCTAGGCCCCGGCTCATGACGAGCACCAGGCAGGCGCCGTCGTTCACAGGGCAGGCATTGCCTGCCGTCACCGAACCGTCGGGGAGGAAGACGGGCTTGAGGTTTGCCAGTGCTTCGATCGATGTCGTGGGGCGCGGGCATTCGTCCCGCTCCAGCAATCCGTGCCCAGTGGAGATTTCGACGATCTCTTGCCGGAAGAGACCGGCCTCAGCCGCCTTGACGGCGAGGCGGTGGCTGCGGAGCGCGAATTCATCCTGTCTCCGGCGCGTGATGCCAAATTGCCGGGCGACGTTTTCGGCGGCAATGCCCATATCGGGATCGCCGACTGCATCAGGGGAAAAGCGGGCGCGACCGTAAAAGCGCGGCAGCGCCCCGTTGGCTTTCGGCCGTTCGACGCGCCAGGGCGCGGTGCTGACGCTCTCGACGCCGCCGGCGAGAAAACAGGACCCCGCCTTCGCCTGGATCAGGCGGGCGGCCATGATGATCGCTTCCAGGCCGGAACCGCATTGCCGGTCGATGGCGACGCCGGGAACCGCCAGGGGCAGGCCGGCGGCAAGCGCCGCCAACCGGCCGATATTGCCGCCGCCGCCAGCGGCATTGCCGACCAGCACGTCGTCGATGGCTTCGGGCGCAATGCCTGTTTCGGCAACGATCCGCCGGATGATCGGCGCAAGCAGGTCTTCGGCCGCAACAGTCGCAAGCGATCCGAAGGCCCGGCCGATCGGGGTGCGGTAAGCGGCAACCACGACCGGCTGCCAATCCTCGTCAGGCTGATAAGCGTAGGACAAGACCATCTCCCGAAATCACCGCTGCTTCCACCTGGCCTCTGGAAATCTTGCCGCTGCTCGTCATCGGCCAAGAAGCGATATGGTGGAATTGCCTGGGGATCTTGAACCTGGCGAGCTGTCGCGCGCAATGCTCGGCCAGCATTTTCGCGTCTTTCGCCTCTCCCGAGACGACTGCCACGATCTGCTGGCCATAATACGCATCCGGCAGGCCGAAGACGACGGCCTCTTCGACGCCGGGGCAGGTTTTCAGCGCGCTTTCGACTTCGGCGGGATAGACGTTGTTGCCGCCCGATATCATCATGCCGCCTGCCCGGCCGATCACCCGCAGCATGCCGTTTTCGTCGAGCTCGCCGAGATCGCCGACCGTCGCTCCCGCCTCGGTGACCCGGAATGCCTGGCCGTCATCGCCCCAGAGATAGCCGTCGGCGATGAGATCGCTGCTGACGAAGATGGTGCCCGGCACATCGGTCCCGACATCGTTTCCATCAGGGTCGCGAATGGAAATCTCGACGCCGGGATAGGCCTGCCCCACCCGGTCGATCGGAAAATCGACCGCGCCGCCGACAAGGGTGGAGATGGTCATGAAACCGATTTCGGACGCGCCGTAATATTCGCGAATGCGCGCTTTCGGGAAAAGGCGGCGCATGGCTTCGACCCCGTTCGCGTCGAGCTTGGCGCCCGCGGTCAGAACGTCGTGCAGGGAGGTCAGAGCCGGTTCGTCTGCCCACGCCCTGGCAATGCCGGCTATATGGGTCGGCACGGCGACCAGCCGTTCGATCTTCTCGGAGGCGAGGATACGCGCGACGGCGGCGGGATCCCATTTCCGGACCGAATGGAAGGTGCCGCCGGCATCCAAGGCTTCGACCAAGGCGTAAAGCGCCAGCCCATGCGCCAGGGCGCCGGGGCATAGGGTGGACGGCGCATCCTCGAGTTCGAAGACGACATGTCCGCGATCGAGGCTGCGGCGCCACTGCTCGCGCGAGCGAAAATAGGCTTTCGGCTCGGCGGTGGTGCCCGAGGTAAAGCCGATCAGGAAGATGCCATCGGCATCGTCAGGCAGATCATCTCCGGTCTCAGCGAGATCGAAGGGCTCGGCTTCGGCGGCGACGACCGATATGCCGAGCCTGCGAGCAATTTCGGCGCTCGGCCCGGCATAATCGTCGACAATGAGCACGTCGGGCGCCAGCCGCTCGACGATGCGCTCGATTCTCTCAGGCGGCATCATCGGGTCGATCACCGCGCAGGCGTTCGGCAGGGCAGTGGCGGCGATAAAATATTCGGCGAAGCCGATATGGTTGCCGAGGCTGAGGGCTACAAGTTTTTCCACGCCGGGCAGATCGAGCGTGCGGCAGCTTAAGCGCGGCAATTCCTGGAGAAAGCGGCAGATCGCCTTGGCACGCACATAAAGCTCGCCGTAGCTCAGGAAGCGGCCGTCGATCACCACGGCCGGCGTGTCAGGCCTTTCCGCTGCATGTCGAATAAGCTGCGCATGGATCGGCATGGACACTCGCTGGTTTGAAGATCGGCCGTCAGCCTAACGCCGCTCTGGTGGTCTCGGGGATCGGCGTGGGACGGCTGTCCGAAAGGCCGACGCAGACCCAGACAAGGCCGGCTGAGGCGCAGTGGGCGCCGTCGCGCTGGCGAAAGAGTTCGATCGCGAAGGCGAGACTTGTGCGCCCGATTTTCTCGACGCTCACCTTGGCTTCGACGACATCGTCGACGTCGATGGGGCTGTGAAAGGTGATCTCGGCCTTCTTCACGTGATAGGCGACACCTGAGGAGGTGTGACGGAAGTGGCTCAAGATTTCCCGGTGCCGCAGGAACTCGACGACCGCATCCTCGCAATAATCGAGGTAAACCGAATTGTGGACATGGCCATAGATGTCGATGTCTCGCATAGAGACCCGGAAGGATGCTAAAGGCCTGTCGTCAACGCTCATGCGATCACCCAAAATTGGTGGGCTGTTCTAACCGCTGTTGTCTGGGGGATGCAATGCAATATCAGGCGATCGTGCGAAAATTCGGGCCGGCCCCGGAGGTCGTCGGGATCGAGCGGGCCGAGCTGCCGGCGCTGCGGCGCGACCAGGTGCGGGTGCGCCTGCTCGCGCGCTCGATCAATCCCTCCGATATCATCACCATATCAGGCGCCTATGCCGGCCGCACGACCCTGCCCTTCATCCCCGGCTTCGAAGCCTTCGGCGTGCTCGAAGCCTGCGGTGAAGAGGTTTACGGGCTTGCGCCCGGCACCCGCGTGCTGCCGGTGCGCAGCGCCGGCGGATGGCAGGAATTCAAGGATACCGATCCCAGCTGGTGTCTTCGTGTTCCGGAAGCGCTGTCCGATTTCGAGGCGGCGACGAGCTACGTCAACCCGATGACGGCCTGGCTGATGCTGCACAAGAAAATCGGGCTGAGACCCGGCATGCGCATCGCCGTCAATGCGGCCGCCTCTTCGATCGGATCGATCCTGATCGGTCTGGCAAATGCCGTCGGCGTCGAGCCGATCGCGATCGTCCGCAGCGAGGAGTCGGTGGCGCGCCTGCGCGGCCGGCTCGAGTCTGTCATCGTCGACGGGGCGGACGACGATCTGGCCGCGGGCCTTGCCGGCCGGCATGGGCTGGACGCGGTGCTCGACTGCGTCGGCGGCGCGCGTGCCTCAATCCTCGCTGCTGCGCTCAAACCAGGCGGCCATTTCGTGCATTACGGTCTGCTTTCGGGCCAAAGCATTCCGAATTCCTTCTGGGCCTCTCATCCCGATATCAGCTTTTCCTTTTTCCATCTCAGAGAATGGGTTCATTCCGAAGCCATGGGGGATGTCCAGCGCGCCTATTCCGAAGTGGCGGCGCAGATCGCCCAGAAGGTCATCGCGACCGAGGTGCGGGAGGTCTTTCCCCTGGATAAGATCGGTGAGGCGCTGCAATCCGCCCTTCCCTTCCGGGCGGGCGGCAAGGTGCTGCTGGCCTGACAAAACCAGCGCCCGCCTCGTCATTCGAGGCCCCTGCGGGGCACCTCAGGATGAGGCTCTCGTGGGCGTTGGCGTATCCTCATCCGCCCGTTATTATCGGCGCGGCATCCGCAACCTCCCTCATCCTGAGGCGTGGAGGCCGTAGGCCGGAGCCTCGAAGGACACGCGCCAGCGCTGCTTCTTGCACCTGCCTCGGTCCAAACCTACACAGTTTCGTGCCGCAGCCGTGCGCGGATAATCTCCGGGTGGTTCCGCTCGGCCCATCCGACCAGGGCTTTCATCGGGATGAGGAAGGAGCGCCCCAGCTCCGTCAGCTCATATTCGACGCGCGGCGGGACTTCGGGATAGACGGTGCGCCTGACATAGCCGTCCTGCTCCAGATGCCGCAGCGTCTTGGAAAGCATCTGTTTCGAAATGTCGCCGATCTCGCGCAGCAGCTCGTTGAAGCGCTTCTTGTCGGTTTCCAGCGCCTCGAGCGTCAGCAGGCTCCATTGATCGCCGATGCGATCGAGCACGCCTCTGATCGGGCATCCGGCTCCCGGCCGATCGGTTTCTTCAGGCACGGCGTCCTCCTTTTTGGGTCATCGCGCGCTGACCTTGGCACTGAAAACTGCCTTCTTGCCGGGCATGTCGCTCTGTCCTAGACCAGCCTCATAGTCTGTTTCTTAGACTAGATCGCGGCCATACCAAGGAGCTTGATGCATGACATTCGGGAAATCGCTTTTCGCACTCGCCATTGTGGCGGGAATGGCCATGCCTTCCGGCGCTTTTGCCGCCGCGCGGGATGTGAAGGTCGAGGAAGCCAATCGCAAGCTGGTGGTGGAGTTTTACGACCGATTCTTCAACAAACACGATATCGCCGCCGCCTCGGTCGTCGCGGACGAGTACCGGCAGCACAATCCTGAGGTACCCGATGGCAAGAAGCCTTTCGTCTCCTTCTTCACCGGCTTCTTCAAGGACAATGCGCAGTCGAAGGCCGAGATCGTCCGCAGTTCGGCCGACGGCGATCTCGTCTGGCTGCATGTGCATGCGACGAACGGCACCGGCGATCGCGGCCAGGCGATCGTCGATATTTTCCGCGTCAAGAACGGCAAGATCGTCGAACACTGGGATGTGATCCAGGCGGTTCCGAAAGACGCCGCCAACAAGAACACCATGTTCTGATCGAAGGTCTGAATTCAATGGGGCCGGCTTTTAGCTGGCCCCATTCTCGGCGGAATCGGCCCACGGGCGTTCCGCTTTCGGCGTCGCCAGCCCGTGTTTGGCAAGTTCCAGCGTCAGGATGCGGGTTTCGAGCAGGTTGAAGATGCGCAGGACAGCCTCGATCGCGTCGAAGGGCTTCGTCAGGAAATCCTTGGCGCCGAGCGAAAGTGCGCGCCTGCGCGTCGGCAGGGTCGCATCGGCGGTCAGAACCAGGATCGGCAGGTAGCTGTTTTCGGGAATGAGCCTTGCGAAGGTTTCGAGAAGCGCGAAGCCGTCGAGATCGGGCATCATCAGGTCGAGAAGAACGAGATCGACTGGATGCTCGCGGAAGAGCCGAAGCGCCTCGCGCGGCTCAGTGGTGCTGATCAGCGCCTTAAAGCCTTCACGCTTGAGAATGCGCTCCAGCAGCGAAACATTGGCCGGCTCGTCATCGACGATCAGGATCGTCGAGGCTCGCACGATATCGGTGGAATCTGTCATGGACCAAAACCCGCGACGTCATCCTCGGCCTTGTGCCGAGGATCTATGCCGGCCCAATTAAGTTTCTAAAAATAAATGTTTTCCCGTCAAGCAATTACCGTGGTCAGATGCTCGGCACAAGGCCGAGCATGACGGAGGAGAGCTTTTCAACAACTGGCGGTGCCCTACGGCACCGCGACGTCTTGCGTCTCGATCTCCCGCATCGCCACCGGCGCGCGCGGCAGATCGACATGGAAGGTGGCGCCGCCTTGCCCGTTGCTCAAGCCGAGCGTGCCGCCCATGGCGTCGATCAGATGTTTCGACAGCGCAAGCCCGAGGCCCGTCCCCTCCTGGTTGATCCGCTCGGCCCCCAGCCGGTCGAACGGCGTGAACAGCCGGGCGACGCGGTCGGCCGGGATGCCGGGGCCGGTATCGCTGACTTCGATCCGAATGCGATCTCCCATCGCGCGTTGGCTGACGGTCACGCTTCCCTGGTGACGATTGTATTTCACCGCATTGGAGAGAAGGTTCAGGAACACCTGCAGCAGACGCCGCCGGTCGGCGAGCACCATCAGACCCGGCTCGGCCGGCGCGGTGACCTCGATCCGGATCTGCTGCTTGCCGCAGAGCGGTCTTGCAAGCGACACCGCTTCATCGATCACTTCGGCGACAGGCTGCGGCTCGACAGCGAGATCCATGCGGCCGGCCTCGATTCTGGCCATATCGAGAACCTCGTCGATCAGGCTGAGCAGATGCCGGCCGGCTCTCAGGATCTGGGCGACGCTCTCCCTGGAATCGGCATCGGTCACGTCCATTTCCAGAAGCTGGGCGAAACCGAGAACGGCATTGAGCGGCGTGCGCAGCTCGTGGCTCATGCGCGACAGGAACTCGCTCTTGGCGTTGCTGGCACGGATCGCATCCTCGCGGGCGGCAAGCAGCGCCTCCTCGAATTGCTTGCGCTCGGTAATGTCGCGGGTGATCTTGGAAAAGCCGCGCAGCCGGCCGGTCTCATCATGGAGCGCGGTGACGACGACGTGCGACCAGAACCGCGACCCGTCCTTGCGCAGGCGCCATCCTTCCGCCTCGGTACGTCCATCGCGCGCCGCCTTGGAAAGCTCTTCTGCCGGAAATGTGTCCCTGCTTTGGGTGGGGTAGAAGCGGGAAAAATGCTGGCCGACGATTTCCTCGGCACCGTAACCGGTGATCCGCTCGGCGCCGGCGTTCCAGCTCACCACCTGCCCATGGGCATCGAGCCCGAAGATGCCGTAATCGCTGACGCCCTCGACCAGTTGGCGGAAGCGTTCCTCGCTCTCGGTCAGATCGGCCTCGCGCTTTTTCAGAAGGACGCTCGCGTCTTCGAGCGCCTGTTCGAGGCTGCCGAGTTCATCGAGGAAAGGATCGGCCACCGTGACGACTTCGCCTTGCGACAAGAGATGCGCCTGGGCTTTCAATGCGTGCACGCGGCGCACGATGCTTGCTGAAAACAGGAAGACGGCGGCGAGCGCGCCGGCAAAACCAAGAAAGCCGGCTGATATCATCAGGCTGCGCGACAGGGTGCGGACCTGGTCGGCGGCCTGTGTCCTTGCGTCAAGGAGATCGGCCTCCCGCCGGTTCATCGCGTCGATCTCCTGCCTCAGCACATCGAGGACCTGCTTGCCCTCGATGAGCCTGGCCGCAAGATCCTCGCGCCCGCCGGCGCGCAGGATGTTGGCCTGTTGCAACAGCTGCAGACGGTCGACTTTGGCATCGACCAGAGCGCGGATGCGGTCGAGGCGGGCCTTCTGCTCTTCATCCCGCAATCGGCGGCCGACTTCGTCGAGCACCACGGGCAGCCTGTCCTCGGCCCGGTTGAAGGGGTCGAGAAAATCGGGTCTGCCGGTCAGGAGATATCCCCGCATCGCCGTTGCGGCCTCGGCAATCAAGGCGTGGATCTCCTGAATGCCCGACTGGATCTCCAGCGTCACGCGCACCTGATCCTCGGCGATCCGGCTTTGCCGGTCGGCGACGAAGACCGAGGCGAGAGCCGCCAAGAGCAGCGCCAGCGGCACCATGATGATGACGATGCCCTTCGCCCGCAGCGGAAGGTCGGCGAAGCGCAACGACCGCCGACCCGCAGGTACCGACGTTGTCCCGGTCATGACTGATCTTCCCCTGATGTTGCGACGAGCCCGCCGCGCACGGCCATGACGGCGGCCTGCGTCCGGTCGCCGGCGCCGAGCTTGCCGATGATGCGTTCGACATGGATCTTCACGGTGCCGGGCGAAATCTTCAGCGCCCGGCCAATCTCCTTGTTGGTCAGGCCTCCGGCCACTTTCGTCAGCACCTCGCGCTCGCGCACCGTCAGTGTTTCCAGGCCGCTATTGTTGGTCTGCGGCTTGGTGGCGGCGCGCTTCAAGAGTCTTGCGACCAGCGGGCCGTCGAAGAAGGCGTCGCCCGCGAGCACGCGGCGGATCGTGCGCAGAATGTCGTCGCGGCTGGCGTCCTTCAGCAGATAGCCGGTGGCCCCGGCCTCGATCGCCGCTTCCAGATAATCGAGACTGTCATGCATGGTGATGATCATCACCCGCGTTTCCGGCGACACGCGGCGGATCTCCCTGGCGGCGGCGAGGCCGTCCATGCGTGGCATGCGGATGTCGAGCAGTGCCAGATCCGGCTTGCGGGCAGCGCAAGCGTCCACCGCTTCCACGCCGTCGCGCACATCGAAGGCGACATGGAAATCGTCCTGGCCGCCGATCATGGCAATCAGCCCGGCGCGGGCGATGTCATGATCGTCGGCAACGAGAATGGATGCGGTCATCCCGATATCGTCTCCTGCTGAAGGGGTGCGAAGGCGCGGACACAGGTGCCGCCTGCAGCTCCCGCGCCGATCTCGATACGGCCGCCGAGCAGCGCCAGCCGCTCTCGCATGCCGACGATGCCGAGCCGCGCTCCCCGCTCCTGAATCCGGGGCGCTTCGCCGATGCCCTTTCCATCATCGATCACTTCGAGATGGGCTTCACCCGCGCTGTCCTCGAAGAGGCGCACGATGAGCCGGCGCGCCTCGGCATGCTTGATCACATTGGTGATTGCCTCCTGCGCGACGCGGTAGAAGATGATCCCGGTCGATGCCGGCCAGCGGTCGGCGCCGGCATCGAGATCGGCGATCACCTCCAGGCCGTCGATCGCATCGAGGCGGGTGCGCAGCGCCGCCGCGACGCCGAGATCATCGAGCTCGGGCGGGCGAAGATCGGCGATAGCAGCACGGAGATCGGCGACGGAATGGCGCGCGAGTGCGGCGAGCTGGTCGATCTCCGGCTTCAGCGCATGCGCCTCGCCGATACGGGCGGCCAAATCCTGCAGGCGATAGCTGAGGCCGGCGGCGAGCTGCGCCGAGCCGTCATGCAGATCGAGCGCCACCCGCTGCCGCTCCTGCTCCTGCGCCTGGATCAGCTGCGCGACGAGGGCCGCGAGTTCGCTGCGCTGCCGCTGCAGATCGCCGAGCAGCGCCTGCTTCTCCGCCGCTTGCCGTTCGAGATTGCAGGCGTCGGCGAGCTGGCCCGCCACCACCTCCAAGGTCTGCCGGTCGTCTGCGTCGACAGGCCGCCCTCTCGACGGGCCGATGAGCGTCAGCGAGAGATCGGAACCATCCTGCGAGGCATACAGGATGCCGTCGCTTTCCGGGCTCCTCGATTGCCCGACCGTCAGCTGCATGGGCGCCTCTCCGTGCAAGGGCGGAAAGACGAGCCTCGCAAGCGACGCTCCGGCGAAATCGGCAAGCCGGGACAGAACCTCCGGGGCGGCCGTTTCGAATGTTTGCGCATCGAGCAGGTTTCGCGCTTCGATGATGAAACGCAGCCGCGCCGCCCGTGCTTCCGCCGCCCGGTAAAGGGCTCTCATCTCCGCGACATCAGGCGAATGCGCTGTATCTGTGTTATGCTCCAGGCCCAAGGGGACTGCTCCTGAAATGAATGACGAGTTGAACGCGCCCGGCACGATAGTCATTCCGGTGGGAATGTCATCTATGCCGTTCGGCAGACCGGATCGGAGCCACCCGGCAGATGGGGCGGCAGCGCCGGCCGCTTAGATATTGGTCATGCGGTCGACCGAAGCGATATCCGCCGGAACCGCCACAAAGGAAAGTCAAACATGCGTACCATCATTGCCGCCGCCCTCGTCCTCGGTTTCGTTCAGGTCCAGTCGGCGGCAGCGGCCGAAACGGCGACCTGCGCGCCGGTGAGCGAAGAACAGGTCGCCAAGCTCTTCGACCGCTGGAACGCTTCGCTCGCAACGCTCAATCCCGAGGAAGTCGCCAAGAATTACAGCGCGGACTCCGTGCTGCTGGCGACGCTCGCGAACAAGCCGCGCCTGACCCAGGAAGAGCGGATCGACTATTTCAAGCACTTCCTGGAAAAGGGCCCCAAGGGCCACATCGACAGCCGCACCATCAAGACCGGCTGCAACTGGGCGGTCGACACCGGCACCTACACCTTCACCATGAAGGACGGCTCGAAGGTTCCCGCCCGCTATACCTACACCTACGAATTCAAGGACGGGAACTGGCTGATCACCTCGCACCACTCCTCGATGATGCCGGAGAAGTAAAGGTCCGTCCGATCCGGCAGGAAGACCCCGTGTCCACCCACACGGGGTCTTCTGATGTTGACGGACGGAAGAGAAGGCGTGCCGTGCGGAACCCCCCTCTGCCCTGCCGGGCATCTCCCCCACAAGGGGGGAGATTGGCAAGTGGCTCAAACTTCGCGCCCATTACGCTTTTGCCAGACTGTGAGGCTGGTTGTTTGGCGAGGCCGTTGCGCCCAGCCGATCTCCCCACCTGTGGGGGAGATGCCCGGCAGGGCAGAGGGGGTGCCACACGGTACACCCTCTCCTTCTCGTAAAAATCTCGCCCATCGCGTATCGCCACGCCAACCCGCGCTCCCTCTCCTGTACCCGTCACAGGAATCCAGCGACCGCGCATCTGCGCGGTGAATGACTCTCATTTGGGAAGGAAGTCTCCCGCGCCCAAGGACCTGGGCGCACTGGATTCCTGTGACGAGCACAGGAATGAGGAGAAGTAATGCCGTGGAATCACAAGGCATTCCGATAGAGACGAAAAAGCCCTGGCGCAGCCGAAGCTGCGCCAGGGCGAAATGCTTGCCGATCAGACGAGGTCGAAGCGGTCGGCGTTCATCACCTTGTTCCAGGCGGCGACGAAGTCCTTGACGAACTTCTCCTTGGCGTCGGCCTGACCGTAGACTTCGGCGAAGGCGCGCAGCTGCGAGTGCGAGCCGAAGATCAGGTCGACGCGGGTGCCGGTCCACTTGGCGGCACCCGTCTTGCGGTCGCGGCCTTCGTAGACGCCGTCCTTGCCGGCGGCCGGAACCCACTGCGTGGCCATGTCGAGCAGGTTGACGAAGAAGTCGTTCGTCAGCGTCTCGGGACGGGCGGTGAAGACGCCGTGTTCCGGCTGGCCGGCCTTCAGCACGCGCAGGCCGCCGACGAGGACGGTCATCTCGGGCCCGGTCAGCGTCAGCAGCTGGGCGCGGTCGACCAGCGCTTCTTCCGGCTTCATGAACTGCAGGCGCTTGCCGTTCACATAGTTGCGGAAGCCGTCGATGCGCGGCTCCAGCGCTGCGAAGGAATGCGCATCCGTCTGGGCTTCGGAAGCATCCATGCGGCCCGGCGTGAAGGGCACCCTGACGGCAGTGCCGCCGGCTGCCGCAGCCTTTTCGACGCCGGCAGCACCGGCGAGCACGATCAGGTCGGCGAGCGAGATCTTCTTGCCCCCGGTCTGGGCCGCGTTGAAGTCCTTCTGGAGGCCTTCCAGAACGCCGAGCACCTTGGCGAGCTGGGCCGGCTGGTTGGCTTCCCAGTCCTTCTGCGGGGCAAGGCGGATGCGCGCGCCGTTGGCGCCGCCGCGCTTGTCGGAGCCGCGGAAGGTCGAGGCGGACGCCCAGGCGGTCGAGATCAGTTCCTGCACGCTGAGGCCGGTGGCGAGAACCTTGGCCTTCAGCTCGGCAATGTCCTTGTCGTCGACGAGGGGATGGTCGACGGCCGGGATTACGTCCTGCCAGATCAGGTCTTCGGCAGGCACCTCAGGGCCGAGATAGCGCACCTTCGGTCCCATGTCGCGGTGGGTCAGCTTGAACCAGGCGCGGGCGAAAGCGTCGGCGAACTCGGCCGGATTTTCGAGGAAGCGGCGCGAGATCTTCTCGTAGACCGGGTCGAAACGCAGCGCCAGGTCGCTCGTCAGCATGGTCGGCAGATGCTTCTTGCCGGCGTCGTAGGCATCCGGAATGGAGGCTTCGGCGTTCTTGGCCTGCCACTGCTTGGCGCCGGCCGGGCTCGTCGTCAGCTCCCATTCGAAGGCGAAGAGGTTTTCGAAGAAGTAGTTGCTCCACTTGGTCGGCGTCTGCGACCAGGTGACTTCGAGGCCGGCGGTGATCGCGTCCTTGCCGACGCCGGTGCCGAAGGAGCTCTTCCAGCCGAGGCCCTGGTCCTCGATCGCACCGCCTTCCGGCTCGGCGCCGATCAGGGACGGATCGCCGGCGCCATGCGTCTTGCCGAAGGTGTGGCCGCCGGCGATCAGTGCCACGGTCTCTTCGTCGTTCATCGCCATGCGGGCAAAGGTTTCGCGGATATCGCGGGCCGAAGACAGCGGATCGGAATTGCCGTTCGGACCTTCCGGATTGACGTAAATGAGGCCCATCTGCACGGCGCCGAGCGGTTCCGCCAGCTGGCGTTCGCCGCTATAGCGCTCGTCGCCGAGCCAGGTTCCCTCAGGACCCCAGTAGAGCTCTTCCGGCTCCCAGACATCGGCGCGGCCGCCGGCAAAGCCGAAGGTCTTGAAGCCCATGGATTCCAAGGCGACGTTGCCGGTGAGGATCAGCAGGTCGGCCCAGGAGATGCGGTTGCCGTATTTCTGCTTGATCGGCCACAGCAGGCGGCGGGCCTTGTCGAGATTGGCGTTGTCAGGCCAGCTGTTGAGCGGCGCGAAACGCTGCTGGCCCTGACCGGCGCCGCCGCGGCCGTCGGTGATGCGGTAGGTGCCGGCGCTGTGCCAGGCCATGCGGATGAACAGGCCGCCGTAATGGCCGAAGTCGGCCGGCCACCAATCCTGCGAATCGGTCATCAGCGCGGTGAGATCCTTCTTCAGCGCGTCGAGATCGAGCTTCTTGAACTCCTCGGCATAGTCGAAGGCCTGGCCGAGCGGATCGGCGCGGCCGGAATTGTGATGAAGAATCTGCACGTTCAGCTGGTTCGGCCACCAGTCACGGTTCGTCCGTGCCGTCGGAGCCTTGTGATGTGCAACAGGACATTTGCCTGCGCTGTCAGTGGGGTTGTCCATGATTGTCTCCTTCATTGCTTGATCTGTCTGCCGTTCAAAAGTCGAGCCGAGTGGGCGTCCGGCTCTCCCTTGCTGTCTTCATATCGGAAGCATATGATAATTTTAAGTTGGATTTACTGATTGCTGCGATAAGTTGAACTTATGAAGAACCTGACCCTGAAACAGCTGCGTTATTTTGAAGCCCTGGCAAGGGATGGCCGCTTCCGGCGCGCGGCCGATGCCTGCGCGATTTCCCAGCCGGCCCTCTCCATGCAGATCAAAGAACTCGAGCAGGAGTTGGGCAGCGAGCTTTTCGAGCGCAGCGCGCGCGAGGTGAAGCTGACGGCCTTCGGCCAGACCTTCGCTCTCAGGGTCCGCGAGATCCTGCGCGCCGTGGACGAGCTGGGGGAATTGGCGCGGGCCTCGCGCGATTCCTTCCTGACGCGGCTGCGCATCGGCATCATCCCGACGATCGCCCCCTATCTGCTGCCGGTCATCATAAACGATCTGAACAAAAGTTTCGCCGGTATTCAGATCGAAGTGCGCGAGACGCAGACGGCAAAGCTGGTTCAGGAGCTGGCGCAAGGTCAACTGGATACGGCGATCGTCGCGCTGCCGGTGTCGGAACCGTCGCTGACCGAACTCGAACTCTTCAAGGAGGAGTTCGTCCTGGTGCGGCGGCCCGAAGACGAGGGCAAGCCGGTGCCCGAACGCGAGGCGCTGCGCGAAATGCGGTTGTTGCTGCTCGAAGAAGGCCACTGCTTCCGCGATCAGGCGCTGTCGTTCTGCAAGATCGGGCCGGCCCGCCCGCGTGAAGTCATGGAAGGCAGCTCGCTCTCCACCCTGGTCCAGATGGTCAGCGCCGGGATCGGCATCACCTTGATCCCGGAGATGGCCGTTCCGGTGGAAACGCGCTCGGCGCAGGTTTCGATCTCCCGCTTCCAGTCTCCGCAGCCGTCGCGAACGATCGGCATGGTCTGGCGCAATTCGACCCCCATGGCCAAGCAGCTGCTGCAGGTTTCCGAGGTGGTTCGCCGCTCGGCGGAGGCGATGCGAGGGCAGTATGCTGGGGGGTGAGCGGGCGATGGTTGTTCAGTCGTGCCCAAGACCCCGCCCCAAACCCCTCCCCACAAGGGGGAGGGGCTTAACTCGCGGCCCTGGCTGCATTCAGTCTTGAACGCAGAGCATGCGGCTGGCTCTAGCCCCTCCCCCTTGTGGGGAGGGGTTTTGGTTCGCCCTCCGCGTTTACTGCGTGAGCCGCAAGGTATCCCCGCGAATGGCGGCGGCGATCGTCTCGTAGACGGTCTTGATGGTCGCCGGCGATGCGGTGAAGAAATGTGCGGTGTTGGTGGCGCAGTTGCGGATATTCACCACATCGGCATCGCTGCTATAGGACAGCGTATAGATTTCGATGCCGCTCTTCTTCATCGCCGAGCATGCGGCCTGCATTGCTGAGGTGGCGACCTGGTTGCAGGCTGACGATTGGGTTTGAGAACAGATCCAGTCGAACTTGTCGTTCGGGTCATATTTCGTGTTCATTTCCCCGTCGGTCATGAACACCATGACTTTCTGTACGGAATCGGATGCGGCCGCAGGCGAGGTCTTGTCTCCCCATACGCCCTTCCATTTCGGCGACAAGGTGTACCATCCAGCGACCACGCCGGCGTCCAGGCGGGTGGAGCCTTCGGATGTCAGCTGGGTCACGGCGTTTTTCAGATAGGTGAAGTCGCCCGTCAGCGGCGTGATCGGCGGCGGACAGAAACTGGTCCCCGATTTGGGATTGGCATCCATGGCGACGAAGGCGACAGTGCTCGGCGGCGCATCGCTCATGCCCTCAGTGCCGATCGCGCCGGCATCCTTGACATCGACATCGGCGCGCGGCTCGATGCAGCCCATCCAGTAATAATTCTTGGACGTGGACATAACCGGCGTGACGCCGTCGATCCAATAGCCGAGCTTATAGCTGGAGGAAGTATAGACGGATTTCGGATCGGTCCAGCGTTTGGGAACCGCCGCTGCTCCATTATACGATTTGAGCCAGGCCGTATTTCCCATGCCGATGTTGACGCGGCTGGAAAAAGGCACGATCGAGATTTTGGTTTTGTCGACGAGCGCGGCGTTGGATGAGAAGGCATGCAGAAAGCCGCTGACCGCGGTTTGCATCGGTGCGAAACGGTTCTCCTCGATCATCGAACTCGACACGTCGAGAACCAGCGCGATCTCCAATTGCTTCACGCCCGGCAAGGCTGCGCAGGACCTGACACTGATCGGAACGGACTGGATATTGGCCACCTGCATGAAGGTGGTGGGCACGGCGTCCGCGACGTCGAGGCATAGTTCCGACTCGTCGCTCGAGACTTCTGGCTCGCCGATGACGGCAGTCTGAAGGTCGCCATTCGCGGAAAGGAAGGCGTTGACGGTCTTAGCAATGCTCGCCTCCGGCATGCCGTGCTTGTATTTTGCCGCGGCCGCGAGCACCGCAGAATCTGCGGCCGACTGTAAATCCGTTCGATCGTTATAAGCTCTGATGAAGTCGATGGAGGCGCCGACCGCGAGAAGCAGAGGCACGGCGACCAAAATGAAGATGATTGCGACGGCTCCGTCGCGATTGTCGGTCAGGCGGGAAAGGGAAAAGAAACGGCGTGTCATATGCATCGGCTCAAAATATCTTCAGTTCTCTCATGTCCTCCCGAGGCAGGGCTACGGCGGTACCGTTAACGACCAGGAAATGCCGGGCCGTGTGAGAACGATAGGGAGAATTTTCAGACGCGAATCGTATAGACGGCTCTGATTCTGGATATTTTGGCGGTGATCGACGCCGCCTCATCACCTTCGTCGGGAAGGCTTCGAACGGACGGCGTCACCCGACCGGGCTCTTGAACGAGCATCGGACCCGCTTTGTGGCGCGTATCAATCGACGGACCGGGCTCAGCCCCTCGTCTTAAGAGCGCCGTTTGAACGTATGCTCGGCCGCCGGAAATTTTCGCGACCGGACTTCGTCGGCATAGGCTGCGGCAGCCGCTGTGATCCTCTTGCCGAGGTCGTCGTAACGCTTGACGAAACGAGGGGTGAAATCGTTGAAGAGCCCCAGAATGTCGTCGGACACCAGAACCTGGCCGTCGCAGGCGGAAGAGGCGCCGATACCGATGGTCGGTATGTGCATGGCTGAAGTCACCTCCCGGGCAAGCGGCTCCACCGTGCCTTCGACGACGGCTGCAAAGGCGCCAGAGCCGCCGATGGCATGCGCGTCACGCCGGATTTTTGACGTCTCGTGTTCCGAATGGCCGACGGAACGATAACCTCCCGCGGTATGAACCTGCTGCGGCATCAGGCCGATATGCCCCATGACCGGGACGCCTCGCTTCGTCAGAAAGGCGATGGTCTCGGCCATCTCCTCGCCGCCCTCCAGCTTGACGGCATCGCAGCCGGTTTCCTGCAGGATGCGGACAGCATTGCGGAAGGCAACCTCTTTCGATTCCTGATAACTGCCGAACGGCATGTCGACGACGACGCAGGCCTTGGAGACGCCGCGCATGACAGCCTTGCCATGGGCGATCATCATGTCGAGCGTGACGCCGATGGTGGTCTCCATGCCGTAGAGCACCATGCCGAGCGAATCCCCGACCAGCAGCAGGTCGCAATGCTCATCGAGCAGGCGCGCCATCGGCGTGGTATAGGCGGTCAGGCAGACGATCGGCTTGCCACCCTTCATGGCGCAGATGCGCGTCGGCGTCAGGCGCTTTTGAGATCCGGTGGCGCTCATTTCGTCACTCCCTTTCCCGGCTTGCCCTTCCCGCCGATAACCCCGGCAATCCGGTTGTTGTGGACCACTCGGTTGTCGAGCAGCCGCGTCGAGCCGAACCGAACGAAAAGCGCCACGATGACAGGGTCATCGATCGAGCTGACCGGCTCAAGCGTCGAAGCGTCTCTGACGGCGACGACTTCGGGTGTTGCCAGAGGCTCGCGACCGAGGAATTCCGTGAGCTTTGCTTCCAATTTCCTGGCATCCGTCAGACCGTCGGCAACCAGGCGCTCGGCCTCGTCGAGGGTCCGCGGGACGATCGCCGCGGCACGCCGCTCCTCAGCATTGAGATAGATATTGCGCGACGACAATGCGAGGCCGTCGCCGTCCCTGACCGTCGGTACCGATATCACCCGCACCGGCACGGCCAGATCATCCACCATGCGTTTGATGATGACGACCTGCTGGTAGTCCTTCTCGCCGAAATAGGCGGTCTGCGGCTGGACGATGTTGAAAAGCTTGTTGACGACCGTGGCGACGCCGGCAAAGTGTCCGGGCCGGACCGCCCCTTCGAGCTGGTGCCCGAGATCGGGAACGTCGACCACGGTCAGCATGGGCCGGGGATACATATCCTCGACGCCGGGCGAAAAAAGGAAATTGACTCCGGCCTGCTTCAGCATGGCTGCGTCGCGTTCCAGATCGCGCGGATATTTGCTCAGGTCTTCGGCTGGGCCGAACTGCAGCGGATTGACGAAAATCGAGACGACGACGATGTCGTTCTCGGCGCGGGCGCGCGTGACGAGCTGCATGTGCCCGGCATGGAGATAACCCATCGTCGGCACGAGGCCGACGGTGCGCCCCTGCCGCTTCAGAGCGTCGAGTGTGTGGCGCAGCTCGTCAATGCTCGAGAAAACCCGCATATATCCTCCCCGCGGCCGGTCACTCCATCTTGGGCGCGGATAAGGACTGTAATCGATGCTGGAGGTCAATGCATATTCTGCGATAAAAACGATTAGATGGAACGGCATGCCGAACGCCGGGCGATATCAGCCCAGGAAAAGGCCATTTCGCCACGGAGTTCCCGCGCCGCTTCCGAGCGGCTTGCAGCCGGACCGGCGATGTGCGACTTCCATTGCTTGCCCTGTCCGTCAAGATACCATCACAGTCGGTCGCTATGGACGTTACATGGAGGACGCATGGATAAGCCCTGGAAGATCAGCCGCGGACCGATTGCGGCAACCGAGCTCGACGTGGAGAAGGCAACCGCGATCAATATGCTGCTGATCCGGCCGGTCGCCGTGCTTCCGGCCAAAGCGGGAGATCCGATCCGTCCATTTGCCGTCGGCCTTTTCAACGAACTCCGTCCGCTCTTGAAGCCTGATGCCGGTGTCACGACGCTGCGGCGGGCGACCGCTGCCTATGTCCACTGCCGGCGCTACTATTTCGCCAGCGCCCAGCCCGATTCCATGCGCCATGACCTTGCCGGCGACCCCGTCGAACCGCTGTCACCCGAAGACCGGATCGTCGCGCAAAAGCGCTTCCTGAGCCTCAAGCAGAGCACCGGCAAGGCTGAAGCGCCCGAGCAGGCGGCACCGGTTCCCCCTCCCCTGCTGAGCAAAAGCGAACAGATCCGCGCGGCCCTTCTCGGCAAAAGGAACGCCGTCAGCTAGATTCGTACGGTGCCGGATCGAAGAATAGAGCGCCATTTGTTCGGCGCTCTGTAAACGATTGCCGTGTCGACTCATCAAAACCTTCGTGTAGTCCTCAGTTTTTGCTTTACAGAGCATTAATGCAATTGCGCTAATTTTAGCACCAACCAGAACCGGTTTGGACTTGCTAGAACGATGCGTTTCCCGATTGCAGCTTCCCTCTTCGCATTGGCCGCGGTCCAGCCCGGCGCGGCCGCCGATCTTTCCGCCTATAAACGGCCGCTGACGGTTCCTTTCCAGGGGGTGACGGCCTATTCCCCTCAGTTGGCGACGCTCGGCAAGATGCTGTTCTTCGACCCCCGGCTTTCCGGCAACAAGAACATGACCTGCGCCAGCTGTCATAACCCGTCCTTCGGCTTCGAGACACCAGTGAAGACGCCGATCGGCGCGGCCAATACCGCGCTCGGGCGCCAGGCGCCGACGGTTCTGAACGTTGCCTGGGTCACGCCCTTCTTCTGGGACGGCCGCGCCCCGAACCTGGAGGAGCAGGCGGCGGGCCCGATCACCGCTGCCGCTGAGATGAACGGTAAGCTCGACGATGCCGTGAGCGAGATGCAGGACATACCCGGCTACAAGAAGTGGTTCGGCGAGGTCTTCCCCGACAAGGGCATTACCAAGGAGACGCTGCTGACGGCGATCGCCACTTATGAACGGACGGTGGTTTCCAACTGGTCGCCCTTCGACCGCTGGGTGGATGGCGACGAGAAAGCGGTCTCCGATAGCGCCAAGCGCGGCTTCGAGCTGTTCACCGGCACGGCTGGCTGTTCCGCCTGCCACTCGGGCTGGAATTTCACCGACAACAAGTTCCATGACATCGGCCTGCCGAGTGAGGATATCGGCCGCTACAAGATCGATGCGAGCAGCGCCGACAATAAATACGCTTTCAAGACGCCCGGCCTGCGCAACACGCTCTACCGCGGTCCCTATATGCATGACGGCAGCCTGAAGAGCATGGACGAGGTGATCGTCCACTATGAAAGCGGTGGCGTCAGCCGTCCGTCGCTCGATCCCGACATGTCGCCCTTCCTGCTGACGGAAGAGGAGAGCAAGGATCTGATCGCCTTTCTGGAAACGCTGACTGCCGAAAAGCAAGACATCCCCCTGCCGACGCTGCCGAACTGAGGTGCAGGCAATGAAACTCTCCATCCGCATGCAGATACTCATCCCCATGGTGGCCACGATCATCGTCGGCTTCGGCAGCGCATTCCTGATCGGCTACCAGGCGATCACCGGCCAGACCCGGGTCGCCGCGGTCGTGCAGGAGGCGGTGAACGCCAAGCTGGCCTCCGCCCAAATCGAACAGCAGTTCAGGCAAGCGACATCGGTCGTCGACCGAGTGCTGTCGATGACGAATTTCGTCTCTGCGGCCGAGGTCAAGACCGAATTCGACAAGAGCAACGGCGCGCTGACGCAATCGCTCGACGAGCTCGGCGGCATCGATCTCGCGACCTCGCTGACTGAAGGCGTGCGCTCGCTGCGCCAGGCGCATGATGTCTGGGAAAAAGACGTCAAGGTCAGCCTCGGCCTGCAGCCGGCGGACGAAGTGCCGACGGCCGAGAAGCTGGCGCGTTCGCAGCAGGCGATCCTGACCGGGATTGCCGCCGTCAACGCCATCGTCGATAGGATCGCGACCGAGAGTGTGGCCGACGCCGGCAGTGCGCTGGAGACGAAGATCGAAATCGAGCTGGCCTTGGCGGGCCTTGCCGCGATCATCGGCCTTGGCATTCTGATCGCCATCGCCCGACATGTGTCGCGCCCGATCCAGCGCATCACCCAATCCATGCAGGCGCTCGCGAGCGGCGAGACCGACAAGGCGATCCCCTATGCGGGGCGCCGCGACGAGATCGGCCTGATGGCCGGTTCGGTGGAAGTCTTCCGTCAGAATGCCATCGCCCGCACCCGGCTCGAAAACGAGGCGGAGGAGAACCGGCGGCTGGCGGAAGCAAACCGGCTGGCCGACCAAGAGCGGGCGGAGGCGAGCGCGGCCGAGCGGCTGACGATTGCCACGTCGGGGCTGGCGGCCGGGCTGAAGCGGCTCGCGGAGGGCGACCTCGCTTTCAAGCTCTCGGACCGGTTCGCGCCGGAATTCGAACCGCTCCGGCATGATTTCAACGCCTCCATCGAGCAGCTCGGCGGCACGCTGCTTTCCGTCTCCGAAAGCGTATCGATCATCAATTCCGGCACCCGCGAGATCAGCAACGGCTCCAACGAACTCTCCGGCCGCACCGAGCGGCAGGCGGCGACGCTCGAACAGACCGCTGCGGCACTGAGCGCCGTGACCGCCAAGGTGACGGAAGCTTCCAAGATCGCCGACGAGGCCCGCGGCGTCGCCGACAGCGCCAATCGCAGCGCCGTGGCTTCAGGCAAGGTGGTGGCCCAGACGGTCGAGGCCATGGGGCAGATCGAGGAATCGTCCAAGCAGATCAACAATATCATCGCCGTCATCGACCAGATTGCCTTCCAGACCAACCTCTTGGCACTGAATGCCGGCGTCGAGGCGGCCCGGGCCGGCGAGGCCGGCAAGGGTTTCGCCGTCGTTGCCCAGGAAGTGCGCGAACTGGCGCAACGTTCGGCCCAGGCAGCCAAGGAGATCAAGGAGTTGATCGGGCGGTCGTCCGCCAAGGTCAGTACCGGCGTCGAACTGGTCAGCCAGACCGGCGCAGCCCTTGGCGACATCGGCCGCTTCATCGTCGATATCAACCGGTTCATGGAAGCCCTGGCAGGCGCGGCGCGCGAGCAGTCGATCAACCTGTCGGAAGTCAATGCGGCCATGCACCAACTCGACCAGGTGACCCAGCAAAATGCTGCGATGGTGGAAGAAACCACGGCAGCCAGCGTGACGCTCGCCGGCGAAGCCGAACGCCTGCGCGAACTGGTCACCCAGTTCGAACTGGGCAGGGACTCCGGGACGAGGATCTATCGCGACGCGGCCTGAACGTGGGGTTGGCGAGCGAACCCGATCTCGGATTTTGAGAGACGTGACGTTCAGTGCCGGTCAGCTAGGCTTGTCTCCGAGCTCATAGCCGCTGACGTCCTCACTCAGAGATGTCAACCGATCGAGCGCCAAGGTTCGCTTGGTGTCCCGAGCTGCCTTGAATGCCGCAACATCCGTTGCTCTCAAACGGCGGTGACTGCCAACCATTTCCGCCGGAAGCTCCCCCGCATCGACCAATCGAACCAGATACTGCCTGGAAACATTGAGAATGTCGGCCGCAGCCTGAGTTGACAGCATCTCTTCGTCCGGCAGAACCGTTACAGGGCGGCCCTCCGCGAGAAGCTCGGCCGCCTGATACATGATCTCGGCCAATGCATGAGGCACTTCTAGACGCTCGCCATCGGCGTCGACGACCTGAACACTCCCCTGCCGCTTTCTGGATGTCGCCCGTAAAAGCGATGCTATACGAGCAGCTGCCGATCTCTCGGGTGCTGGAACAACATTCGGCGTTCCGGGAGGATTCTTATCCTGCGATGTGCGATGTGTTATGGCCATGTCGAGAATATGGCGCGCAAACGCTATAAACGCAACTGGCTTCCTTTGTGCCATCGGAAATTTCGCATGAGTGCTTATGTTCGTCGCTGTTCTTGATGCCAATGTTCTTTTCCCATGCTGCTGCGAGATACTCTGCTGCGCGTGGCGTCAGAAGGTTGTTTTCGGGTTCACTGGTCGCCTCGTATTCTGGAAGAATGACCCGGAACTTGGTCAGCGATTACGGTATGGATCCTTCCAGAGCCGAAGCGTTGCGAACTGTTATGGAGGCGGCATTTCCTGAGGCGAATGCGGAAGGCTGGGAAGACATCGAGCCGGCCATGCGAAATGATCCGAAGGATCGACATGTCGTCGCGGCGGCGGTTGCTGCAGAAGCTACAATTATCGTGACCTCAAACATCCGCGATTTCGATAATATGCCCGACGGCATTGTTGCCATGACCTCTGATGAATTTCTCACCGAAACCTTCGCGAGAAACGAGACGAAGGTGCTAAGGGCGCTTACTTTGCAAGCCGCCGCCTATCGACGACCAACGTTGACCGTAAGCGAGCTCATCGAAAGACTCGCACTCACCTCCCCCCGTTTTGCCGAGCAGACACTCCAGGCTCTTTCCCGACGTTCACCTGCTCGCCACGCGCCTCCAGCAGAACTTTAAACCGGTCCTCCGACCGCAACAGCGCCATCAGCATAGGACCGAGCGCGAATTCGCCGCGTTCGGCGCGTCGCGTCAGGTCCCTGAGATAACCGCCGGCGGAGTTGATGCGCCCTCCCCGCTGCAAAATACAAGCCATGACGGCGGCGGCGTTCTCGGGGCCCATCACCGAGGCCGCTTCCTCATAGGCCGATGCGCTGACGGCCAGTATCGAGCGCACGACGATCGCCGCCATCGTGAGGTCCCGCCAGCTGGCGACCGTGCCACCTGGCCCGTAGTCGACAATATCAGGGCAGGCCTGGAGAACCGTGCCGAGCGGGAAGGATTTCAATCCTGCGGCATTTGTCCGGGCAATGGCCCGCGATCCCTCCCCGTCCTTCCCAGCCATTCCGGTTTCACGGCTTCTCAGCCCTGCTCTCGGCTGGTGATCCGGCTTCGCCTCCTGCCGCGGTTCCAAGCCCGGTTCAGATTCAGATATGGATTCGGGATTCGAATTCTGTATGTGGCGCTCAATCCGGGATTCATTGGTGCTCGTTATCTGAATTTTTCCATGCAATTCCAACATGTTGACGATGTCGTGGCGCGCCGTCTCGAGTTCTTCGAGGATCGGCGGGAGGTTTTCGGGCGTTGCCGCCCTCGGAATGCGCTGCAGGAGTGCCTGGAACATCGAAGAGATGCGTTCCCAGTCGCCCGGAACCGCTTCCGCGACGGCTGTGGAAATGAGCTTGGCGATGTCGCGCCGGCAGATGGTCAGCCGCTCTTTTGTTGCGCGCAGCATCTGCCGGTCGGCGGCAAGGCGGGCGGCGATCGCTTCGATCTCGGTGGCGCGGGCAAGAAGCGGCGCCAGGCTGAAGCCATAGGCCTCGTCGACCCCGCCTTCCCTGTTGCGGCGGATATAGCGCTTGCCGTTCGGACTGTCCTTGCGGGAGATAAGTCCGGCCTCGACGAGACCGGCGAGATGCCGGCGCAATGTCGCGGCCGCCATGCCGCGTGCCCTGAGGCAAAGCTGCATGTTCGAGGGAAAGACGACCAGGCTTTTTTCGCCGGACAGCTCGTCGCCGGGAAAAAATGTCAGCAGCGCATCGAGTACCGTCAGCGCACGATCGCTGACGCCGAGACCCGCCCGGGCCTCGCAGACCGATCTGAACAGCTTCCACTTGTTGCGCCGCGTCCCGGCTCCGATCGCTTCGCCGCGCCGCTGTTTCAGCAGCATGCCAAGCGTCATCGGCCGCCGCCCGAAGGGCGTCGTCACAGATTCACTCTCCATTTCCTTCACCTTCAATCAGGCAAAAGAAATCCGCTCACCGAAACGATGCGAGGAAAAAAGTGCTGCAGCGTCTTTTACGTGTCTGAAAAGGCGCAGGGGCGCTGCAGGACTCTTGACTGGGATTCGTGAAAATGCGATTCTCTGTCTTGCTTAAGGATAGGAGAAGGGCTTCCACGACTCAGGTCATTTGGGGGCCTTTTTCTTTTGCGGTTTAGTCTCCTTGTTTGCTCTCCTCGGCGAGGAATTGCTCATAGAGCGCATCCAGCCTGCTGGAGAGAAATTCCCCGAAGCGGCCGGCATTCCTCGCTTTCATCGAGAGCGAGAACGCCTTGCCGTCATTCTTCATTTCCGCCTGGACCGCCTTATCTAGCGGCTGCCATTTGACCTTCCTTGCCGCGGCGGTTTTCTTCACCGGCCGCGCGCTTTTGTTCAGCGCCGCATAGAGCGTTTCGAAACGTTTGTCGGAAGGTAACTGATGAAAGCTGTCGTCTTGCAAGACCTGGGCGACACTTGCCGCATTGGCCGATTTGCCGGCGAGCAGCGAAAGCTCCACCCAGCGTTCGCGGCCGATGCCGGGTGCTGGGCCGATCGCCTGGACGACCTTCGGCGAGATGCGATCCATCACTGAAATCATCTTCGAGATCGACGCCGCATTGGCGGCAAGGGCTGTTGAAATGACCTCCCTGTCGTAACCGAGTTCTTCCAGCCGCCCGGCGAAGAGCGCGCGCTCGATGAAAGTGAGATCGGCGCGGGCCGAGTTCTCCTGGCCCTGGGCGATGACATGGGTGCGGTCGTCGACCGCTTTGACGACCGCCCTGACATTGCGGCCGAGTTCGCGGGCGGCGCGCAGCCGCCGGTGGCCGAAGACGACTTGATAGTGTCCGTCGATCTTGCCGTGAGGGCGCACCAGAATGGGCGTATCCTGCCCGCGCACACGGATCGCTTCGACCAGCGCGCGGAATTCCTCGTCATCCTCGGACAGGCGGTCCTTGACGAAGGAGACCTCGACGACATCGGGGTCGAGATCGACGACCGCTTCGCCCTCCAGGAATTTTTCCGCCTGCTTGGCGAGCTCATCCAGCGAGCGGACGAGCGAGCGGCCTGCCCCGCGCATCGGATAGCTCGGCGCGCCTGCATTCTCGTCAGGCATGTCGGCTAGCCCTTCCAGCAGATTCTTTCGTGCCATCACGTCCTCCGATTGCGGTCAATCAATTGATTCGGTTCAAGGAAAAAGCGAATTTGTCAGCCGACAAATCACCGCCCCCATGCCCGATGAATAAGCTCGGCGATCTCTGCATTGACGGCGTCCATCGCCTCCAGCGCCCGGTCATAGGTTCCCCGGTTCATCGACGATCGCTCGACCTCATAGAGCGTCTGCTTGGTGATCCCGGCATCCGAGATCGCCGTCGACTTGACCATCTGGTGCTTCAGCATGAACTCGTGGAACATCGTCGACATGAAGCCGACCATCTGCGCCTGCGGCACGTCGGTCGGTTCGTAGCGGGTGATGAGATAGCGATACCAGGAGAGGTTCACTTCGGCGCCGGCCGCACGGATCGGCTTCAGGATGCCGCCGAGCATCAGCAGGAACTGGCCCATCGACATGACGTCGAGCATCTGCGGATGAATGGTGATCAGCACGCTGGTCGCCGCCGTCAGCGCCGTCAGCGTGAGGTAGCCGAGCTGCGGCGGGCAGTCGATGACGACGACATCATAGCGGTCATCGACCTCGGCGAGCGCCCGCGAAATGCGGGTGAAGAAGGTCTTGCCGTCATTGCTCGACTTATCGGCCATCGCCAGCGGCGTATCGTATTCGTATTCCTGCAGGTCGAGATTGGCCGGCACGATATCGAGGCCGGGAAAATTCGTCTTATGGATGATCTCGGAGAGCTTCTTTTTCTCGCCGTCGTAGCGGATCGCTTCATAAAGCGACGAGGCCTGATCGAATTCCGGCTGGAAGCCGTGCAGGGATGACAGCGATGCCTGCGGATCGAGATCGACGGCAAGTACGCGGTGGCCGGTCAGCGCCAGATGCTGGGCGAGGTGGGCAGCGGTCGTCGTCTTGCCCGAGCCGCCCTTGAAATTGACGACCGCCAGTACCTGCAGCTTCTCATGGCTGCGCCTATGGGGAACATACATGCGGCTCTCGGAGCGGCCGTGCGCATCGAGATAGCGGCGCAGCTCCAGCATCTGCTCGGCGCTATAGGAGCGGCGCCCCGAAGCCGAGGTCTGCGGGCGGGGGCCTTTGCCTTCGAGATGCAGCTTCTTCAGCGTGCTTTGCGAGGCGCCGACATAATTGGCGACCTCCGCCAGGGAGAAGCTGCGCAGTGTCTTCTTTGCATTGGGCGGAAAGCGCTGCACGCTGAGCAGATGCAGCTTCTTTGAAATCACGTCGCCATGCTCAAGGATCTGATCCTCGAAATGCAACGGCGCCTTGTTCAAGGCGGTCAAATTAGCGTTCATCGGCAGCAATCTTTTCGGATAACGATTTTCGGGATCAAAAGCCCTTCTAACCGTTATTATCAGCGATTCTCCGATGCCGGCCAAGAATTTTAAGGTTAACGCATATTAACCTTTTCGGCGCTGGTTCAAGCACTTGGCCGTCTCATGAAGCGTTAAGAGTTTTCGGGGCCGGGGGCGCGTCTTCCGCGCCCCCGGCCGCCACCCGGCCGAAGGGGAGGGGGCATTCGGCGGGCTTACTCAAGCGGCACTTCGCCTGATGTGATCCGCTGCTCGTCGGCGGCAAACAGGTGAACGGCATCATGGGCCGGTGCGATCTTCAGTACGTCGCCGGGGGCGGCCCTGATCCGTTCCCGAAAGACGCAGGTGAGCGTCTGCGTGCCCAGCCGGACGATCACGAGCGTTTCCGAACCCGTGGGTTCCACCACCACGGTCGTCACCTCGATGCCGTCAGGGTCGAGCCTGATATGTTCGGGGCGAATGCCGTAGGTGACGGCGTCGCCGGGGCGGCGCTCGCTCGGCAGCAGCAGACCGTCCGCGGTTTTGAACCCGGCTTCCGTCATGCGGCCCTGGATGAAATTCATTGCCGGCGAGCCGATGAAGCCGGCGACGAAAAGATTGTTCGGCCGGTCGTAGAGCTCCAGCGGCGAGCCCGACTGCTCGATCAGCCCGTCCTTCATCACGACGATCTTGTCGGCCATGGTCATGGCTTCGATCTGGTCGTGAGTGACGTAGATGGTGGTCGTCTGCAGCCGCTGATGCAGTTCCTTGATCTCCGAGCGCATCTGCACCCTGAGCTTGGCGTCGAGGTTCGACAGCGGCTCGTCGAACAGGAAGACGGCCGGGTCGCGCACGATCGCTCGGCCCATGGCGACACGCTGCCTCTGGCCGCCGGACAGTTGTTTCGGATATCTTTCGAGAAGATTTTCGAGGCCGAGGATCTTGGCGGCATTGCCGACCCGCTGGTCGATCTCCGTCCTCGGCATGCGTTTGAGCCGCAGGGAAAAACCCATATTCTTGGCGACCGTCATGTGCGGGTAGAGCGCGTAGTTCTGGAACACCATGGCGATGTCGCGATCCTTGGGCGCAAGCTCGTTGACGGTATGCCTGCCGATCTGGATCTTCCCCGAGGTGATGCCCTCCAGGCCGGCGATCATCCTGAGCAGCGTGGATTTCCCGCAGCCCGAGGGGCCGACGAGGACGACGAACTCGCCGTCGCCGATATCGACCGATACGCCTTTGATGGCTTTGAACGCGCCGTAATCCTTGCGCGCATTGTTGACCGAAACATGGGCCATGACAGTCCTCCCGAATTCGCCGTCAAAGTCCGTTCAGGACCGTTTTGAGATAATCGAGGCCGAGACGCTCGCCCTCCTTGCGCGCCGACAGATCCTTGCCCGGCCAGCCATAAGCGGCGTCCTCGTGCTCGATCGACAGCGTGCCGTCAAAGCCATGCCCACGCGCCTGGCGCAGGAAGCGCGGCCAGTCGAGAAGGCCGAGCCCCGGCAGCTTGTATTGCCACCAGCCCTTGCCGTGATAGCCGACGGCCTGCAGGGCCTCCTTGTCGATCGCGGTATCCTTGGCGTGCAGGATGGCGATGCGGTCTTTCACCGCCTCGATCGCCCGATAGGGATCGACGCCGATACGGATGAGGTGTGAGGGATCGAATTCCAGCCCGAAGCGGCGATCTTCGATCCTGCGGAAAAGCTCCTGCCATCCTCTCGGCGTCGTGCCGATGAAATTATCTCTGGGCCCCGGCCAGTTTTCGATCGCGAAGGTGAGGCCGGAGGATTGCGTCTCTCCGATCAGCTCGTTCGCGAATTCGGCGAAGTCGTCATAATTGGCCTCTTCGCCGGCGCTGTCGTCGCGGCCGGGGAAGATCACGAAGATCGGGACGCCGGCCTCGCCGATCGCCCTGGCAAAATCGGCGGTCCTTGCCCTGAGCTGCCGGCGTTTGTCGCGGTCGGCATCGAGCTGGTTGCCGAAATAGGTGATCGAAGAGACGAAGAGGTTGCGGCTGCGGGCAAGCGCGACGGCGGCCTCGACCCGATCCGGTGTCTTGATATGGCCGCCGACATCGATTTCGATGGCATCGAATCCCGCCGATGCGGCGAAATCCACCACTTCTTCAAGCGGGCGATCGTTGAATGTCGAGGTGTAAAAGCCGATCTTCATCAAAATCCTCCCATCTTCATCAAAATCCGGCTGTTTCAGCTGTTCAGGCGATCCATGTTTTTCAGCGGCGAACGCGTGCGTTGAGCCGCATCGGCCGATGCGAGCATGAGGGCCGCCGCCATCGGCATGGCCGCCGCGCCCATGGCCGAAGCATCCTCGCCGAGCGAGGCGCGATGCAGCGACGGCAGGTTGGCGTCTTCGGGGTCGAGATGTTCGTGTACATAACGCAGCAGCTCGTCGACGATGCGGATCGGCAGCCGGCCGCCGACGAGGACGGCGTCGGGATCGACGATCAAACCGATATGCTTGACGGCGACGGCCAGATGCGCGCTCATTTCCTTCAGCCACTGCGAAACCAGGCGCCTGCCATGCGCATCGAGCGTCAGCAGATCGTGCGGAACACTCACCTCGATGTCGTGGCGGGCAAGAAAATCATAAAGGGAAAACAGCGAGAATATTTCCCCGAGAAGCTGGACCTTGTGGGCCTTCTCGTCGCTGCCGTCGGCAATGGGAAGCCAGCCGATTTCGCCGCTGAGGCCCATGGCGCCGCGATGACCGTTGCCGTCAAGCACGAGACCGCCGCCGGGGCAGGCGTTGATGGCGATATAGAAGAAGCTGCTGCTCTCGGCGCCGAGGCCATAATCGAGCTCGGCAAGGGCTGCGGCATTGGCTTCGTTTTCGATGAAGACGGGATGCTGGGTCAGGTTCTCCAGTGCGGCGCGCACATCGAATGCCGTCCATTCCTGATAGGCCTCGGGTTTGCCGAGCAGGGAGATTTCGCCGAGCCAATCCGGCATCGCCAGGCCGATGCCGGCGAGCCGCGCATCGTCGATCAGTCGGCTGCGCTGGAAATGCGAAATCGCATCCGATGTCAGCTGCAGGAATTCCGCCGGCAGGATGAAGCGCTTTTCATGATGCACGCGGGCGCGGACGTTGCCGACGGCGTCGACCGCCAGGATCGTCAGATGGTCGCGATCGATGTTGATGCCGATCGCAAAACAGGCATCCGGATTGATCTCCAGTTCGATTGCCGGCTGGCCTCGCAGGCCATGCCGCCGGCGGGCTTCCATGATCAGCCCCTCATCCAGCAGCCGATCGACGATGCGGGCGATCGCCGGTTTGGTAAAACCGGTGCGCCTCGCGATTTCGGCGCGCGAAATCGGCGCCTGGCGATGGATGCAGCGCAGGACGACCGCCCTGTTGTGCTCGCCGGCATCTTCGACATTGGCGCCGGTCAGATCGGGGGAGGGCCTGGCGGCGAGTGTCTGGTTCATAGGGTCGAATCCTTCATCAATCATCGAGACTGAACCGATCCTCATCCCTTCACCGCACCGCTGGTCATCGCGCCGAGGATCAGCCTCTGGAGCGACAGGAAGGCCACGATCGCCGGAACGACGGAGATCAGGCAGGCGGCGGCAAGCAGCTGAATGGACGAGTCGGTCTGCATGCCGCGGAAGTTAAAGATTCCGACGCCGATCGGCATCAGGTCATTTTTGGTGAGCAGCAGGAAAGGCACCAGGAATTGCGACCAGCCGGCAATCACCGTGATGATGAAGACCGAGGCGATACCCGGCGCCGACAGCGGCAGAATGATGCGCCAGAACACCGAGAAGCGGTTGCAGCCGTCGATCATCGCCGCCTCGTCGAGGCTGCGTGGAATGCCGTCGACGGTGCTCTTCAACAGCCAGGTCGCCAGCGGAACGCCGAGCGCGATATAGACCATGACGACGGCAAAATGGGTGTCCAGCATGCCGAGCCGGTTCATGTAGCGGTAGAGCGGCACCATGATGACGAGCGGCGAGATCATCTGGAAGAGCAGCAGCCCCATCATCGACAGGCCCTTGCCGCGGAAATTGAAGCGGGAAAAGGCGTAAGCGGCGGGCAACGCCACGATCAGCACGCCGAAGCCGCTCAAGGCCGCGAGCTTCAGGCCGTTCCAGAGATAGATCGGGAAATAGCTGTTGTTGAGCACCGTGATGAAATTGTCGATGGTGGGGTTCTGAGGAATATAGCGCGCCGCGCCGCGATAGATCTCGCGCTTGTCACGCATCGCCATCGACAGGAGATAGGTGAGGGGACCGGCGAAGAAGACGAACATCGCCAGCATGAAGAGATAGCTCAAGGCATCGCCGAGCCGCGTTCCTGTCCTCCCGCTCATTGCTCTTCCTCCTTCGGCAGGAACGACGCGTAGACGAAGGCAAGCCCGAGGCTGATGATCAGCATCAGCACCGAGAGCACGCTGCCGCCGGAGAGATCGTAGTTTCTGAAGACGATGTTGAAGACGTAGAGCGAGATCACCTCGGTCGCGCGCCCCGGGCCGCCGCCGGTCAGGGTGATGATCGCATCGAAGGTGTTCACCGTCTGGATGGTGATCAGGATCATGTTGACGAGGATGGCGGCGCGCAGCTGCGGCAAGGTGACGAAGAAGAACTGCTGCGATGCGGTTGCGCCGTCGACCTCGGCGGCTTCATAGAGCGAGGGATCGATCGCCTTCAGCGCCGCATACATCACGACCATCGAAAAGGCGGTGCCGCGCCAGATGTTGGAGATCAGCGTCGACCATGGCGCAATCGCCGGATCGGAAAGCCAGGCGACGGTCGGCATATGCATCAGCCTGAGAATGCTGTTCAGCGCGCCATAGGGCGCTTCGGAAAACAGCATCTGCCAGATGATGCCGCCGGCAATGCCGGGCACGACCCAGGCGACGAGAGCCGTCGTTCTCAGGATCGTCGTGCCGAACAGGCCGCGTTTTTCGCCGCGAATAACGGTGACGGCGACCGCAAGACCGAGGATCTGCTGGCCGATGACGCTGCCGCCGACGAAGATCAGGGTCGCCCATAAAATGTCCGGCAGCTGCGGCGAACTCAAGGCATTGACGATCGAGCCCAGCGTATAGTCCTGATTGTCGCCGATCAGCGTCGCATTGGTGAAGGACAGCCGGAAAACGTCGATGACGGGGTAGAGGTAGAAGATGCCGATGACGACGATCACGGGCATGATCCAGGGCAGGGGAGCGCCGGCGAAACGGCGCATGAACGTTCTGCTTTGAGGCGGGCTGTCGGCCTCGATGGCAATAGGGCTCATTGGCTTCCCTGTCCTGACTTGGCAAAGCCGGCGACGCCTGCGGGCAGGCGCCGTCGTTGTCTAAAGTGGCGGAGATAGCTGCCGATGGCTGCCCCTCACCCTAACCGACCGGGGTCGAGCCACTCGTCTCGACCCGTCCTGCGGACCCCCGTAAGAACGGGGAGAGGGGACGTGCCCGACGAGGCGCTGGTGAGGGACGGAGAGCTTGCGGCTTGTCCCCTTCTCCCCGCGAGCGGGGAGAAGGGGGCGGCAGCCGGATGAGGGGCCGCCTAGCGACCCACAGCATCACAGCCGCTTGTAAGCCTCCATCGCCGCGCTGAATGCGGCTTCCAGCGCTTCTTCCGGTTTCTTCGTGCCTGACAGCACGTCGCCCATCATGATCTGGATCTGGTTCGAGATCTCAGGATAGATCGGCACGCCGGGGCGTGCCTGCCCGTCGACCAGCGCCTTGGCGAAGGTCTTGTTGGCTTCGGTCGAGAAGACCTCGTATTTGTCGAACAGCGACTTGCGGGTCGGCAGCTGCTGCTGCAGGGCGTTGGCCGGCCCCATATAGACCTCGCGTGCGAGGTTGGCGCACATCTCGACCTTGTCCTTGTCCTTGCTGAATGAGGCGATCGTCCAGCCGCCGGTGCCTGTCGAGCGCTGATCGGCCGTCGGGCCGGGGATCGGCGAGAAGGTCCAGTTTTTGAACTCGGCTTCGTCGAGCGTAGACTTCAGCTGGGCATATTGCCAATTGCCGCCGATGAAGAGGGCTGTGGTCGCCGCAGCCGCCGCAGCATTCATGTCGTCGTAATTGGCGATCGTGCTGACGCGCTTGGGGGCCGCGCCGGAATCGACGAGATCCTTGAAATAGTTCAGCGCCTTCAGGAATTTCTCCTTGTTCTCGCCTTCGCCGAAGACCGGCTTGCCTGAGTCGTCGACGAGTTTGCCGCCGAGCGCCCAATAGTTCGCCAGCCAGTCGAAGGTCGTGCCCTCCCAGCGCCCGCCGTTGAAGAGCACGCCTTCCATGCCCTCCTTGGTGGAGGCAAGGGCGGCTGTCTTCAGATCGTCCCAGGTCGCAGGCGCCTCGGCGACGATCGATTTGTTGCGGTAGAGCACACGCAAATCCGTATCCCACCACCAGGCCCGTACGGTCTGGTCTTTGTCGGTGATGCCGCTGCGGATGAAGGGGAAGAGGTCGTCCACTTCTTCCTTCGAGAAGTAAGGCGTGAAGTCAGCCAGCACATGATTGACCATGAACTGCGAGAGGACGAAGGAGTCGACGGCGGCGCAATCGGGCGCATTGCCGGCCTTGGCCTGCTCCAGCATCTTGGCCTGTTCGGTGCCGATGTCTGAGGACATGAACTGCATCTGCAGTTTCCAATCGGGATGCTTCTTGATGAAGTCGACGAAGAGCTTCTGATAGCCTTCGGCGATGGCGGGATCGGAATTGTTCGGGCTGTCGTTGGTCAGGCGGACGACGAGGGATTTTGGCGCATCGGCAAGGCCGATCCGGTCCTTGGTGGCAAGTTCCTGGGCAAATGAAACGGATGCTGAAAATAACATTGTGCTCAGCGCAAATGCGCTGACGGTGGCGCTCTTCATGATGGGTCTCCTCCCCATTTTGAACGAATACAGCCTGGCGGTCAGTTGACCTCTCCTCATTTCCGTGCTGCATTAATTAGATTAAGTTACTTTGATTTGATGTCAAGCCACAGCTTGGGAGGCCAGAGCCGGGAGGTTGAGATGCTGGCGACAATCAACAGCAGCTAGCGCAGAATTCCGGAAAATCGAGATCGATTTTTCGAAAAGGATCTGCGCCATCGCCGTGACGGAGCGCCCTTTCGGACGCGTGGCGCAGCCACCGTAATTTTCCTGAAGAAGCATGAGGCGATCGCGGACGGCCGCGATGGCAAGCTGCAGTTTTCGCCCGGCTGCGCGGCAGCCGGAAGCAAACTCATGGAGGACAAGATGCGTTTACTCATTCTCGGCACTGGCGGCATGGCCAACCAGCACGCTGCACGTTTCAAGGCGATCGAAGGCGTCAGCGTCGTCGGCGGCGTCGATGTTGTGCCGGAAAGGCTTGCCGCCTTCTGCAGCGAACACGGCATCGCCAATCACTTTACCTCGCTCGAGGAGGCTCTCGCCTGGGGTGAGTTCGATGCGGTCGCCAATGTCACTCCCGACAGCATCCACCACCCGACGACGCTTCAGGCGGTGGCCGCCGGCAAACACGTCTTCTGTGAAAAGCCGCTCGCCACCGATGCGGTCAAGGCGATGGAGATGACCGAGGCGATCGAACGCTCGGGCAAGGTCGGCATGGTCAATTTCACCTATCGCAATTCGCCCGCCCTGCAGAAAGGCCGGCAGATGGTGCTCGCCGGTGAAATTGGCGCGGTGCGCCATGTCGAGGCGTCGCACCTGCAGAGCTGGCTGGTCGGCCGCCACTGGGGCGACTGGAAGAGCGAAAGCAAATGGCTGTGGCGGCTGAGCAAAAAACATGGGTCGAACGGCGCGCTCGGCGACATCGGCATCCACATTGTCGATTTCGCCTCCTATGGTTCCGGGCTCGACGTCGCCCATGTCTTTGCGCGGCTGAAGACCTTCGACAAGGCACCTGATCATAAGATTGGCGAATATGACCTCGATGCCAATGACAGCTTCACGATGAACGTCGATTTCACCAATGGCGCGATCGGCACCATCCAGGCGACGCGCACGGCCGCTGGCCAGATGGATCAGCTGCGCCTCAGGGTCTATGGCGAAACCGGCTCGATCGAGATGATCTACGACACTGGACAATCGACGCTGCGCGCCTGTCTTGGCGAAGACGTGCACACCGCGACCTGGCGCGACGTGCCCTTCGATCCCGTCGAAACCAACTACCAGCGTTTCGTCCAGGCCGTACGGGCCGGCAAGACGCAGGAACCGTCCTTCCGCCGCGCCGCCAATATCCAAAAGGTCCTGGACAAGGCGCTGGCTTCCGATCTCAGCCATGCCGATGAAGCGCTGACCTGAGCATCAGGCCGAAGCCGGCGGCAGCAGCAACGTGTTGAGGAAGGGCAAGAGGGCGGCACCGAGTGCCACGCCGCCGCCGCTGAAGCTCGCCGGTTTCATCGGCGAAATCCAGGGCGTCAGCAGCGGTCTCGTCGAGGTGTCGCGTCGCTCGATGGAAAGCTGATGGATCAGTGCTTCGATCATGCCTTGCGGCAGATCGCCGCCGATCATGACGACGCTCGGGGCAAGAAAGCCGGCCATGGCGATGATCGGATCGAGCAGGTGGCCGGCGGCTTCGCGTATCCATTGTGACAGCAAGGGGCAGGAGAACTCTTCGCTCTTGAGCAGGCGGGCGAAGTCCCCGTCGCCGATGCGTGAGCGCAGGGAATGGAACCCGACGACGGTGTTGAGCTGGACATTGTCTGGCCCGGTCAGCATTTCGCCGATGCTGCCCGCCCGGCCATGCACGCCGGAATAGGGAACGCCGCGAACGAGAAAACCGGCCTGCACGTCGTCGTCGATGATGATCATCGCCAGACAGCCCTCCGGCATGGCGCTGCCGATGGTGCGCTCGGCAAGCAGGCTTGCCGTGCATTCGTTCTCGACATAGGGCCTCGCGACCGTCGACATCGCGGCGATTGCGTCGCTATCATCTTCCGTCCAGCCGCCGGCGGCGATGCCGAGTCCGATGACCGGCAGGGCGGCATGCCGATCGACCATCTCACGGACGGCCGCATGCACCAGCCTGACCTTGTCCGCCGGCTCTACGTCGAAATAGGCCCGGTCATGCACCTGGCCGCTCAAATCGATCAGCACGATCTCGCCGCGTCGTTGGCGAAGCTTGACTCCGACCGAAAAAGCGCCCTCCGGCCGCAACGCGAATTCCGTCGCGGTTGCACCACCGCCAAGTCCATTGCGGCGGTTCGACGTTACGAGCTTCTCGTCCGCCAGCCGCCGCAGAATATTGGTTATGCCAGGCCCGGTCAGCCCACTATGCCGCCCAAGTTCGGTGCGCGTCAGCGGCCCGTGCCGGCGGATCGCCTCCAGGATGACGCGGATATTCCGGTCGGCGATCTCCCCCGACCTCAGCCCGACCGTTTTGGCGCGCGGAACGCCCATCTCCTGGGTGTGAAGCCGACGCGGCCCTGACCGAAGATACCGCATGACCGTCTTCCTAGAGCAACATTACGGTTGTGTAGCACGCTTGTCGGTGTTCGTAACGATTTCGAGTGGACGCGTAGCTAACTAATTCCGTTGCATCAGGGATTCGGCATGGGCAGCGCGATGCCCGGGAGAAGAATAGCGGTTCCGAGCGGAAGAGCCAGGCCTCGTCGAACGACCGTCGATCTAATAGCTGCAAGGACGGTCGTTGCCAAAGCCGTCGCGGCAGGCAGGTCTCAGTCCATAGTCCACGCTGCTGTATCCAACCGAGCCGGTTTGCACTGAGTCGGTCGAACTCGTTGTGCACGATGACGACACGGCAACCGCGATGATGGCTGTGATCGCTGCGAGTATTTTGCGAATCTGGAGCATCCCCACCTCCCCATTGCTGGCCGAGGGCCAGCGTCATTCATGTGATTGCCAGTCAGATAGGCCGATACCGCGCCCGGTAAACTGTCGTAGTCGATCAAGATTGCGTTATTCCTTGAACGTCTGGCAGCCGGTCCTATGCCGAAACAATGGCTCCCTTCACAATGACCCTCCTCCGCACTTGACGGCAAATCAAAGTTACTTAATCTAAGGTCGGCTGGGCCCGCTGGGAGGAGGGGCCAGCAATCGCGATCTCTGTCGCGCCATCTTCATCTCCCAAAGCCATGATTCCGGATCGTTCGCCGCCGATTTTTGAACAGGATAAGCCATGTCTCTGACCATTGCCCAACGTTTCGATCGTCTCAAAGTCCGCATCGCCGAACTCGCGCATTGGCGGGATCGGCAAAGCGTTGCGATCGACGGCTGGACGTTCGAGGGCGAGCCGATCGGTCATCATCAGGACTGGCCGCATCGACAGGGCGTCGTGCATTTCGCCGCCCGCGCCGAGGCGCCGGAGAGCTGGCCGCTCGATGATATCCGCCTGCAGCTCGATCTCGGCGGCGAGAGCCTGATCACGCTGAGCTATCCCGGCGGCGAGACGGAGATGTTCGGCCTCGATCCCTATCATCAGGAATTTCCGGTCAAGGGCCGCCGCTTCCAGATCGCGACGGAAAGCGTCGCGCGCTTTCCGTTCGGCGAGCCGAACCGGGCGCCGCGGCTGAACAAGGCCCGGTTCATCCTGCTCGATGGTCCTGCTCATCGCTTGCATCTTCTCCTGAAGCAGGTCACCGAGGCGATCGGGGTGCTCGGCGAACATGACGTCGTGCCGCATCTGGTCGATGCCGCCGAGCAGGCGTTGCGCAGCCTCGACTGGCCGTCGGATACGGCGGCCTACATCTCGCGCACCGCCGATGCCGTCATGCAGCAGAAGATCTGGGAACTGCCGGAGCTCCAGGAAAATCCGGCGGGCCTCACGGATGAGCAGAGTGCTTCGGCGGCGTCCGCCTTCGAGGTCCTGACGGCGCGGTTGAAGGAATTGCAGACGCGCTTTCCGCCGAATGGCGAGCTGCTGCTGACCGGCCATGCCCATATCGACCTCGCCTGGCTTTGGCCCTATCGCGAGACGCGGCGGAAGATGCGGCGCACCTTCAACACGGCGCTGTCGCTGATGGAGCGCTCCGACGATTTCCGCTTCAACCAGTCGACCGCCCATTATTACGCGCAGATGGAAGAGGAAGACCCGGAGCTTCTCGAACACATCAAGGAGAAGGTCGCGGAAGGTAAATGGGAAACAGTCGGCGGCATGTGGGTCGAGCCTGATACCAATATGCCCACCGGCGAAAGCCTTGTCCGCCAGGTGCTCTACGGCCAGCGTTATTTCGAAAAGACCTTCGGCACGCGCCATACGGTGTGCTGGCTGCCGGATTGCTTCGGTTTCTCCGGCGCGCTGCCGCAGATCCTGAGACAGGGCGGCATCGACAGCTTCTTCACCATCAAGGTCAATTGGAGCGAGACCAACCATATCCCTTCCGATCTCTTCTGGTGGAAGGGTCTCGACGGCAGCCAGGTGCTGACCCACACTTTCGACAATCCGATGCAGGGATATAACGGCTTCGTGCAGGCCGATTGCTATCTGCCGACATGGAAGAACTTCCGCGGCAAGGTGCAGCACGATACCTCGCTTCTGGCCGTCGGCTACGGCGACGGCGGCGGCGGTGTGACGCCTGAAATGGTGGAGCGCGAAGTGCAGCTGCGCGATTTCCCCGCCATTCCGCAGGCGCGCTGGGGCACCGTCAAAAGCTTCTACGAGAAGGCGCACCGCACTGCGGGGGAAAAGAACCTTCCCGTCTGGGACGGCGAGATCTATCTCGAACTGCACCGGGCGACGCTGACGACGCAAAGCGGCGTCAAACGCAAACACCGGCAGGCCGAACGCGCACTGATTACCGCCGAAACGCTCGCTTCCCTTGCCCATATGCTCGGTGCCGAAAAGCCGAAAAGTCTCGAAGCGGATTGGCGCGTGGTGCTGAAGAACGAATTCCACGACATCCTGCCGGGATCGAGCATCCGCGAGGTTTATCAGGATGCGGAGCAGGAACTGGGTGGCGTCATCGACCACGCCAAGTCCGAGCAGGCAAAGGCCTTGCAGGCGCTGTCGGCCCATCTGCCGAAGGGCGGGCTCGGCAATGCGCTCGTCGTCGTCAATCCGTCGCTTGCGCCACGGCCGGTGAGCGCCACGCTTGCCGACGGCACGGTCATCTCGGCCGGCGATATCGTCGCTCCTCTATCCGTCGCGGTCTTCGATCGGCAGGTGCTTCGGCCGGCCGGCCGGCTGACGGCCAGCCCGGATTGCCTCGAAAACGACCATCTCGCTGTGACCATCGGCAAGGACGGGGCGGTTGCGAGCCTCATCCACAAGGCGAGCGGCCGCGAAGCGGTCGATGGTTCGGCCAACCAGCTCTGGGTCTATCCGGCCGACAAGCCGCGCAATTGGGACGCCTGGGATATCGACGCCGATTATGCCGAAAAGGCCATCCGTCTCGAGGCGCCGGAAAGCATTTCGCTTGTCGAAAGCGGCCCGCACCGCGCGGCAATCCGCGTCGTTCATCGCTACCGGAATTCGAGCGTCACCCAGACCTATGTGCTCAGTGCCAATGCGAAGCGGCTCGATATCGAAACGACGATCGACTGGCATGACCGCCGCACCCTGCTGCGCACCCTGAACCCGGTCGATGTCCGGTCGCGGAAGGCAACGTTCGAATGCGCCTTCGGCGTCGTCGAGCGGGCGACGCACAGCAACACCTCCTGGGAACAGGCAATGTTCGAGGCGGTCGCCCATCGCTTCGTCGATATCAGCGAGCCGGGTTTCGGTGTCGCCCTGATTAACAACGCCAAATACGGCCATAGCGCACGCGGCAATGTGATCGGCATGAGCCTGGTGCGCGGGCCGATCTATCCGGATCCGCTGGCCGATGAAGGCGAGCAGAGCTTCACCTATGCGCTGATGCCGCATGAGGGTGCCTGGCATGACGGCGGCGTGCTCGACGAGGCGATCGATCTCAACCAGCCGCTTGTCGCAGTTGAAGCCAGCGGCCTCTCCGCCGGCACTTTTGCGCCGCTAGCGGTCACCGGAATCCCCGTCGCGTTCTCAGGCCTGAAGCCGGCAGAAGAGGGTGACGGTCTCATCCTGCGCCTCTACGAACCGGCCGGCCGGCGCGGCACGCTCGCCCTCGACCTGCCTTCAGGATGGACGGCATCGCAGCCGCTGAACATTCTCGAAGAGCCGATGGAGCGGAAGGGAGCTGCCGACATCATGCCGTTCGAAATCCGGACCTGGAAGCTGCAAAATGGCTGACGCCTGACCGCCATGCGTGCCGGGAATTAAATGGCCGATGGCAAACGCACCATGATTTGAAGAACTGGCGGGCGCTCCTGAAAGCAGCTGCTATCCCCTAGAATTGGATGAGACGCCAGCCGCATCCGGCGGTCGAAAAGCGTCGGGTCGGGCGGCAAAGTTCGCAACTACAAAATCCACGAAAGCGCGGACTTTTGGTGAAAGCTGACGATTGGACGGCCAGACGAGCGAGAGCGAACCGTACGGCACCATGAAGGAAGTCAGGACGGGGACCAAACTTCCGGCCCGCATATGGGACTCTGCGACGTAGACGGGCAGATGCGCAAGGCCCAAGCCGTCCCGTGCTGCCCGCAGACCTGCATCCGTGTTGTTGAACGTAAGGTTCCTTGGGAAAATTACCCGATCGTATGGTGAGCGGAATGCCCACGGCGCAAGCCGGCCGCTGGATGGGTATTTGAAGTGAATGCAGGCATGTTGGGAGAGGTCATCCGGCGTCTGCGGTCGTCCATGGCGCTTGAAATAATCGGGACTTCCGCAAACGACGAAATGCTGGTCGCCGAGATGGCGGGCAATTAATCGTGCATCGGCAAGCTCACCGCTGCGCACGACGACATCCAGGCCCTCTGCGACCAGGTCGATGACCTTGTCTTCGAAATCGATGTCCAGTTCGATCTCCGGAAACTGCCCGGCAAAAAAGGGCAGGATCGGCATGAGAAGGTGATGCCCGACGATATGCGGCACGCTGACGCGAAGGCGCCCCCTTGGACGTTCCCGGCTTCGTGAGATCGTGGCCTCCGCGTCATGCATGTCGTCGATGATGCGTTTGTAGCGCTCGTAGAGCAGGGTTCCTGCTTCGGTCAGGCTGATGCTGCGCGTGGTGCGGTTGAAGAGCCGCACGCCCAATCGGCTTTCGAGCCGTGCGACCGCTTTTCCAATCGCGGAGGGTGAAACGCCGGCGACGCGCGCGGCTCCGACATAGCTCTGCTGTTCGGCAGCATAGACAAGGGCGAAAACGCTCGCGAGGCTTTCCATTTGGCACCCAATTAGAGAGATTTTGTCCTTTATGTACGTCCGTAAGCTGCCATTGATCAATATTGCGTAGGAAATATCCTTTGTCGCCAAGCGGTATCAGCCCCGCATCAGAGGAGTGGAAGCATGCAGGACTATGCAAAAGAATTGCCTGAGCACGTCGGCAAATACATTGGAGAGAACGAGCTGTTTCTGGAGATATTTCGGGGGAACAACAGTTCGTCGCAGCGTGCACGACCGCCTTTGCTTTTCGTTCACGGCGCCTTCACCGGCAGCTGGATGTGGAGCAAGCACCTTCCTCATTTCATATCGGCCGGATGGAATTCTTACTGCATCAATTTGCGCGGCCACTACAAAAGCAGATCGGTCGATTTGACCAAGGTCGAATTTGAGGACTACCTGGACGACATCCGCCAGGCGATCTCCGAAATCGCTGAGGAATGCGCAACTCCACCTGTTGTGATCGGCTTCAGCATGGGAGGGATACTGAGCCAGAAACTGGCGGAAAGCGTCGGGATTGCCGGGCTGGTGCTGATCGATTCCAGCATTTGCAGGCAAGTGCATGACGAGGTGCCCTATCGTCATCTTGCACCCCGAATGCCGGGTCTGGTTGTGCCGGCGCCGGCGCGCGACGAGCAAAGCAGCGCCGATGAAACGCTCGACGATATCACGTTCCAGCGGAAGTACCTGTCGATGGAATCGGCGAAGGCATTCGCCGCATTTTCCTTTCATTTCGGGGCGGAGGGGATTTCCGTCGATGGCGGGAAAATCACCTGTCCCAGCCTAGTCATCTCAGCCGTCAAGGATGAAGAGGATGATCGCCGAGGCCGGGCGACGGCGCGGCATATTGGCGGCGAGTATCTGGGGCTTCAGGGGACGACACATACGGGTCTGCTGGTCGGGCAAAGATACCAAGAGGCCGTAAGCTGCATGATGGTTTGGCTGGCGCGCTTTGCAGATAGCTCCAGTCAGCCTTCCAAGCTGAGGCTTGCCAGCAGCCGGCCGACATAGGCTTCCAAGCCGCCGACCATGTCGAAGCGGTCGGGATCGCGCAGCCAGAGCATCTGCAGGCCGTCCATCACCGCGATCAGTTCGGCGGCCATTGCCCTGCTGTCGATCCTGGCGTCGATCGCGCCGTCGGCAATCGCCCGTTCGAAGGTCGCGGCGACATCCTTCTGCATCTGGGTGGCGCGCGCGAGAAACCATGCCTTGGCGGGGTGGTCCTTCATAAGGCTCTCGGCATTCAGGATGGCGAAGGCCCTGACGACCTCGATCATGTCGGCGTTGCGGCGGAAGATGGCGACCATGCCCTTGAGCAGGCCGCTGAGATCGGAGCGATAATGCTCGATGAAATCAGCACTTTCGAGATCGCGTTGTGCGAGGATTGCCAGCAGCAGATCGACCTTTGTGGGAAAGTGGTGCAGCAAGCCGGGCAGCGACAGGCCGACATCCCGGGCGATATCGCCGATCGCGGCATTCTGGTAGCCGTCCTCGGCAAAGCGCCGCATCGCCGCCGTCAGGATTTCCGCCCGGCGTGTCTCTCCCTTGCGGGATCGGCGCCGTTGTTTTTCCTCTCCGGTCTGCTGTTCCGACAATTCTGCCATCGTCTCTTGTCTGCCTCTTGGAGCGGCGGTCGGCCGGTCCTCGGCCGATTTCTCCCATGCTCTCTATCCATACATCAGGCTTGCCCGATTGACATCTTAAAAATACCGAGTAATCGGTAGGTTTAAGGATTTCCTTGGGAGGTTTGCATGATCGATTCCATTCTCGACCAGATGACGCTCGAGGAGCAGGTCTCCCTGCTATCCGGCGCCGATTTCTGGACGACCGTTCCCGTCGAGCGTCTCGGCGTGCCGAAGATCAAGGTAACGGACGGGCCGAACGGCGCGCGCGGCGCCGGTTCGCTGGTCGCCGGTGTCAAGGCGACCTGCTTTCCGGTCGGCATCGCCCTCGGCGCCACCTGGAATCCCGATCTCGTCTCGCAGATGGGCGCAGCCCTTGCGCGCCAGGCAAAGAGCAAGGGTGCCGCGGTGCTGCTTGCGCCCACGGTGAATATCCACCGTTCCGGACTCAACGGCCGAAATTTCGAATGCTATTCGGAAGATCCGATGCTGACTGCAGAACTCGCCGTCGCCTATATCGACGGCGTGCAGGGGGAGGGGATCGCAGCGACGATCAAGCATTTTGCCGGCAACGAATCCGAGATCGAGCGCCAGACCATGTCTTCCGATATCGACGAGCGGACGCTGCGCGAAATCTATCTTCCGCCCTTCGAACAGGCCGTCCGCCGCGCCGGCGTGATGGCCGTCATGTCCTCCTATAACCGCCTCAACGGCACCTATACCAGCGAGCATCACTGGCTGCTGACCAAGGTGCTGCGCGAGGAATGGGGTTTCCAAGGTATCGTCATGTCCGACTGGTTCGGCTCGCATTCGACCGCAGAGACGATCATTGCCGGTCTCGATCTCGAAATGCCGGGTCCGGCGCGTGATCGCGGCGCTAAGCTCGTCGCCGCCGTGCGCGAGGGCAAGGTCGAGGCCGAAACCGTGCGGGCGGCAGCGCGGCGGATGCTGCTTCTGCTCGAGCGGGTCGGCGCCTTCAAGAGCAAGCCCGATCTCACCGAGCGGGCGATCGACCTGCCTGAGGATCGGGCGCTGATCCGGCGCCTCGGCGCAGAAGGCGCGGTTCTCCTCAGGAATGACGGCATCCTGCCGCTGGCGAAAACCTCGCTCGACCGTATCGCCGTCATCGGCCCCAATGCGGCAAGCGCGCGCGTCATGGGCGGCGGCAGCGCGCAGATCGCGGCGCATTATACAGTGAGCCCGCTCGAAGGCATTCGCGCCGCCCTTGCCAATGCCAACAGCATCAGCCATGCGGTCGGCTGCCGCCATAACCGTCTGATCGACGTGTTCAAGGGCAAGATCACGGTCGAATATTTCAAGGGCCGGGGCTGCAAGGGCAATCCGCTGCATTTGGAAATCGTCGACAAGGGCGAATTCTTCTGGTTCGAGCTGCCGTCCGGCGATCTCGACCCTGCCGATTTTTCGGCCAGGATGACCATGCAATTCGTGCCGGAGGAGAGCGGCGATCATGTCTTCGGCATGACCAATGCCGGCCTGGCGCGTCTCTTCGTCGACGGTGCATTGACAGTCGACGGCCATGAGGGCTGGACGCGCGGCGAAAACTATTTCGGCACCGCCAATGACGAACAGCGCGGCACCGTGCCGCTCGAAGCCGGCCGCGCCTATGCGGTGACCGTCGAGTATGAGCCGTCCATCGCGAGCGGGGAGGGCATCAACCTTATCGCCGTTCGTTTCGGCGTGGAAAAGCCGCTCGGCGAGGCTGATATCGAGGCAGCCGTCGAGACGGCCCGCAATTCCGATCTGGCGCTTCTCTTTGTCGGCCGCGACGGCGAATGGGATACCGAAGGGCTGGACCTGCCCGACATGCGGCTTCCGGGCCGGCAGGAGGAGTTGATCGAGCGGGTGGTGGCCGTCAACGCCAATACCGTCGTCGTGCTGCAGACCGGCGGCCCGGTGGAAATGCCCTGGCTCGGCAAGGTCCGTGCCGTGCTTGAGATGTGGTATCCGGGGCAGGAGCTGGGCAATGCCGTCGCCGATGTGCTGTTCGGCGACGTCGAACCCGGCGGGCGCCTGCCGCAGACCTTCCCGAAGGCGCTGGTGGACAACTCCGCCATCACAAGCGATCCCGCCGTCTATCCCGGCAAGGACGGGCACGTGCACTATGCGGAAGGCGTCTTCGTCGGCTACCGTCATCACGACACACGCGCCGTCGAGCCGCTCTTCCCCTTCGGCTTCGGCCTTGGCTATACCCGCTTCAACTGGGGTGCACCGCGGCTGTCGGCAGGCGAAATGGGTGCCGAAGGCGTGATTGTCAGTGTCGACCTGACCAATACCGGCGATCGGGCAGGATCCGAACTGGTCCAGCTCTATGTGCGCTCGCCGAAGACCAAAGTGGAGCGGCCGGACAAGGAGCTGCGCGCCTTCGCAAAACTTTCGCTGCAGCCTGGTGAGACCGGCACGGCCACGATGAAGATCCTGCCGCGCGATCTCGCTTATTTCGACGTCGAAACCGGCGCCTTCCGCGCCGACCCGGGTGACTATCAGCTGATCGTGGCGGCGAATGCCGCGGATATCCGGTTCGTCGTTGATCTGTCCTCACCACTCACCCACGTGCTGCCGGCTTCGCATTAGCTAGCGGCTGCATTCTCCTGATATTTCAAGCAGACTATCTGAAGCGCTCGCAATAGCGACTGATGCCGGGATTGTTGTGGGCGATCTCATGTTGGTGCAGCGTGGCAGGGTCTCGTAAGTGATTCCCAACTTGGTCGGCAAGGAGGTCTCTCTTTCACTTGCCTGTGTCAGTCCGCCGAGCTTCCAGACAGTTTCGCAGAGCTTGCTCGCATTCTTGCGAGAGCTCCATTGGAAATTTTAGCTGCGGATGACCGCTGGCGTCGATTTGAAAATCATATTCTTCTGAAGATGGAAGGATCGAGACTGGCCTTTTCCCAGTATAGTGAGTCAGAGTTTCTACAGCATAATCGACGCCCCACATATGTGGCGTTTTCTCCAACGGTCGAGGCTCCAGGTACGGCGTTTCGATTTCAAAGAAATCTGGTCCGCCTTGATGCCAGCGACCCACAAACAGCGATCTGCCTAAATGAGTTGCGTAGTATACTGCATCGATTTTGCTGAAAGTACGGCCTGTTTTAGTAACGTATTGTGCGTCGCACTGGACGAGATTTGCTTCGCTCTCGTCCCAATAATCGCGGAATACATATAGTACGTGATCAAGTTGCTCAAAGGCCGATTCTCCACTTACTATAATGTCGAAAGCGCCTCCAACCCCTTCCTTCAGAAAGCGTCCCTGCCGATGTTGGGCCAGCAAATATTTAGCACATGCGCCGAGCAATTCAGCGAACAAACCAGTTCCGTCTAGTGAGACTATGGCTTGATCATTTAAAAATTGTTCAAAATGCTTCCGTCCAGACCCGCCAAGCAAATTAAAACTGCCTTCTTTTGCAGTGCTTTTGGCTATATTGTGAGAAACGGAAACCGGTCCGTAGTCCTTAGATATGCCGAAGATGAACCAGCTAGCATCGGAACCGCGAGGAAGATTCGCGTTCTCTACTAAATGCTGGAAATCGGAAAAGCTCAGCATAACATCTGGGGAGTTTGCGAATAGAAACTTGAATGAATGCTCGTAGGCACCCATTGTTCCACTCCAGCCTAGAACCAGAAATGAGCCAATTGGGAAAATTTTCCGAGCAAGGCCTGCGACCCACAGGCCACTATCAGACATTTGTTCGGTCTCGTTGGGTAACCGTTGTGTCGGAATTGGAGCGTCGTGGTGAACGCGGGAGTTGGTCGTAAGGAGTGCGTCTCCAACAGCGAGAAAATATGGGGGCCTTACGAGCCCAGCAATTAAAGTCATTTGTGATCCCCCGTTGCTGAATATGATGCTGGGTAGCAACCTAATAATCTCATTGCCAAGAGGGCTTTCGCCGCAAATAACGATCGAAGCACGGGGGTCGCCAGCGCGCGATCCTTTCTTTGATGATGTGTCGCAAGTCTCGACGAAGACATCAACGGCTGAGGAGCGAGCTAGCGCAGAAGCTTCATCTGTAGAATGTGCAGTTCGTGGTGCATAACGGTTAGATCGCTCGTGAATTCGGCTGACGATCTCCACGCGCTTTGGATGTCAGAGGCTCTATCGTCGATGCGGCAGGCGGCGCGATCAGACCGCGTCGGGCTGGGTGCGGAGATTGGTGACAACGCGCCGGTTCTGCACCTTGCAGGAGCGCTCGGTGCAGTCGCGGACTTCTCGATCGTTGCCGTAGCCCTTGGCCCACATGCGCTTCGGATCGACGCCCTTCGAGGCGAGATAGGCCATCGCCGCATCGGCTCGCTTCTGCGACAGCGTCTGCATTTTGGAAGCAGAGCCGGAATCGTCGGCAAATCCCTGCAGCTTGAGCAGCCAGGTCGGGTTCCTGTTGAGCCAATTGGCCTGGTTGTCCAAGGTTGCCATGGCGACGGAATCGAGCGCGGCCGAGTCCTGCTTGAAGTAGATCCGCCGGCCGACATTGAGGATAAAATCCTCTTCGCTGCCGGCCGCGACATTTTCGAAACCGGGCGCGGGATCGTTGGTCTGGCCGGTCATCGGCGCCGCAGTCGGTTCTTCCAGGGAGGCGACCTCCGTAGTGGAGCAGGCGGCAAGCGCCAGGAGCATGGCCACGGCGAGAAGGCGGCTGGTGTATCCTGTTGTAGCAGACATCAGCGTGATTTCCTATTCGACCGGGGTTGTTTGGCTGACCTGCGTGGTGCTTTCGGCCTGGTCGGCAATATGCGGGAGAACCTGTACGGCCGTGCCGATCGGGCAACGCTGGTAAAGGTCGATGGCGTCTTCGTTGAACATGCGGATACAGCCGCTGGAGGCATCCTTGCCGATACTCCAGGGTTCGAGCGTGCCATGGAAGCGATAGCCGGTGTCGACGCCGTCGCGATGCAGGTACATGGCGCGGGGTCCAAGCGGGTTTTTCGGGGAGCCTCCCGCCACGAATTCGGGCAGTTCGGGATGGCGCTTGCGCATCTCCGGCGGCGGCGTCCAGCGCGGCCAAAGCGATTTGGCGTCGATCGTGGCGCGGCCGAACCATTTGAAGCCCTCACGGCCGACGCCGACGCCGTAGCGAATGGCGGTCTTGTTCTCCATGATCACGTAGAGAAAATGGTGCCTTGTATCGACGACGACGGTGCCGATCGGCTCGCTGCTGAAATATTTGACGACCTGGCGGTGCCACCGTCTGTCGATCTTGGCGAAGTTGGTCCCTCTGAACGTCACGCCATTGTCGACGATGGTGCCGTCAAAATAGGACGACGCCGCGGCGAATGCCGGTCTGCCGACCGCACCAGCGCCAAGTAACGCCAAACCACCAAGCAAAATTTCCCTGCGGGTCCCCAGCATCGGCAATATCCCCCTAAAGCCAAAGCAGCGAATATCAGTAAATCAGATTTTTCATTTGCGACAACAGAAAATCTTCTCTTCGCTCAGGGCGGGGATCGCATCTCCGGTCTTCTGGACTGTATTGCTCCGCTCATTACTCCAGGAGGCGACTGTTCACCCTGGGCAACCTCAGAGGAAAAGTTCGGGAAGTTCGCAGCCGGCGATGCATCGCAACCTGACCGCCTCAGCCATGTCTATCGACCGATAGGGAAACCGTAAACGCGTGCCGACGGGTCCCCAATTGCCGATGGCGCTCAAAAGCTTGTCGAGAGCGACGTTCGAATAGCCGAGTTCCCGGCGAAAGGGGACGATATGCGCGTCCATGAACGTGCAGATGCGTCGTTCGAGATCGAGAGCGGCATCGAGTTCGTTTCGCGTCGATGCCGTCCAAATCTGAGCGCCGCGGGGACTGAGACAGGCGACATTGGAGAAGGAGCCTGCTGCGATGCCTTCCCTGACGCCGGTTGCGAGATGATGGCCGGGGACGAAGAGCGAAAGCCCGGACAGATGCCGGCGCGCTTCGGCGTACCAGGAAGCGTCGCCATCTGCGAGCTTGATGCCGATCACCGCAGGCGCTGCCGCGCAGACCGCGCCCAGTTCCTTTGGCGTCAGCACCCGTTTGGCATGCGGCGGATTGTAGAGGATGAGCGGAGTTCCGCCGGCGGCCTCGGCCGCCCTTTTCAGGAAGTCGACCGCTTCGGCATCGGTAAGCGGCCACCAGTCCGGCAAGATGACTTGAATGGCGCGGGGATCGAGCGCGGCGGCGCGGCGGACGCGGTTGAGCATGATCAGCGGGTCGGGCTGGCAGGCGCCGATCACGAATGGCATGGAGGAAACCTCGCAGCGTTCGGCCAGCATCGCCTGGATCCTGTCGAATTCCTCCTCCGTCTGATTGTGGAATTCACCGGCGGTGCCGTTCGAATAGATGCCGTCGACGCCGGCCTCGATGAGGATGTCGATCTCTTCGCCGAGCTTATCGAATTCGATGCTGTCGTCGGCTGCGATCGGCAGAAGCAGGCTCGCCCAGTTTCCGCCGATGGCCGGATGCGGCGTCTTCGCGTTCATCTGTTTTCCCCCTAGAACAGGATGATTTTAGGCCCGTTTGGCCTAAAATCTGAATCCTGTTCTTAATTAAAGAGTTAGAGCATGATGTCGCCCGAAAACCGCTCACACTTTTCGGCATCATGCTCTAGATCACGGATCAGTTGAGGTCGTCGCGGATGCAGGCCTTGAAATGGCCGGGCGCGATTTCCCGGAACGGCGCCGGCACAGGCATCGAGGGCGCTCGGACAGCGCGTGCGAAAGACGCATCCGCTCGGCGGATTGGCCGGGCTTGGAATATCGCCTTTCAGGATCTGCCTGTCACGGCGGGCATCCGGATCGGGTGACGGGATCGCGGAGAGAAGGGCGCGCGTATAGGGATGCTGCGGTCTCGCATAGAGATCGGCACTCGGCGCGATCTCCATGATGCGGCCGAGATAGAGCACGATCACCCGGTCGCAGATATATTCGACGACGGCGAGGTCATGCGAGATGAACAGCATGGTAAGGCCAAGCCGCTGCTGCAACTCGCGCAGCAGGTTGATCACCTGCGCCTGGATCGACACGTCGAGTGCGGAGACCGGCTCGTCGGCAACGATGAATTCCGGCGACAAGGTCAATGCCCGGGCGATGCCGATGCGCTGGCGCTGGCCACCGGAAAATTCATGCGCGTAGCGATTGATCGCGTCAGTGGGCAGATCGACCTGGGCCAACGCGGTTTGCGCTCGTTCGAGCCTGTCGTGTGCCGATCCGATCCCCTGGATCTTCAGGCCCTCCGTCAGGATTTCGCCGATCGTCATGCGCGGCGACAGACTGGCGAAAGGGTCCTGGAAAATATACTGCATGCGCGGCCGTTGCCGCCTGAGCGCCGAGGCGGAAAGTCCGGTGAGTTCCTGTCCGTCGAAGCGGACACTGCCTGAGGAAGGTTCGACGAGCCGGAGGACGGAACGCCCGATCGTGGTCTTTCCGCTGCCGGATTCGCCGACCAGCCCGACGACTTCCCCCTTGCCGATATCGAAGGAGATGCTCTCAAGAATGTTCAGCCGCGCGCCGCGGGAAATATAATGTTTCGAGAGGTCGCGGACGGAGAGCAGCGGTGCGCTCATCTAGATCTCCTGCCATCTGATGCAGCGGCTGCGGTGCTGCGGATTGACCTGTTCGAGTGCGGGAATTGCGGCGCGACAGGCATCGATCGCGAATTTGCAGCGCGGGGAAAAGGCGCAGCCGCTCGGCATGTTCATCAGGCTCGGAACCATGCCGGGAATGGCAGAGAGTTTTTCGCCCGCCCGTTTCATCCGCGATGCCTCGCCGAGGCGCGGCATCGAGGCGAGAAGGCCCATCGTGTAGGGATGCTTCGGATTGCGGAAAACCTCGCCGACCGGCCCTTCTTCGACGATCCTTCCGGCATACATCACCGCGACGCGATGGGCGATTTCGGCGACCACGCCGAGATTGTGGGTGACGAAGAGCATCGCCATGCCGCGCTCGCGCTGCAGCTTGAGCAGCAGATCGAGGATCTGCGCCTGGATCGTCACGTCGAGCGCCGTGGTCGGCTCATCGGCGATCAGCAGCGCCGGATCGCAGGCGAGCGCCATAGCGATGGTGGCGCGCTGGCGCATGCCGCCCGACAGTTCGTGCGGATATTGGCCGGCACGGCGCCGGGCGTCCGGTATGCCGACGCTTTCAAGCAGCGTGACGGCTGCGTCCATCGCCGCCCTCCGGTTCGCACCACGATGGATGCGGATCGGCTCGGCGATCTGGTCGCCGATCGTGAAAACGGGATTGAGGCTCGACATCGGCTCCTGGAACACCATGCCGATGTCGTCGCCTCTGATGCTGCGCATGCTCTCTTCGTCGAGGGAAACAAGATCCCGGACCGCGCCGCTTCTCGTCGTCAGTCGGATGCTGCCGGCGGCGATCACGCCGATGTTGCGGGTGAGCAGCCGCATGACCGACAGGCTGGTGACCGACTTGCCGGAGCCGGATTCGCCGACGAGCGCCAGCGTCTCGCCGGCGGCGATGGTCAGGTCGATATCGTTGACCGCCGTGATCTCGCCACCGCGGATGCGGAAGACCGTTCGCAATCCCCTGATGTCGAGTACCGGTCCGGCCGACTGTTCCATCGACCGGCTCAGTTCAACAGGCCGGTTGCACGCAGGATCTCGTTGATCCGTGCCGTCTCGGCATCATTCAGAGAGGCGCGCGGCCGCGGCATGACGGCGCTGTCGATAATGCCGAGGCTGCGCATGGCAGCCTTGAACGCGCCGATGCCGGAAGCGCCGCCGCTGACACGGCCCTGTGCGACCCAAACGATTTCGAAGAGGCGGCAGAGGCGCTCCTGCTCTTTCCTGGCGGCGGCCCAATCGCCGCGCTGGGCGGCATTCCAGAGCCTGATATAGCCGTGCGGATCGACATTGGCGATACCGGGAACAACGCCGTGAGCGCCCATCAGCAGGGCGTTGTCGACGACGATCTCGGAGCCGGTCATCAGGAAGACGTCCTTGTGCTCGGCGAGATCGAGGAGCGCATAACGGAAGTTGCCGTCGTCGCCGCTGGAATCCTTTAGGCCGATAATGGTGCCTTCCTTGGCAAGTTTGACGACGGTCTGGCGCTGCAGCTTGACGTGAACGCAAACGGGAATGTCATAGGCGACCAGCGGAACGTCCACCGCGTCTCTCACATAACGGAAATGATCGAGGATCTCGGACTGGCTGGTGACCGTATAAAAGGGTGCGGTGACCACAACGGCGTCGGCGCCGGCGGCCTTTGCGACCTTCGAATGGGCGATGACCCGATCCGTGGTCGGATCGATGACGCCGACGATCAGCGGCACGCGGCCATTCACCACCTTGGCGGAATGCTCGATGATTTCGCGGCGGGTCCGGTCGTCATGGAAGACGACTTCGCTGGTCGAGCCGAGGACGAATACGCCGTGGCAGCCGGCATCGATCAGATGTTCCAGCACCCTGGTATAGGAAGGATAGTCGACGGTGAGATCCGGATTGAGCGGCGTTACGACGGGGGGGACGACACCCTTGAATTTGGTCATTTTCGCTTCTTTCGCTAGTCAGTTCAGTTCGGCACGCGGATCGAAGGCATCTCTGAGGCCATCGCCGATGAAGTTGATGGCAAGCACGGCAAGGATCAGCGCCGCACCGGGAAAGAGCCATTGCCACGGATATTGTTCGAGCACGGCGGTGGAGCGGGCCGCGTTCAGCATGTTGCCCCAGCTTGCCGCCGGCGGCGCGATGCCGAGACCGAGGAAGGACAGGCCCGCCTCGAGCAGGATGGCATTGGCGATCTGCAGCGTTGCGTAGACCACGAGGATATCGATCGCGTTCGGCAGGCCGTGGCGGAAGAGCAGATGCCCGATGCCGGCGCCCATGCCGCGGGCGGCCATGACGAAATCGCGCTCACGCAATTCCAGCAGCCGGGAGCGGATCATGCGTGCAAGCAGCGGCCAGGAAAGCAGCGAGATGACCAGCACCGTCGGCCAGATGCCGGTGCCGGCGATCGAGGCGAGCACGAGCAGGAAGATGACGGGCGGCAGGGTCATTACCAGATCGACGAAGCGCATCGAAACGGCGTCCGCCCACCGGCCTGCAAGCGCCGAGATGGCCCCGAAGAGAAAGCCGATGACCGCCGAAAGCGCGGTCGATGCGACGGCGACCAGCAGCGAGATCCGGCCGCCTTCGAGTACGCGCGCAAAGACATCGCGGCCGACGCCGTCGGTTCCGAACCAGTGGGTTGCGCTCGGGCCGCTGTTCATCGCCAGAAGATCGATGTCATTAGGCTGGAAAGCCCACCACAGCGGATAGGAGAGGATCAGCAGCAGCATCGGAACGGCCATGCAGACGCCGGCAACGGCTGCGCGGTTGAGCAGGAAACGGCTGAAGGCGCGGGCAAGCGGCCCTGGGCTGCGGCGTTGGGGGGAGCGTGCCAGCATGGTCAGCCCACCTTGATGCGCGGGTCGACGACCGCATAGGTGATATCGGTCAGAAGATTGACTGTGATAACGCAAGTGCCGATGACGAGCGTCGCGCCCATGATGACGGGGTAGTCGCGGGTCTGAACGGCGTCGACGAGCAAAAGACCCATGCCCGGCCAGTTGAAGACGCTCTCGATGAAGATGGCGCCGCCGATCGCAAGCCCGATGGTGGAGCCGATCAGGGTGACGATCGGAAGAAGCGCATTGCGCAGCGCATGTTTGGCGATGACCCAGAACTCGAACACGCCCTTGGCGCGGGCCGTACGCACGTAATCCTGGTTCAGGACTTCGAGCAGCGAAGCGCGCATGTAACGCATGATCAATGCGGCTTGAGCGACGGACAGAAGGGCGGCCGGCAGGATCAGATGGTGAAGGAGATCGCCGATCGAGAAATCCTCGCCCGGCGTCAGCATGCCACCCGACGGCATCCAGTGCAGGCGGACGGAGAAAATATAAAGGCCGATCAGCGCGCTGAGGAATGCCGGGCTCGAAATGCCGGCAAGCGCAACTACCGACAAGGAGAGATCGGCAAGCGAATTGCGGCGGACGGCGCCGATCACGCCGCAGGCGATGCCGGCGACGATGGCGAAGGCAAGTGCGGTGCCCATCAACAGTACCGTCGGCCCGATCCGCGACAGCACCAGACCGAGAACCGGCTGGTCGAGACGCTTGATCGAATAACCGAGATTGCCCGCCAGCGCCTGCTGCAGCCAGCCTAGATACTGGACGGGCAAGGGCTGGTCGAGCCCGAGTCTTCCACGCAGATCGGCAAGATCCGACGGCGACATCGGCAGGTTCGGATCGATATAGGCATCGATCGGATCGCCGGGCGTCAGGCGCAGCAGCAGGAAGATCAGCATGCTCAGGGCGACGAGCATGCCTACCCCTATGATCAGGCGTCTAAGACTGTATCGGAGCATCGTCTATCCGTTTTTTCGGGCCGTCTTGCCAGGCCGTCTTGTCAGGCGTCCTGTCAGGGTGGCCGAAGCCACCCTCGAGCCTTTGCGGAAAACGCTATTCGGTGATCGACCATTTCTGCGGGTCGGCCTGGTAGGGGCCGCCGCCGGGCGCCGGCGTCCAGACGAAATCCTTCGCCTTGGTCGAGACGATGCCGTAACGGTTTGCCACCCAGAGCGTCGCCCAGGGCAGGTTGGTGTTCATCACCTTGCAGACGTCCTGGTAGGCCGCATCCCGCTTGGCGCTGTCAGGCTCGGCAAGCGCGTTGTCGAGTGCCTTGGTGAGATCAGGCATACGAACTCTGGCGACATTCGGTCCGGCCGGAGGGATCTGCTTCTCGTTGAGGCCGACATTGATGCTTCCGGCATCCGGCCCGTTCTGCAGCCCGGCGTAAACCATCTGGAACTGGGCAATATCCGGCGTCGCATTGAGCACGATGCTGTTATAGGTTGGCGCATCGACGGCGCGCGGAACGACGTTGATGCCGACCTGGGCAAGCATCGCCTGAACGGCGGCAAGGACGTTGGTGGCAAGCGGCGTGGTGTAATAGGTCAAAAGCGTGATCGGTTTATCGCCGTTGATCTGATCCCAGCCGGCTTCCTTGAGCAGTTGCTTGGCCTTTTCAGGATCGTAGGCATAGGTGTCGATGCCCGGGGGTATCAGCTGTTCGGCGACGTAGGCGCAGTTGGCCGGCTTGGCCGCGCCGCCATAGAGGCTCTGGATGATGGCATCGCGATTGATCGCATACATCACCGCCTGGCGGACGCGCACCTCCTTCCAGATCGGGGAATCATGGTTGAAGCCCAGATAGTTGACGACGAAAGAATTGCCTTCGATGACCTTGAAGTCCTTGCTGTCCTTGAAGGTCGGCACGTCGTTGGAATCGACATAGGTGAACTGGATCTCGCCGGATCGGAGCGCCGCGATCGCCGCGGCCGGGTTGGCGAAATAGCGGTTGATGACGCGTTCCAGTGCTGGTTTGCCGCCGCGATAATCGCTGTTTGCGGCAAGCTCGACATACTGATCGGAGACGTATTTGGTGAATTTGAACGGTCCGGTGCCGATCGGCGCGGTGGACCACCAGGTGTTCTTCGCCAGCTGGTCGGCCGGTATCGCGGCGAGCGCATGCTCGGGCAGCATCATCACCTTGGTCATCGTGTCGAGAAAACTGCTGCTGGGTGCGCTAAGCTTGATGACGACGGTGTGATCGTCCGGCGTCTCGACGGACGATATGCCCTTCAGCCGGGCCGCGAGCACCGAGCCGGTTTTCGCATCCGTCGCAAGGCCCAGGGTGAATTTCGCATCCTTGGCGGTAAAGGGCTTGCCATCATGCCATTTGGCGTCGGCGAGCTTGAACGTGTAGGTCAGCTGGTCCGGGCTGACCTCGTAGGCGTTCGCCAGCGCGCCGACGACTTTCTGCAGCTTCTCGTCATAGGTGATCAGCGGTTCGTAATAGATGCTGAGCCAGGTGAAGCCGGCGGTCGCCGCCAGCGGATTGAAGTTGCCCTGGAAACCTCCCGGACCGACATCGAAGCCGCCGGACAGGGTGGCGGCCTCAGCCTGGATCGCGGCGCCCGAAACGATAAGAGCCGGAACGGCTGTTGTCGACAGCAGGGCGCCAAGCGCGATGGCGGATAATCTAGACAGTCTTTTCATGCGTTCCTCCCATGTTTGAACTTGTCTTGTTATTGGCAATCACCCGGGCAATTCCCTCGTAATGGCGATCCAGGCGCCGGCGCGCCTCCTCCAGATCCTTTGCCTCGATCGCATCGACGATCGCGGCGTGATCACGCCACGTCGCCATCGGATCGGTATTTTCGAGGTTGACGAAATCCGACGCCTTGTAGAAGGCGAGCCAGAAGACATCGATCAGCCGTACGAGCGTTTCATTGTCCTGGCAGCGAAACAGCAGCCGGTGGAACAGCTGGTCGTCTGTGGCAAAGGTTTCACCGCGCTCGGCATGGGCGCGCATTCGATCGACGGTGGCGCGCAGTTCGGCGATGTCCTCCTCGCCGATCACATCGATCGTCTTGCCGATCAATCCCACCTCAAGCGTGCGCCGGATTTCGAGCACCTCCTCGATCTGACGCAGAGCGCCGCCGAGGCCGTAAGCGAGGTTGTCGAGAAGCGGCTCGAAGGAAAAGGCCTTCACGAAGATGCCGACGCCGCGCCGCGTCTCCAGCACGCCGAGCGATTCCAGCGCCTTGATACCCTCCCGCAGCGAATTGCGGCTGACGCCGAGCTGGGTGGCAAGCTCGCCTTCCGCCGGAAGCAGGGTTCCGGGCGCTAGCCCATTGTCGTCGATATAGGCGCGCAGACTTTCCTGCACCGAGACATGCAGCAGGGGTGCGCGCGTCAGCGGCTTCATCGATTTCAATGTCATGCCGGGGTCGCTTTCTCGCATCGCCGATAAAGGATGCCTGTTACATATATACTTGTAGGATATCTGTCAAATGGTCAGGCTGCTCACGGTGCATCGGGCGTCGGCGCTTCAGCCGCATCGCTTGTGAAAACAGCGTCCCGGCGCGAGCAATGTCCACTTCAATGTCTGGATTTATGCGGCTGAAGCACAAGGCCGACACCGGGCCGAGCCTTAGAGATGCGTGCAACCTGTTCGGGAGTGCCGAAAGCTGCGGATTTCATCGACAAAAGGTGACTAAAATAATCATCTTATGTTGACAATGCCCTGTTCGCTCCATAGGTTCCGCGCGCATCTGTGACGTAGGGACCAAGTGATGGCGCGTGCTTTTTTGAATGTTTCTAATAATCTACCGCGAATTTATAGAGAGAGCCTATTTGCCACGACGGCGGTCGTTCTGATCGGTATTGCAGCATCGCCGGCTTACGCTCAGAGCGCTTCCGCAGGCGATACCGCGACGACGCTGGAGCCGATCGTCATCCAGGGTGCAGCCTCTGATAGCAAGACCGACCGGACGTCGGTCACCGCCAAGAACAGCGCGGGCGCGACCAAGATCAGCACGCCGCTCGTCGAAACGCCGCGTTCGATCTCCGTCACGACCGAGAAGGAAATCGAGCAACGCGGCGCGCAGTCGGTCATCGAGGCGGTGCGTTACACAGCCGGCGTGACCACAGGAACGAGCGGCTTCGATCCGCGTTTCGACCAAATCTATATTCGCGGCTACAACGCCACGACGGTCGGCGACTATCGTGACGGATTGCGCCAACCCTACATCAATTACGGTATGTTCCGCACCGACCCCTATCAGTTGCAGCGCGTCGAGGTGATCAAGGGGCCGGTCTCCGTTCTCTACGGCTCGGGATCGCCGGGCGGCCTGGTCAACAAGATATCGAAGCTTCCGACCGAAGAGCCGATCCGCGAAGTCGGCATTACCTACGGCACCAAGGACCGGGTGCAGGGAATGTTCGATTTCGGCGGACCGATCAGCGAAGACAACGACGACTTTCTCTACCGCATCGTCGGCCTTGCCCGCCGCGGCGATACCAATTTCGATATTGCCGACGACCGCTATTTCCTGGCGCCGTCCTTCACCTGGAAGCCAGACGAGGGCACGTCTCTGACGGTGTATGGTCTGGCGCAGGCGGACGAAACCGACGCCAATGTCGGCGCGATCACGACCGTGGATGGCAGGATTCTCGATATCAGACAGAGCGATCCCGATTATGACTATCAGAAGATCAAGCAGCAGCAGGTCGGCTATCAGTTCGAGCATGAATTCGACAACGGCCTGACCTTCCGGCAGAACCTGCGTTATTCGCATCTCGATCTCAGGGCCCGCTACCTCGGCGTTACCAGCTGGACCGGGACCGTCGCGCATCGCGGCACGAATGCGATCCGCGACGAAATGAACGTGTTCCAGGTCGACAATCAGCTCGAGGCGAAATTCGATACGGGTCCGCTTGCGCATACGATGCTGTTCGGGCTCGACTACACCAATCTCAAGTCGAGCTTTGGCTATGGCTTCGGAGCCGCCGATCCGGCATTCGACTTCGATATCGCCAATCCGACTTACGGAGTCTCGGGTTCTACGCCGGACTATAATTTCTTGGCTTCCGATGCCGATATGCGGCAGGTCGGCATCTACGCCATGGACCAGGTCGAGGTCGGAAACTGGCGCTTCAACTTCGGCGGCCGGCAGACCTGGGTGAACCAGACGCGAGATTCGACCTTGCCCACGGTCAGCTCGGAGGATGTCGACAAGAACGCCTTCTCCGTACAGGCCGGCGCACTCTACCTCTTCGACAACGGCATCGCGCCGTTCGTTTCCTACGCGACCTCCTTCGATCCGGTCACCAACCGGTCGGCCGCCAACACGATTCTTCCGCCGACGAAGGGCGAGCAATACGAAGTCGGCGTGAAATACCAGCCTCCCGGCTCCGACATCCTGCTATCGGCTGTCGCCTATCACATCGTCGAGCAGAATAAGCCGAGGCTCGCCGACCCGCTGACCTTTGCCTATGACTCCCAGGGCGAAGTGACCGGAAAGGGTATCGAGCTTGAAGCCCGTGCGGCAATCGCCGACGGCCTCGATATCATTGCGGCCTATACCTACAACGACTCCGAAGTAACGGGGGGTAACAACGTCGGAAATACGCCGGCCGTCACCCCGACCCATATTGCAAGCCTGTGGGCGAACTACACCTTCCAGGAAAGCAATCCCTTCAACGGTCTGTCGGTTGGCGCCGGCGTGCGCTACATCGGCGAGACCTGGACGGATGTTGCCAATACCTCGAAAAATCCTGCGACTTTCTATGTCGATGCATCCGCCTCCTATGATTTCGGCGCGGTCGACAAGAAATATGAGGGTCTGACGGCAGCCTTCGCCATCCGCAACATCGCCGACGAGCGAGAAACGGTTTGCGAAGAGGGCTTCTGCTACCTAGGCCAGGGCCGCAACATGACCGGGACGCTGAAGTATCGATGGTAAGGCATGGCCGCAGAGACGAATAGGGCGTCTCGGCGCCCGACTTCGATTGCCGATTATCCTATCGCCCACCAGGCCGTCTGCCTTGACGGCCTGGTGGGCGATGGCGCGTTTTCCTATTGCCGGGGCAAACTGCTCAGTGTCCCACCGCAGACGGGCATCGTCGTCGCCTGCAGAGATCTTTGCGACGGGGCAGTCTTTGAAGGGATCATCGCCCGGTATGCGCAAAAATTTCCAGGCGGCGATCGCCGTGCGATCGTCTCGATGTGGACGCTCTACTATTTCAGCATTCTGACGATTGCCCCCAGCCTGCACATGTTCGTGCACCGGATCGGGCTGCCGTTGCAGATCGATCGGCTATCGCTTGTGTGCAACGAAAAGACCGGCGAGCCGGAAGCCTTCGTGATGACTGACAGGCTTGGCGTTACGGCCGATCCGGCGGGGGAGCTGCACCGGCTGATGGTCGGCCACGTCGAGCCTGTTGTCGCGGCGATCGCCGCCAATGCCGGTGTCGCTCCGAAGCTGCTCTGGAACAATGTTGCGGCCTATCTCTCATGGATTCTCAAGGAGATCGCCCATCGCCACGAGCGGGACCTCGTCGAAGGCGGCCTGGCGCTGCTTAACGACGCTGCATGGCCGTGCGGCCGGCGCAACCCGATGGTCGGCATGATCCGCACGGCGCGGCAGCAATGCGGCCTCGAATTCGCCCGTCGCAAAGTCTGCTGCCTGCGTTATAACCTGCCGGGCGTTGGCGGCTGCGGCGAAGCCTGCCCACTGCCGGACGGACGCCATTAAACGTCCAGACCCCGGTCGGGTTAGGGTGGGGGCTGTCATCGGCATGAGTCAAACGGCCGAACACAAGCCCGCTTGAGACGCCGATTGCCGACCACCCTTCATGCCCGCCGGCGCAAAACGATCAACAGCATCGGGGCGCCCACAAGAGCCGAGATCAATCCGGCGGGGATCTGGTAGGGGAAAGCGATCATGCGCCCTGTCCAGTCGGCAATGACGAGAAGGGCCGCCCCAATGAGGGCTGCGGCGAAGATCTGGGCGGCGGGCCGGCGAAGACCGAGCCCGTGGGCAAGGTGCGGCGCCATCAAGCCGACGAAGCTCAAAGGGCCGACGACGAGCGTCGCTGCCGCCGTCATGACCGCCGAGAGACCGAACAGCACCGCGCGGGCGGGAACGATCCTGAGGCCGAGTTCACTTGCCGTCTCGGTCCCGAGCTGCAGCAGGGCAAGCCAGCGGCTGGCGAGAAAGGCGGCGGCCAGACAGCCGAGCGCAATCAGAAGGGCGCTTGCGGCCACCGCATTGTCGACGAAATAGGTCGAGCCCGCCATCCAGCGAATGAGCGCCAGGCCGCGCGGATCGCCGCTCGCGGCAAGGACGCCGATCCCGGCGTCGAGGATCGCGCCGAGGGCGATGCCGGCGAGCAGCACACGGTTCGGGCCGAAGCCGGAACGCGCGCTCAAGAGGAAAATCAGGGTCAGCACGCCAAGGGCGCCACAGCCGGCAAAGCCAAGCTGGACCGTCAGGCCGGGCGCCGCAAAGACAAACATGGCGGCCGCCACGCCGAGCGTCGCTCCTGCCGATACGCCAAGCACCTCGGGGCTTGCCATTTCGTTTCCGGTCAGCCGCTGCAGGATCAGCCCGGTCACGCCGAGCACGGTTCCGGCCCCGAATGCGGCGGCGACCCGCGGCAGCCGAAGGGGAAGGATTTCGTCCCACGAAGCGGCCGGCAGCCATGCCCAGGCGCCGTCGGGTGCGCGGCCGAAGAAGATCGCGGCAGTCGCCAATGCGATGACCAGGACGAGCAGAGCAGCGAAGGATGCCGTTCTGTTGTTCATTATATGTTGGGGTGACGGCAGGCCGGGCAGCGCGCGCGAAGCCGTGGCGAGACGTGGGAGAAGAGCGATCAGGATCGGGCCGCCGAGCAGTGCCGTCACCGCCCCGGTCGGGACGAAGTCGCCCGGAGCGGCAAGCTTGATCGCCTGATCCGTCAGGAGCAGAAGGCCGGCGCCTGCAATGGGCGACCAGATCAGCTGGCTGAGAATTCGCCTGGCGCCGGCGAGCCGCACGATCTGCGGGGCGACCAGCCCGATGAAGCCGATGACGCCGACGGCGCTGGTGACGAAGGCGCTGAGCGCGATGGCAATCGCTAGCATGAAACCGCGGGCCCATTTGATCGGCAGGCCGAGGCTCGTTGCGCCGGCATCGCCAATCTGGCTCAGCGCCAGGGGTCTCGTGGCCAGAAGAGCAAGCGCCGCCAGCAGCGCCACCTTCGGCAGCAGCGACGCCGGGATCGCCCAGCTCTGCTGCGACAGCGATCCGGCGCCCCAGATGAAAATCCCGGAGAGATATTGATCGTTCATCAGCACCAGGATGGCCGCCGCCGCCCCGCACCAGAGACCGACGATCATGCCCGACAGGATGAGGGAAAAGGGCGAAAAACCGTGCCGGGCGCTGATCGAAAAGATGGCGGCGGCGGCAGCGGCACTGCCGGCAAGCGCGGCGGCGTCCCGGCCCCATCCCGTGAGCGACGGGATGGCGAGCATCACGGAAACCAGCGCCAGATTGGCGCCGGTGGAAATGCCGAGCGTCGTCGGCGAGGCCAGCGGATTGCGCAGCACCTGTTGCAGGATCGTGCCGGAGAGCGCGAGTGCGGCGCCGGCAATGAGGGCTGTCGCCATGCGCGGCAGCGTCGAATAGAGGAAGAGAAGGCGCTCGGCATCATAACCGCCGGACGCCGCCTTAAGATGCGGCAGTGCCGCCAAAATCTCCCTTCCGGCAAGGGCCAATCCGGAAAAGAGCAGGAGGCCCGCAAGTGCGGGCGCGCCGAAGTGCGAAAATCTGGCCTTCATCGGGCTGAAGTCTCCAGCGTATCGACGACCAGGGTCGAAAACCGCAGCGCCTCCTGAACCATTCCGAACATCAGAACGCCTGGAATGACCGAGATACGCTGCCGCCTGACAAAGGGAAGACCGGTCCAGAGCGGGCTTTCGGAAAGCTGCGTCAGGACGTCGGGTGGAAGCAGCGGCGAAACGATGATCAGATGCGCGTCTTCGCCGAGTTCGGCGAGCTGTTCCAGGCCGACCGTTTGAAATCCCCAGTAACTGGCCTCGCCCTTCCAGGCATTCTCAAGGCCGATGCGCTTCATGGCGCCGCTGAAAAGCCCGGGGCCGCCATAGATGCGCGCATGCCTGTTGTCGATGAAGTTGATGACGGCAACCGGAGGCGCCGACAGGTTTTTTGTCCGCCCGCGCAACCGATCGAACGTGGCATCGGCATGGGACAGAAATGCCTTTGCTTGCTCTGCCCGTCCGATCATCGTGCCGAGCCGCAGCGTTTCGGCGTAGGAACAGGTTAGCGCCTCGTTGTGCTCGGCGTAAATGGTGAACCGCTCCACCGGTGCGATCCGCGACAGTTTATCGTCCAGTGCCGCAAGGAAAGGGGTGCTCAGAATGAGCGATGGCCGGATGCTGGTCAGGACCTCGAGATTGATCTCCGACGTGGTGCCGAGATCGACGACGCCGGCCGGCATCGTCGGTTCGACCACCCATTCCCCCCAGTTTCTCAGGGAAACGACGGCGCGCGGCGTCTGGCCGAGCGCCAGCATCGTCGAGGCCAGTCCGTAATCGAGCGAAACGACGCCGCCATCGCCGGCGCGCACGGTTGCGGGTGCGCCGGTCATTGCCAGCGCGCCGAGCAGAAAGTCTCGTCGTCTCAAAGCGTCGTCTCACCTGCCTGAACACCGGCGAGCGGCTTGACCATGAACAGGCACGGGTGATCCTCGTGCCACAGCTTTGCTAAGACCTCCGCCCTGATAAAGCCGTTCCGGTCATAGAAGCGCCGCGTCGCCTCGAATTGCGGTTCCTCGCGGTCGCGCGGGGCGAGCGTCTTGACCGTCAGCAACCGGGCACCCGCTTCATGGCCGAAACGTTCGGCTTCGTCGATGAGATGACGTCCGGCGCCGCGGCCGTGATGTTCAGGCCGGGTCGCGATCAGTGCGATTTCGACGGCGCCGGGCAGGTGCGGCTTCAAGGCCATCAGCGCGGTGACGACATCGGCTTCGATATAGCCGAACACCGGCAGCTCTTCGATCGCCTGGGCACTCGCTTCGATGACCTCGGGTTCGGAAAACCAGTCGGGCAAAGCCCCCATGATCGATCGGCAGAGCTCCGCCTTGCCCGTCAGGATCTCAACTGTCCTTCCCATTTTTTCTCGCTTTCACTCCGTCGATTTAAACTTGACTCCTGTTATCACCTTAAAATAGACACTGCAATCAAATCGTGTACTTTCCCTCCAAAAAGGAGCGCCACGACCACGTCGACCAGTAACGACAGAGCCTGATTTTCCATTTGTAAAAAGGGTACAGGACAATGCAAGCATTGCATCGCGATGTGAATGGAAATGCCGTTGTCAACGCCATGATCGAAAACAAGGATAAACTCCTTAAAACGATTGAAAGCGTTGTCAAATCAAGGTCATATTCCGAGGATATCTTTCAGGATGGCGTGATTAAAGCTTACGGGGTCAAAACCGATGGCATTCGTTGCCCGATCGGCTACGCCTTCCGGATGGTCTATAACCTCGCACTCGACGAAAACCGCCGCCGCCGTCAGCAGATGAACAACTATAGGTCGATCGATCAGGTTCAGGAAATCACGGCTCCCATCCCCACCGTGCTCGACCAGCTTGTCGCTGCCGAGACCCTGCGCGATGTGCTTGCCTCGCTCGAGGCGCTGCCGAAGCGCACCAACGATGCCTTCATTCGCCACCGCCTCAACGGCGTGCCGCAGAAGGATATTGCCGCCGAACTCGGCGTCTCGAGGACCCTCGTCAATTTCATGATCAAGGCGGCGGAGGAGCATTGCCATCTGGCGATGGCCGAACCCCTCCTGCGCCCCGATCATGCGCACCGGCAGGTTGTTAGCGTCTCGCCGCGTGCAGCGCCTGCTGCAAATCGTTCCACAGCAGTTCCGGCTCTTCCAGGCCAACGGCAAAACGAACCGTCTGCTCGCTCACGCCGAACCGGATGAAGGATGTCATCCGGTCGGGGATCTGCAGCGCCACCTTGGCGGGGACCACCAGCGTTTCGGGTCCCCCCCAGCTGACGCCGAGGCGGATGTCGCGGAGACCATTCACAAAACGGGCGACGTCGATATCGGGATTGAGATCGAAGGCGAACAGCCCGGCATAACCCGACAGCGTCGCCCGTCCGGGATGGTCCTGAAAGGCCGGGTGACGAACGCGCGCAATCGCCGCATGCTGCTTCAGCCGATCCGCCAGCAGAAGCCCGCTGCGCTCATGCTCCTTCAGCCGCACACGCAGGGTGCGCATGCCGCGCAACAAGAGCCAGGCCTCGAACGGCGAAAGCTTGGCGCCGACATAGGGATAGGAGGTCGCGTTGATCCTGGCGATCGCCTCCTTCGAGCCGACGACGACGCCGGCGACCGTATCGCTGTGGCCGCCGAGATATTTCGAGGCGGCGTGAATGACGATATCGACGCCGTGCTGGATCGGCTTCTGAAAGAGCGGCGTTGCCCAGGAATTGTCGATGATGGTGGTAACGCCCGCCTCCTTCGCCATGGCCGACAACGCCGCAATGTCCTGCAGCTCGAAGACGAAGGAGGTCGGGTTTTCGAGATAGAGCAGCTTGGCGCCGGAGAGCGCCTTGCGGACCTCGTCGTGATCGGCGGGATCGACGAAATCCACTCCGACGCCGAGCCGGCCGAGCAGTTTGACCAGAAGACGATAGACATCATTATAGAGATGGCGGACCGCAACGACCCGGTCGCCGGCCTGCACCAGGCTCAGAATTGTCGAGGTGATGGCGGCCGTTCCGCTAGAGAAGGCGCGTCCATCCTCGGCGCCCTCGAGGCGGGCGACCAGGAGTTCGAATTCGCGGACGGTCGGATTGTCGCCGCGCGAATAGATGTAGTTGCGCGTGCGGCCTGCAAAAACATCCTCCATCGCCTCGTAGCTGTCATAGGTGAAGAGCGAGGTTTGGAAGATCGGCGGAGACACGGCGTTGAATGCCGCCGGATCGACAGGGGTGAAGAGATCGTCGGCGATCGCATGGGCGCCGAGGTCGTGCGGGTTGATCGACTGGTTCATGGTCATCCTCTCATGGACAAAAGCTGGGAGTGGGACGGATGGAGGTCAGATGGCCGGTGGAGCGCTGCCGGAGTGCACTGAGCGACCTCACAAGGCAGACGGCCGACAGCAGGCCGGTGAGCGCCGAGGCCAGGAACATGGCGGCCAGCAGGCCTGAAAAGCCGAAGAAGGGCGGCAGGAGCGCAAGCAGCGGAAACAGCAGATAGCCGTTTTGCGCCAGACCGACGGCAATCGCGGCTTTCGGCCGGCCCTGCGCCTGGAAGAGGATCAGCACCGTTTGCCGCAGGCCGAACAGCAGAAGAGGAAGATGGGTTGCGATGATCGCCTGCCCGGCGATCCCAATCACCGCCGCATCGTCGCTGAAGAACGAAGCGAGATGTTCGGAGAAGGCAAGCGCCATCAGCCCGTAGGCGCCGCTCGCCGCACTCGTGACCGCTGTCAGGATGCGGGTTGCCGACAGCACCCTGGCCATATCGCCTCGACCCCAGGCAAAGCTTAGAATGGACTGGGCCCCAAGCGAGATGCCGATAACGGGAAGTGTTCCGACAGCCAGCAGCCGCAAGGCAATCCCGATGCCGGCAATGCCGGCTTCGCCGTGATAGGTGCCGGCGAGCGACACCATGATCGCAATGGCGCCTGCCGTCGTCAGGCTGGTCAGCGTCGTCGGCGCCCCGACGGCAAGGACGGGCCTGAGAGCGCGGAGATCTGCCAACCGCCAGTCAAGGGTCAGCCGGACCATCCCAAGCCGCCTGGCGTGATAGGCGCCATAGATGGAAAGCGCGACGATCTGCGACAGGATGGTGGCGATGGCCACACCCTGCAGGCCGAGGCCGAAGCCGAAGATCATGATCGGGTCGAGGATCATGTTCAAGGCAAAGCAGGCGACCAGCGTCCACATGCTGAAGCGGGCATTGCCTTCCGCGATCGCCAGAAAATCGAGAATGATCTGCGCCATCGTCAGCGGGATCGAGATCGCGATGATCATCAGGTAATGCTGCGCAAGCGGCTCGATTGCTGATGTGGCGCCGAACAGCGGCAGATCCGGAAACAAGACGAGTGCGAGCGCACTTGCCACGCCGAAGGCGACGCCGGCAGCAAGGCTGATCGAAGCGATGACGCCGGCCCGCGAGCGGTTGCCGGCTCCGAGCAACCGCCCGACCTCGGTCGCGACGCCGACGCCGATGCCTTCGCCGAAGGCGGCGATCAGCATCAGGATCGGCAGGACGATCATGATCGCCGCGATCTGGTCTTCGCCGATCATGCCGACGAAGACCATGTTGATGGTGTGGTGCGCGGCATTGATCGACAGGCCGAACATGGCCGGCAGCCCGAGCCGCAGCAGCAGCCTGAGAAGCTGGGGACTGGCAAGATCCTCCGGGGCGAGGCGCCGCTTGCGCAGGCTGCCGCTCATCTCGCTCATGTCGTTCATGATGCGGGCACCCAGAGATGATCGCCGAAGAAACGCTCACGGGTCAGCATCACCAGCAGCGCCCGCTTGTGCGGAAAATTGAAATGCTTGACCTTGGCAAAACCCGAGCGATCGAGGTTGCGGATCTGCTGCTCGTGGCTAGCGCGCGGCTCGCCGACGATGCGCTTGGTGCGCGGATCGTCGAGGAAGATGAAATGCATCAGCGAGGGAAGCCAGGCGCTGATCCATTTCTTGCCGCGATAATCGGGCTCGCCGATCGCCACATGCCAACCGCGGTCATAATCGTCGGCATCGTAGAAGGGGCCGAGCCGGTTCTCCTTGGCCCAATAGACCTCGAAATAACCGAAGGGGATGTCGGCGAAACTGCCGATCAGCGGCAGGACATGCGGATCGGCGATCCGCTCCTCCAGGATCTCCCGGTGCTTGTCGAGCGAGCCCGCATCCTCCCAGATCGTGTTGACCTGTTCGTCGTTCATCCAGCGGTGAAAGATGGCAAGATCGGTCTCGGGGTCGGCGACCCGGAAGCTGATATCGCGTTCCAGCCACGGGATGAAGCGCTGGTAGACCGTGCCCTTCGGCTTTGCCGGCCGGCGCGGATGATAGCGCCCCGCCGTCATTTCCTGCACGGGCGGCATCGGATAGGTGAGCTGCGGCAGCCAAAGCGACGGCCATTGCCAGAGGATCTCTGCATCCAGCCTGCCGCCGGCACCGGAAATATGCGGCGGGAGGCCCGTCCGATGCCCTTCGAACGCGATTGATTTGATCGAGCGATCTTCCGCCGTCACCGCTTCGGCGGCCGCCATCAGAAGCTCCGCCGATCGCGCGGGATCACCATGGTAGAAGGTCAGCGTCGCGGTGCCGGCCTCGACCTCGAATGCGGCCTCGTGATGCCCGTGCGCGGTCTTCAGATGGATGAGATTGGGTGCGAGGCTGACGTAGCTGCGCGACTGCAGACCGCGCCTTTGTTTGGCGGCGTCGAAATCCATGATGTTCTCCTTGACCGACAGGGCTTTTGATGCGGCGAGCATGAAGCCCGCTCTAGTGCCGATTTGGTAGAATGACGATCCATCTCCAGCCCGATTTAGGGTTCGGAGAAGAAAAAAATTCTCAGCAATTCTCTAAACCGCAGCCATCGGGATCCGTCATTTGCGCATGACATCCATCTCTGCAGGAGCTTCGAATGGACAATCTTGAGCCTCGCGACGATCTTTGGATCGCCGTCATCGACACCGAGCGTCACTACTCGGTCTGGCCGCAGGACAAGCGGATTCCCACGGGCTGGGAGCCGGCCGGCTTTGCCGGTTCACGTCAGGAATGCCTGGCGCATATCCGCGGCGTCTGGACGGACCCGCGGCCCCTCTCGCTGCGCTCGGCAATGTCAGGCGATGCGCGTCTCTGAATAACGTCCGGATCCCCAAGATGAACAAGCAAATCACAAATTTCGCCGATGCTTCCCCGACCGATGCCGCGATGGACGCGGTCTTCGAGAGCTTTCCGCTGACGATCGCGCAGAAGCGCATCTGGTCGCTGGAGCAGATCGGCAACTACACCGTCTTTCCCGACCAGGTCATCGGGCTGCGATTGAGCCCGGCAGCCGGCATCGAGACGATTGCCGGCGCCTGCCGGGCGCTCGTGGCGCAAAATCCCTCGCTTGCCTTGCGCTTCCGCCGGCTGGCGGGCGGCCGCATCGAGCAATATCGCGGCGCATCGAACGCGGTGCCGATCGAGATCCTCGGCAAAGACGGCGCGGCCCTTTCCGAGCCGGATGCCCTGGCTGCAAGGAAAGCCTTCCGCGACAAGCGCTTCGATCTCCTGGAGGCCCCCGGTGCGCGCATCCAGATCATCCGGCTTGCTGACGGGCAATCGCTGCTGACGATCGTGCTGCATCCGATCGTCTGCGACCACCGCGAAAAATCCGTCCTCGCCGGGTCGCTGGCGCGTATTCTCGACGGCGAGCCGGTTGGCGACATGCAGCCGGTGGAAATCTCGGCCGGCACGCGGGAGGCCGATTGGCTGGAGACGGACGAGGCGCGGGAAGCCTTTGCCTATTGGCGCGACACCATCGGTCTCGACTATGCGGCTTCGACCTTTCCCACCCGCTTCAACAGCGGCGGGCTGGCAGGCGTGGCGCGCGCGCAGCACCGATTTTCGCTCGAGCCCGACCTCTGGAGCAAACTCGAACGGCATGCGGGGGATAAGGGCGTTCCGGTCGATCGCGTGCTTCATGCCGGCTTCTGCGCGCTGCTGGCCCGCTACAGCGGCAACTACGCTTTGCTGACCGGCCTTCTCGTCGCGCGGCCCCATAAGGAGCATTTCGCCAGCCGCGGCCGCGCCGAGCAGGTGCTCCCGCTCATCCTGTCGCTGACGTCGAGACATTCCCTCGACGATGTCATCGCGGCGATCTCGCAGGCAAGTGAGGAGGGCGAGCGCCGGCTCGTGCCGCTGGAACGCATCACCCAGGAACTGGTGGTCAACGAAGCCGCCGCCCAGGAAGCCGTGGTCAAGGCGCTGTTCGAATTCCGTGGAGCCTATGCGCTACCCAGCCACGCCACCAATCTGGAGCCGCCGGGGGCCCGCGCCGACAGCGAGCTCTCCCTGGTGGTCGAGGCGCATTCGGATGGTGCATACGTGCTGATCGACTACGCGCAGGATCTTTATGACGGCGCTTTGGTTGCCCGGCTCGCCAGGCATTTCGGCCTCGTGCTCGAACAGATGGTCGCGCAGCCGAATGTCAGGATCAAGGATATCGAACTGGTGGGGGCCGACGAGCTCGACTGGTTGTCGGCGCCTTACGAAGACGACGTCGTCAACGACGACAGGCCGGTGCATGAATTGATCGCAGCCCATTCGCGCCGGACGCCGGAGAAGACCGCGATCGTCTATGGCGACGAGGAGTGGAGCCATGGCTGGCTGGAGGCGAGCACCAACCGCCTCGGACATCGGCTGCGGCAGCTCGGCGTCCGCGCCGAAGTGACGGTCGCCATCTTCATCAAGCGCTCGCCGGAGGCCGTCGTCGGCATCCTGGCGACGCTGAAGGCCGGCGGCGCCTATATCCCGGTCGAGCCCGATCATCCGCCGGTGCGCAACCATCACATCCTGCGCGACGGCGGCGTCAAGATCGTGCTCACTCATAGCTGGCTGCGCCATCGGTTGCCGGAAGAGCTCGACACGATCGTCCTCGAACTCGACAAGATCGATCTCGACGGCGAGCCGGATACGCCGCTCTATATTCCCACCCACAAGGATCAGCTCGCCTATGTCATGTACACCTCGGGCTCGACAGGATTGCCGAAGGGCGTCGCGGTCGAACACGGCCCGCTGACGCACCATCTGCAAAACACCTCGCGCGTTTACGGCATGAGCTCGGAATCCCGCGAGCTGCCGTTCCTGCCCTTCAGCTCGGACGGCGGCCATGAGCGCTGGATGAACCCGCTGATGGAAGGCGGCAGCATCATTCTTCCCGATCAGCCGCTGTGGACGCCCGAGGAGACTTTGACGGCGATGCGCAAGCACGGCGCCAACAATGCCAGCATTCCCACAACCTATCTGCAGCAGCTGGCGGAATGGGCCGATATCACCGACAGCGCGCCGCCGATGCGGCTTTATTCCTTCGGCGGCGAGGGGCTGGCGCAACCGACCTTCGATCTTTTGTCGCGGGCGCTGAAATCGGAATGGCTGATCAACGGTTACGGTCCCACAGAAACCATCATGACGCCGATGGTCTGGAAGGTGAGGGCCGGCACGAAGTTCCAGGGGGTCTACGCGCCGCTCGGCCGCGCCGTCGGGCTGCGGCGCGTCTATGTGCTCGATCCCGATCTCAATCCGTGCCCGATCGGCGTGACCGGCGAGCTCTATATCGGCGGCGAGGGGATCGCCCGCGGCTATCTCGGCAAGCCGGATACCACGGCCGACCGCTTCATCCCCGATCCGTTCTCGAAGGAGGGCGGCCGGCTTTATCGTTCCGGCGATCTGACGCGCTGGCGCGATGACGGAACCGTCGAATTCGTCGGCCGTGTCGATCATCAGGTGAAGCTTCGGGGCTACCGCATCGAACTCGGCGAGATTGAAGCGGCACTGCTCCAGCAGCCCGGTGTCGGCGAAGCCCTGGTCGTGCTGCGCGATGACGATGCCGGCGAGAAGGCGCTGGTCGCCTATGTCGTGCCCAAGAAGGACGAGACGTTGAACGTCGAGACCGTCCGCGCCGGTCTCGAACGCAGCCTGCCCTCCTATATGGTGCCGGCGGCCGTGGTCGAATTGGAAAAAATGCCGACCAATCCGAACAGCAAGCTCGACCGCTTCGCGCTTCCGGCGCCCCAGCCGGTCCGGCGCGAAATCGTCGAGCCGGCGACCACCCTCGAAGAGGAGGTGCTCGACGTCTGGCGGCAGGTTCTGAAGCTGGAAGCGATCAGCGTCGAGGATAATTTCTTCGCGATCGGCGGCAATTCGCTCGGCGCGATCCGCATCCTTTCGCAGCTCCGGCAGCGCCGGCCGAAAACGCCGCTCACCGTCGCCGATATCTTCAACAACCCGACCATCCGCGCCTTTGCCGGCGTGATGGAGCAAGGGGCCGAACGGGATCTGTCGGAGGTGATCGTGCTGCGGGCCTCCGGCGCCAAGCCGCGGCTCTATTGCTTCCCGGGGCTTCTCGTCAGCACCCGCGAATATGTGAAGCTCGTCGATTATCTCGGCGCCGACCAGCCGGCGACCGGCTTCATTTGCCATTCGCTGTCCGAAAGGAAGGAAGTCGGCGCGCCGATCGAAGATATCATCGAGAGCTACGTCGATTACATCAGGACCCATAGCGGGGGCGCGCCCTGCACTTTCCTCGGCTGGTCCTGGGGCGGGCTTCTCGCCTACGAGGCCGCCCGCGCTCTCGGCAACGAGGTCGACGTCAGGATGATGGCGATGGTCGACGTTTGCGATCTCGGATCGGAATTTGCGATCGGCGCCAAGCCGAGATTCCGGCCGGGCGAGCGCGACGCGCTTCACCGGGACGTCGCGGCATGGCTTCAAAAGACGGCGATGCGGTCCGAATGGGACCGGCTGCTGTCGACGATGGATGCCGATACCTACGACCAGTTCCTGCGCTTCGTCGGCGACGAAAAGGACCCGCTTCCGACCGACGGGCCGGATATCAGCAGCCGCGAGCATACGTTCTGGGTGCTGATCGACAACGCCCTGATCTTCCGCAAGCATCGGCTCGTCCCTCACGATGTGCCGATCTATCCCTGGGCGGCCGACGACAGCCTCAACCGCGGCCTCAACCTGATCGATTGGCGTCGCCTGTCGCCGCGGGCGCATGCGGCCGAAATCATCACCGGCACCAACCATCTGCACATGATCGGGTCTCCCGCCTTCCATTCAAGGCTTGCCCTGCGTCTCAAGGAAACAGAGAAGGACTTCGCATGACCGTCGCTTTTACCCGCAGGGACGCCCTCAACGAGCCGCTCGATCTTGCCGGCATCGGCATCGGCCCCTCCAATCTGAGCCTCGCCTGCCTGCTGGAATCGGTGCCCGAGGTCCGCAGCCGCTTCTTCGAGCGGCGAGACTCGTTCGACTGGCATCCCGGGATGATGATGCCCGGCGTCGAGCTGCAATCGTCTTTTCTGAAAGACCTCGTCACCCCGGTCCTGCCGACCAGCCGCTGGTCGTTCGTCTCCTATCTGGTGGCGCATAAGAGACTGTATGCCTTCCTCAATGCCAATTACGACGCCGTTCCCCGGCAGGAATTCGCACGTTATCTCGCCTGGGTCGCCAAGGGCGTGGAGGGTTTGCGCTTCGGAACGGAGATCCGCGACGTCGAGCACCGCGACGACCGCTTCGTCCTGCGTTTTGACAATGGCCAGGAAGAAGCGCGCAACCTGGTGATCGGCACGGGGTCTTCGCCCTTCGTACCCGACTGGGCAAAACCCTTCCTGGGTGCCGATTGCTTCCATAACAGCGAAGCGAAATCGCGTATCGGCGATCTTCGCGCCGGCCGCATCGTCGTGGTCGGCGGCGGCCAGAGCGGCGGCGAGGTCGTGGAAGCCCTGCTTGCCGATCCCGGTTCCATGAGCGAACTGACATGGATCAGCCGGCGGCACAATTTCGAGCCGATCAACGACACGCCGTTTTCAAACCAGGTCTTCTCGCCTGAGTATGTGCAGGCCTATCTGAAGCTCGGTGGCGAGCAGAAACAGGCAGCCTTGAAGAACTCGGTCCTGACCAGCGACGGCCTGTCGATTTCGACGATTCATTCGATCTACCGCCGTCTCTATGCGCTGCGTTATCTCGAGCCGAGCACGCTCAATGCATCTCTGTCGCCAAGCCGCGACGTGATCCAGATGGAGCGAAACGGCAATGCCTATCGGCTCATCGTCCGAAATCAATTCGACGGCGGGATCGAGGTGCTGCATGCGGATGCGGTGGTGCTGGCAACCGGCTACCGGTTCCGATTGCCGGATGCGCTCGCCTCGCTGGGGGAACGGATAGCGCTCGACAGAAACGGCTATCCCATGCTCAACGACGATTACACGATGCAATGGACAGGCCCGCGGGCAAACCGGCTGCTGGCGCAGAATGCGGGCCGATACTCGCATGGTATCGCCGACTCTCAGCTCAGCCTGATGGCCTGGCGCAGCGCGACGATCGTCAATACGCTTCTCGGCCGGCAGCATTTCGACGCGGAACCGGACAATGCGCAACTGGCCTGGGCGACGGAGACGGCGTCCGCAATGCCGCATCAGCTCCGAGCCGGCTATTCGGACGGCATGCTGTCGTCCTGAAATATCTGTATAGACATGCCGGGGAGCCCGGATTGCGAGCAGGCAGCCAGCGCCACGACGTGCTGGCTGCCGCTTTCGACCAGACGATGGTGCCATTGGTAGCGATCGTCGCCGAGCATCACAGGGATGCCGTCCTTCCAGGCGAAAGCGACAGTGCGAGGATCCTCGCGCAGCCCGACGCCGAGCGCCTTCAGATGGCTCTCCTTGAGCGTCCAAAGTTCAACGGCGGCTCGCGCACGTTGATGCGCGGGCAGTTCGTCGAGCCAGCGTCGCTCGTCCAAGCTGCAATAGGTGTCCAAAGTCACCTCTTCGATCTTGGTGTCGGCGCGCTCGCAATCTATTCCGATGCGCTCGCAGCCCGCCGCAACCGCGACCGCCACCAGCCCGTCGGCATTGGACAGGCTGAATTGCGGTCTATCGCGACCCTCAAGGCTTAGCTTGCCGTGTTCGTCTGCGACCAACACGATCTCACCCGGCAGCGTCCCGGCATGGGCGCTCAACAGGCGCCGTAAGAGATAGCGGCCGGCTATGAACGAGGCTCGATCTCGTTCAAACCGATAGGTCGCCGCCCGATCCCTTTCATCCGGTGAGAGCGACTGCATCCAGCGGTCTCGGTCACGTTCGTTCCTGGAATACTGCCAGAGAGAGATTTCGATACCGGCAGGTTGGCTTTCTGATAGCTGCATGGATCCAGTATGTGTTCCCAGGGCCGATTGGCAAGCACGCAGCTGCTTGCCGACGTTGCGGATGGCAGGTAGCGGCGTCCATTCCCTGACAGGTGCCACACAAGTTAATTTCAGGACCTCTTTCGGCTCTGCTCGACGGCCGACGATCGGCGCCGTGCCGATATCAGCCAAGAGATATTTTCACTCGCGGGGGCTGTTTTTTCCAAGGTTTCCATGAACTTATGGTCGTGTTGTGGCTCTAATTAATCGCAGAAGTGTCGGTCAGCGCAAGTTTTCTAAAAACGACACCGGCGCCGCCGTTTAGTTAATACTAAATTATTAGATCCGGTGCGAGATTTTGCATCAACCGGAAAGCCGGTCGTCCCATTTATCTTCGAGGAGACCCGCATGAAGCGCCTCAGTATCAAGCAAGCCCTGATCGTGAAGCTGTCGATCATCAGCTTGTTCATGGTTGGACTGTCCTATGTCTCGCTGAGCACGATTTCGACACTCCGTGCCAATACCGAGCAGATAGGGACCTTCTGGATGCAGAGGCTCGTGACCGCGCGCGAAATCAAGGATAATTTCCTCGAGGTGAAACTGGTCTATGCTCAGTTCCTTCTGGAGGATACAGCGGAGGAACGGACCGTCGCGCGGCAAAAAATCGATGCCGCAGGCATCGCGCTCGACAAGATTGTCGCCGAATACGAAAAGGGCGTCCGCACCGAGCGAGGGCGCGAACTGATCAATCAGATCAAGCCGGAACTGAGCAAATATCGCGGGTTGGCAGATCAAATGATCGCACTTGAAAACAGCGGGAAGACGCCTGACGCAGTCCGTTTCTTCAAGCAAGAGATGGAGCCTCAATCGGCGCTGGTCGACAAGGGTGTGGGCGATCTGGTTGCTTTCATTCTCAGCCAGGCCGAAGGTTTTGTGGCCGCCAGCGATGGTTCCGCGGCGTCCGCCTTCATGTTGACGGCCGCAATTGCAGCGCTGGCCGTGCTGATCGCCATGGCAGGCATCGCGTTTGCAATATTCGGCATCGCCAATCCGATCAAAAGCATCGCCTCCGCCATGAAGCGTCTGTCGGACGGTGACCTCGATAGCGACATACCTGGTGCCGGCCGCGCCGACGAAGTTGGCGAAATGGCCGGCGCCGTCGAAGTTTTCCGCCAGAATGCTCTCAGTGTCGTCAGGCTCGAAGAGGAAGCGGCTGCATCTCGCAGCGAGAGTGAGGCGGTGCGCGCGGCAGCCCAGCAGCGCGCCGAACGTGAAGCCGAACAATTGCGCTTCGCAACCACGAGCTTGGGTGGAGGCCTTCGGCGGCTTGCAGCCGGCGACATATCCTTTCAGCTTTCTGAGCAATTTGCCGCCGAATACGAAAGCTTGCGCGAAGACTTCAACGCTTCGCTCCGGCAATTGGGCACGACGATCGGTGCGGTGCTCCAGACGGTACACAGCATAGATAGCGGTAGCGGCGAGATCGCATCCGCTGCGCAGGACCTTTCCAAACGTACCGAACAGCAAGCAGCCTCTCTCGAAGAAACGGCTGCAGCCTTGGACGAGATCACCTCGAATGTGACGATGGCGTCCAAACGCACCGACGAGGCGCGCAACGTGGCTCTGGAGGCCGATCTCAGCGCCCAGCGATCGGCAACCGTCGTGTCGGAGGCGGAGCAGGCCATGCGACGCATCGAGGATAGTTCGGAGCAGATATCGAACATCATTGGCGCGATCGATGAGATTGCCTTCCAGACCAACCTCCTGGCGCTGAACGCCGGCGTTGAAGCTGCCCGTGCGGGTGAGGCCGGCAAAGGTTTTGCCGTGGTCGCACAAGAAGTCCGTGAGCTTGCCCAGCGCGCTGCTCACGCAGCCAAGGAGATCAAAGGCTTCATCCAGAAGTCGTCGACGGACGTCAAAAATGGCGTCAAACTGGTTCTCGAAACCGGCACGTCGCTGAAAGCGATTGGCGAGCACGTCGTACAGATCAACCAGCTCATGGATGCGATTGCCACCTCGGCGCGTGAGCAATCGACCGGACTTGCCGAGATCAACACCGCCGTCAATCACATGGACCAGGCGACCCAGCAAAATGCGGCGATGGTCGAACAGTCGACGGCCGCCGCCGCCTCTCTGTCCTCCGAGGCCGGCCGCCTGCGGCATCTGGTCAATCAATTTCAATTGGAGGGCGACAGAAGCACGGCGGGCGTGGAGCACGGCAGCCGGGGCTTCGACGGCGATGCGCCCATCCGGCTGGTCGCTCCGCGGCGTGCGATGCAAAGATGAAGCCGCTGGCGGCGCAATGACGCGCTACAAGAATGCCCCTGTCGGCCTGGCGTGTAGCAAAGGATCTACCAGCGCAGCAGGCGAGGGCCGGTGGCGGCGCCGAGCGCGCCGGTGAGCAGGATGCCGAGGGAATACCAGATCAGCACGAAGGGCATGCCGTTCTCGGTGCAGAACCACGAATAGACCCAGGCGCCGGCCGCTCCCGCGGCAATGCCGGCGACGAAGCCCGTCAACCGCAAGTCCGAGGGTGCCGCCTGGCGCAACGCCCAGACGGCGCCGGCATAGACGGGCAGGGCAAAGCTGAGGATCAGCCACGGGCAATGGAGCGCCGAGGAGCCGAGGATCAGCACCGGATAAGTGTCGGTCGGGGCCATCATCAGCTGGGCGGCTGCAGCCGCCGTCATGGCGGCGAAGATTAAGGCAAGCAGGCCGAAAAAGCGGCCCTCGGATCCGTCGGGGCGGGAAAGCCGATAGACGGCGAGGAAGGCGGTTACGGCAATCAGCGCATTATAGGCGGATTTGATCCAGAAGACCGGCAGCATCAGTACTTCAGGCATATCGACCCGCGGACCGAGAATGGCCAGCATCAACAGCAGCGACAGCCCGAGCGCCGGCACGATGCCGAGCGCGAAGCGCCGCCGCAGCGCATTGCGCGGCACCGGCTTCAGGTCGCTTGCCAGGCGTTCGACGATATCGTCCGTCTTTGTCACGATGCGCCTCGCAATCTCTCTGCGAGCGCCTTCAGCGCCCGGTGGATGCCGACCTTCACCGCCGATTCGGACTGGCCGGTGCGGCTTGCGGCGTCGGCGACCGACTGGCCTTCCAATTTCACCTGGCGGATCAGCTCGCGCTGTCTCGGTGACAGCCCACTGAGTAACCGCTCGACATCCATGCGGGCCGTCAGCGTATCCTCGCTGAAGTCGCTTTCGATCTCCTCGCCAAGCTCGGTCTCGGCTAGCCTGCGTCCGCCGCGGCCGCGATGGTGGTCGATCAGCTTGTAGCGGGCGATCGAGAAGAACCAGGCCGTGAACGGTCTTTCCCGGTCATAGGTGGATCGGCGCGAATGCAGTGCCAGCAATGTCTCCTGGACCAGGTCTTCCATATCCGCTTTCGTCGCCGCAGCCATCCTGCGGCTGTAATAGCCGACAAGCAATAGGCGCAAGGCCGTGAGCAAACGCCGATAGGCTGCCTCGTCCCCGTCAAGGGAGAGAAGCATCAATGCTTTCAGGGCTTCTTCCGAATGGGCGGTTGTCATGCTGTCGAAGAGTTCATTCGCAGAAAGCGGCAATCGGTTACAGGGAAGATCAAAAATAATGCCGTCATCACAGCCCTATCACATGCGCGTGAGGCTGTAACGCATTCCGGCGCTCCGCCGAATAGCCAAATGTGAGCCGTCGGCAGGCCGCCGGCGGACACGGATCCATTTTCAGGAGAGTTCCATGACCAAGCTTTTTTCCAGCCTTGCAGCCTGCACCTTCGCCATCGGGCTTTCGCTTGCCGGCGTCGCATCGGCTGAGGACGCGATGAAGTCCGATGCGATGAAGAAGGACACTATGGAGAGCAGCAAGATGTCGAAGGATGCCATGAAGACGTCGGGCACCAAGACGGACTGCATGCACAAGGCCGGCATGGAAAAGGACGCGATGAAAAAGGCCGACATGATGAAGAGCTGCGACGCGATGAAATAAGCGTTCGCGTCTGCGCGGCCGCCGAAACCTTATCCGCGGCGGTCGCGTCTTCTTCTCTCGAAACGTCCATCCATTCGGAGAATGATCATGGCGACGATCGATGCCCGTGCGAAAACCGGGCGCATGCTCATCTACCGCCACAGCCTTGCCGTCCGCCTGTCGCATTGGCTGAACGTGCTATGCCTCACCGTGCTGCTGTTCAGCGGCCTGCAGATATTCAATGCGCATCCGGCGCTCTACTGGGGCCAGTACGGCGCCGACAACGATCCGTCCTTTATCTCCATGGAAGCTGCCGAAGACGGCGACCACGTGAAAGGATTGACGCATGTCGGTTCGTTCACCTTCGATACGACAGGTTTCCTTGGTGTCTCCAATGTCGACGGCGAGGCGACAGCAAGAGGTTTTCCAAGCTGGCTTACGGTTCCCAGCTATCAGGATCTGTCGACCGGCCGGCGCTGGCATTTCTTTTTCGCCTGGCTCTTCGTCTTCAACGGCATCGTCTATCTCCTCTATGGGCTGATCAGCCGGCATTTCCGCCGGGATCTCGCCCCTGAAAGCAAGGAACTGACGCTCGCCCATCTCGGTCACGAGGTCGCCAATCATGCCCGGCTGCGTTTTCCGAAAGGAGCTGAGGCACGCCACTACAACACTTTGCAGAAGCTGACCTATCTCGCGGTCATCTTTCTGCTGTTGCCGTTGATGGTTGCGACGGGACTGACGATGTCGCCGGGCTTCAATGCCGTGGCGCCCTGGCTGCTCGATATTTTCGGCGGACGGCAATCGGCCCGCACCCTGCATTTTCTCACGGCCTTTTCGCTCGTCGCCTTCGTCGTGGTGCATGTCGCGATGGTGATCCTGTCGGGTGTGTTCAACAATCTGCGCTCGATGATCACCGGCTATTACGCGATCGAACAGGGAGATGAACAATGAGCCGCCTGATCACCCGCCGCCGCTTCCTGATCGGCTCCACCCTGACCGCCTCCGCACTGGGATTGAGCGGCTGCGACGCATTGGTCGAGAGCGACCGGACGAAGTCGGTCCTGAAGGTCGCCGAGGGCTTCAGCATGAAGACGCAGCGCTTCCTGCTCGGCGACAACGCGCTCGCCCGTGAATTCAGTGAGGCGGATCTCTCGCCGGTCTTTCGCTCGAACGGCACCAGCATGCCCGACAACCCGCAATATCTCGACTGGATGAGCCGGCAGTTCTCGACCTGGAGGCTTGATGTCGGCGGGCTTGTGGAAAAACCGGCTCAGCTCTCGCTCGCGCAGTTGAAGGCGATGCCGTCGCGCAGCCAGATCACCCGGCACGACTGCGTCGAAGGCTGGAGCGCGATCGGTAAATGGACGGGTCTGCCACTCGGCGCCTTGCTGCAATCGGTCGGGCTCAAGCCCGAGGCTCGTTACATCGTGTTCCACTGCGCCGATGAATACGAAAAGACGCTGGATGGCACCGGCTGGTATTATGAGAGTATCGATCTGGTCGATGCCTTCCATCCGCAGACGATCCTTGCTTATTCGATGAACGGACGCGACCTGGAAGTGGCGCATGGAGCGCCGCTGAGGCTGAGGGTCGAGCGGCAGCTCGGTTACAAACAGGCGAAATATCTGACCCGCATCGAAGCGGTCGCCGATCTCGGCCGGCTTTATGGCGGCAATGGCGGCTTCTGGGAAGATCGCGGCTATGAATGGTATGCCGGCATATAGGGTGCGGGCAGACCCGGCCCACCAGGCTCAGGCTCTCCTGTTTAAGTTTTATGCGGCGGATTGACGCACAACTCCGGCGATGATACCTATGCCTCAATTGGTCAGGCCAGTTGACCAGATGCGCGCTTGAGGAGAAGCCGCGGGGAGGCACAATGTTTTCGCCTGTTGAATCACGCCGCCTGTACAGGCAGGTGGCGGACCAGATTCGTTTGATGATATCAAGCGGCGAGCTTGCCGTCGGCCAGCGGCTGCCGGCCGAACGTGACCTGGCGGAGCAGCTGTCGGTGTCGCGCCCGACCGTCCGCGAAGCGCTGATCGTCCTGGAGGTCGAAGGCCTCGTCAACATCCGCATGGGATCCGGCATCTATGTCGTGCGCCAGCATGCCGCGACTGCGGCAGGGAGCGAGCGCGAGCCGGTGGAAGGGCCTTTCGAGCTGCTGCAGGCGCGCGCCATCATCGAATGCGCCATTGCCGAGGAAGCTGCGGGCTGCGCCGGTCCGGAAGGCATCGCCCTGCTCGACGACGCGCTGACGCGCATGAGCGGCGGCGTCAACGATGCGAGCACGGTGCTTGCTGCCGATCGCGCCTTCCACACCGGCATTGCCGCCATCGTCGGCAATGCAACACTGATCCGGGTGACGGGTGAGATGTTCGACATGCGCATGACGCCTTATTTCGCCAAGCTCGCCAGCCACTTCGAGGGGCCGGGAACATGGCGCAGCGCCGTCGACGAGCATCGGGCCATTCGCGACGCGATTGCATCAGGCGATGGAGCGGGCGCCAAGGCGGCCATGCGCGCTCATCTCGCCCTATCGCAGAAGAGGTTTTCCGAAAGCTTCGGGGAGGAGTTTTCGGGAGAGGAGGAGCGCGGCCGCCAAAAGCGGCCCGCGAAAGGAACTGCCAAGATTTAACCCGAGCTCGGGAGGAGAGAGCGATGAAGAGCAGACTGGCAACGATACTTTGCACCGCAGCCGCGATCATGGCGACGACGGCGGTCGCGCATGCCCAGACGGTACTGAAATGGGCGCATGTCTATGAAACCTCGGAGCCCTTCCACACCGATTCCGTCTGGGCTGCGGAAGAGATCGCCAAGCGCACCGACGGGCGCTACAAGATCGAGGTCTATCCGGCCTCGCAGCTCGGCAAGGAAGCCGATATCAACCAGGGGCTCAAGCTCGGCACGGTCGACATCATCATCTCGGGATCGAGCTTTGCCGCACGCGACTACAAGCCGATCGGCGTCACTTACTTCCCCTACATCTTCCGCAGCCCGGATCATCTGATCGCCTATACCAAGAGCGATGTCTTCAAGCGCCTCGCCAAAGGCTATGAAGACAAGACCGGCAACCACATCGCCGCCGTCAGCTATTACGGCACGCGCCATACGACATCGAACAAGCCGATCGCCAAATGCGCCGATATGCAGGGCCTGAAGATCCGCGTGCCCGACGTTCCGGCTTATCTCGCCATGCCACGCGCCTGCGGCGCCAACACCACGCCGATCGCCTTTGCCGAAGTCTATCTCGCGCTGCAGAACGGCACGGTCGAGGCGCAGGAAAACCCGCTGACAACGATCGAGGCGAAGAAGTTCTACGAAGTCCAGAAGAACATCATCCTGACCGGCCACATCGTCGATCACCTCAATACCGTGATCTCGAAGACGCGGTGGGCGAGCCTGTCCGACGAGGACAAGAAGATCTTGGGCGAGGTCATGCAGGAGGCCGCGGAGCGCACGACCAAGACCATCGCCGGCAAGGAAAACAGCCTGGTTGCGACCTTCAAGGAAAAGGGCATCAACGTCACCGAGGTCGATAAGGCCGACTTCGAAAAGAACGTGATGGAAAAGGTGAAGTTCGAGGACTTCGGCTATGAGAAGGCCGATTGGGAAGCCATTCGGGCGATCCAATAACAGCCGCTCGATTCGCGCCTGCGGCTGCCCCTCACCCTAACCCTCTCCCCGTTAAAACGGGGAGAGGGGACCTGCCCTGCGAGACGTTGGCGAGGGACGGAGACGTCGCCGCATATCCCCTTCGCCCCGCGTGCGGGGGTCCGAAGGACGGGTCGAGACCCGTGGCTCGACCCCGGTCGGTGGCGGCAGCCGGATGAGGGGCAGGCGCCGCCGAGCAATCAACGAGGTTTGTCGACGAACTGAAAGGGCCGCCAACTGCTCTTTGTCATGCTCGGGTTTGTGCCCCAGGCATCTGCCCCGGTCGATAGGGCAGCAGATCCTCGGCACAAGGCCGAGGATGACGACGAGCAAGAATAAGCGCCGCGCGCTCCTTCCCCAACCGGAACAAGGCCGATCATGTCGCAAGAAATTCACACGCCAATCACGGCCGAGGAAATCGGCCACGAGTTCGAAGGCCACGCGCCGACCGCAAACGTCGCGGATTACGCCGTCGAGGACTGGATCACGCTGATCGTCTTCTGGCTGATGGCGGGCTGCGTCTTCCTGCAGTTCTTCACGCGCTATGTGCTGAACGACAGCTATGCATGGACCGAGGAGATCGCGATCAACTGCCTGATCGGCGTCGTCTTTCTGGGCGCCGTGATGTGCGTGCGCACCTCGCGGCATATCCAGGTCGATGTGTTCTATCACTATATGCCGGCCGGGCTGGCGCGCGTGCTCGCCACCTTCGTCGATATCGTCCGCATCGGCTTCTTCGCCTATGGCTGCCACCTGATGTGGCGCTATGTCGACATCGTCGCCGACGAGCAGATGGTCACCGTCGAGCTGCCGCGCAACATTGTCTTCTATTCCGTGCTCGTCGCCTTCGTGCTGATGCTGATCCGCGCGGTCATCGTCTTCATCGCAAACATGCGCCGCGGCTACTCCGTTCTGGAGCGCCCCGAAGAATTCCAGACTGTCGAGGGTTGATCCGATGCTGCTGCTTCTTGGTTCGTTTCTGGTGCTGATGCTGATCGGCGTGCCGGTCGCCATCTCGATGGCCGTCGCATCCGTGCTCTATATCGTCCTTTACGGCGTGGCGCCCGATATCATCGTCGCCCAGCGCATGATCGCCGGCGTCGAAAGTTTTCCGCTGCTCGCTGTCCCCTTCTTCATCCTGGCGGGCAACCTGATGAATTCGGCGGGTGTGACCGGCCGCATCTACTCCTTCGCGGTCGCCCTCGTCGGCTGGATGAAGGGCGGGCTGGCGCAGGTCAATATCATCGGCTCCGTCATCTTCTCCGGCATGTCCGGCACCGCACTTGCCGACGCGGCCGGCATCGGCACGATCGAGATCAAGGCGATGAAGGATCACGGCTATCCCGTCGAGGCCGCGGTCGGCGTGACGGCGGCGTCTGCCACGCTCGGTCCGATCTTCCCGCCGTCGCTGCCTTTCGTGATCTACGGCATGATGGCGAATGTTTCGATCGGCGCGCTTTTCATGGCCGGCATCCTGCCCGGCGTCGTGATGACGCTGCTGATGATGGTCACCGTCGCCGCCTTCGCCTACAAGAAGAGCTGGGGCTCCGACGCGCCCTTCGATATCAGGCAGCTGCTGTCGGCCGGTATGGAAATCGTCGTCGTCCTGCTGGTGCCTGTGGCGATCTATCTGATGATGCAGGCCGGCCTGTCGATGAACGCCGCTGCCGGCATCGCCCTTCTCGCCCTTCTGGCGCTCGACTGGTATTTCGGCTTTTCCGCCGTGATGGCGCTGATGACCCCGGTGATCCTGATCGGCGGCATGACGATGGGTTGGTTCACGCCGACGGAGGCCGCCGTCGCCGCCGTGCTCTGGTCGCTGTTCCTCGGGCTGGTGCGCTACCGCACCATGACGCTCTCGACACTCGCCAAGGCAAGTTTCGACACGATCGAGACGACGGCCTCGGTTCTCTTCATCGTCACGGCGGCATCGGTCTTCGCGTGGTTGTTGACGGTGAGCCAGGCGGCACAGCTGCTTTCCGATGCGATCCTGTCAATCACCGACAACAAGTGGGTGTTCCTGATCCTGGTGAACCTGCTGATGCTTTTTGTCGGCTGCTTCCTCGATACGATTGCGGCGATCACCATCCTCGTGCCGATCCTGCTGCCGATTGTCGCCAAGTTCGGCATCGATCCGGTTCAGTTCGGCCTGATCATGACGCTGAACCTGATGATCGGCCTGTTGCATCCACCGCTCGGCATGGTGCTTTTCGTGCTGTCGAGGGTGGCGAAACTCTCGGTCGAACGCACCACCATGGCGATCCTGCCCTGGCTGGTGCCGCTCTTCCTGGCGCTGATCCTGATCACCTTCATCCCCGCCGTATCGCTCTGGCTGCCGCAGCAGCTCGGGCTGCTGAGATAGGAGAGATAAAATGCAGACACGTCTGGCACGGCTCTACCAGAAGGGCGATCTCAGGATCGAAACCGACACCGTTCCGGTCCCCGGTCCAGGCGAAGTGCTTCTCAAAATGGCGGCCGCAGGTATCTGCGGCTCAGATCTGCACTATTATCAGGATGGCGGCTTCGGCCCGGTCAGGGTTCGCGAGCCGATCATCCCGGGCCACGAAGCCGCGGGAAGCGTGAGCCGGGCAGGCGAGGGGGTCGATCTCAAGGCCGGCGCGCTGGTGGCGGTCAATCCCAGCCAGCCCTGCGGCCAATGCGAATATTGCGAAAAGGGCTTGCCGATCCACTGCCTGGAGATGCGCTTCATGGGCAGCGCAATGCGCCTGCCGCATGAACAGGGCATGTTCCGGGAATGGCTGGTGGTGCCGGCCAAACAATGTTTCGAAGTCGGGCCTGCGACGACGGCCGCCGAAGCGGCCTGCAGCGAGCCATTGTCGGTCTGCCTGCACGCCGCATCGCGGGGCGGCGATATCACCGGCAAACGTGTCCTCATCACCGGCACCGGCCCGATCGGCGCCCTGATGGTTGCGGTTGGCGCTTATCACGGCGCAGCCGAGATCGTGGTGACCGATCTGGCGGATGCCGCGCTGGAGAGGGCAAGGGCGATGGGCGCCAGCCGCACGATCAATGTTTCCCGGGACGCGGCAGCGCTTGCGCAATTCGAGGCGGGCAAGGGCTATTTCGATCTCGTCTTCGAATGCTCGGCTGCCGCACCTGCGATCCGCAGCGCCATTGCCGCCATCAAGCCGCGCGGCACCATCGTCCAGGTCGGCGTCACCGGAGAGATCGCGATCCCGCTTAACGCCATTGTCGGCAAGGAGCTTCACATCCACGGAACGCAGCGCTTCCACGAGGAATTCGCCACCGCCGTCGAGCTGATCTCCAGCCGTAAGATCGATGTGCGGCCGATCATCAGCCACAGCCTGCCGCTCGAACAAGCCACCGCCGCTTTCACCCTCGCCGGCGACCGCACGACTGCCTGTAAGGTGCAGCTTACGTTTTAGAAGGGCTCATTCCGTGCCGGCACGCCATTCGCGGTAGGCAAGATGGATTTTCGCGCCGATCGTCGTCAGCGGCTGCGGCGGCAGCGCAACCGGCGTCGCCAGGCGGTCGTAGACACGGCCGAGTTCGGAGTCGTGATCGAGCACGCGTTCGGCCGCGGCGATGCCGGCGGCGGTGGAGTTCGATGCGCCGAGGCCGTTGCAGCCGCAGGCCGCGAAAACGCCGCGCTCGATTTCTCCGAAGGCCGGCACGTGGTTGCGCGTCAGCGCCATCGCGCCGCCCCAGCGGTACTGCATGCCGACACCGGCGAGCGTGGGGAAACGATGGGAAAACTTGCCGGCATGCAGGCGGCCGGCGCTGCGGATATCGGTATCGCCGATCTCGATGCCGGGATTATAGCTGTAGCGGGAACGTATGAGGACGCGGTCGCCGCCCTTGGTATTGATGCGGCGCACCGTCGTTCCCATCGGCAGCGCCGGGGTCGCCGCCCATTTCCTTTCGCCGCCGAGCCTTGCCGGATCGAACTCCTCCGTCAGGGACGCATAGGTGAAGACATGCAGGAGACGCCCGCGGAAGAAACCGAAGCTTTCCGCATGGCCGTTATTGGCCATGATGATCTTGCCCGCCTGCACCGATCCCTTCGGCGTCTTCACCAGCCAGCCGCCTCCGGAGCGCTCGAAGGAGAGGGCGGGCGTCTGCTCGAACAGCCTCACCGGCAGCTTTAGGCAGTCGGCCACGCCGCTTATGTAAGCGGCCGGCTGGATGATGATCGTGCCGGGCGAGAACAGGCCCGAGGTGAAGGCCTGCGATCCAGTCACGGCTTCGATTTCCGGGCCTTTGAGCAGGCGATGTGCTTCGCCCATCTTCGAAAGCTGCAGCGAATAGGCCTCGAGATGCTTGTCGCCCTCCGTGCTCATCGCGATGCTGTAGCGGCCGCAGGGATCGAACAAATCCTTTCCCCAGCCGTTCTCAGCGGCGAGTTCGCTCGCAAGAGCGATGGCCGAACGCTGCAGGAGCACGGAGTCGCGGAACTTGCCTTCCGATTCGCCACTGAAATCGTCCGAGGAAACCTCGTGGGGCAAATCGATGATGAAGCCGGAATTGGCGCCGGCCGGGCCTTCGGCGACGATGCCGGCTTCGAGAACGGCGACCCGGACGGTCGGATCGAGCTGCGAGATCCGGTGGGCCGCCGACAGGCCGGCAAAGCCGCCGCCGATGATCGCGACATCGACGCTGATCGCTTCGTCCAGGGCCGGGCGCGGCGTGCGTGGTGCAAGTGTGGCCACCCAGCCCGACAGGCCGGCGCGTTTGGGAAGCCTGGAGGCGACGAAGACGTTCTGTGCGGCCTGGGTCATGGTCAGATCGCTTCCCGCCCCATGAGCGGTTCGATCGCGCGCCGGAGAGCGGGAAGCTTTTCCGGGGCAAGGGCGCGCAACGGCTTTCTTGGGGCGCCGGCGCCATAACCGATCAGCTCGGCGGCTGCATAGACGGACTGCACGTAATCGCCTTCCCAGATCAGGCCCATCGCCGGCTCCAGGAATTTCCAGAGCTCGCGGACCTCGTCCCATTTGCGCTGTGCGGCGGCCTCGACGAGGGCGACAGAGGTTTTCGGCGCGAAGTTTGCGCCACCCCAGATCAGGCCGTCGCATCCGGCATAAAGTGCATAGGGAACGAGCGGGTCGGCGCCGTTCATGACGAAACGGCCGGTACGGATGAGGGCTGCCTGTTTTCCCAAATCCCCGCTGCTGTCTTTGACGGCTGAAAAGCCCGGAATGTCGTTCAGCTTTTCGAGGAGTTCCGGCGTGATGGCGACGCCGACCGCCTGGGGCACGTTATAGCCGATAACGGGAAGGCCAGATTCGGCGACCTCGGCGTAGAAATCGAGAATGCCCTGGTCGTCGGTCGGCCCTTCGAAGAAGGGCGGAAGCACCATGACGCCTTCGGCGCCGGCGTCGCGGGCGCGGGCCGTCCGCTCCACGACGTCTTCCACCAGCAAGGCCGAAGTCTGGGCGATCACCTTGGCGCGGCCATTGACGATCTTCGCGCCACGGCGGACCAGTTCTTCGGACTCCTGCTTGGAGAGATAGACGTGCATGCCGGTTCCCGAGCTGAACAGGAAGCTGCGGATCCCGGCGGCGAGATAGTGTTCGACGTTGATTTCAAGCTGTCCGTAATCGATGCGGCCGGCATCGTCGAACGGGGTGGTGATTGCAAGATTGAGTCCTGGAAAGGGAAAGGCGGTCATCGATTAAATCCCGTTGTGTTAGGCTGTGAGGTCGAGGCAGATTGTCTTGAGCTGCGTGTACTGGCTTTGACGGAGCTTTAGAGGGTCGGCGTCTCCAGTCCCTCGGGGGCCGCGTACATGGCCATATTCCTCCGGGAGAGCTCGATATGGAGTCGCGCCAGCTCGCCGGAGGCTTCGGCATCACGCCGCTCGATGGCCTCGATCATCTCCTCGTGCTGATCCGACGCCAGCTCGAGTTCTTCCTGCATGCGCGGCGTGTTCGGGTGCTGGTAAAAGATCTTGCCGATACGGGCGTGGTCGATCTGCAGGCGGCGCAGGCTTGGAACGACATAGACATTGTGGGCCATCTCGCCGATCTGCCGATGGAACTGGTCGTTGTGGAACACCCTGCTCTCCACATCGCAGTCCTCGACCGCTTTGCGGAAGGCGCGCTGGATCTGCTTGAGGACCTCGAGTTCCGCTTTCGTGCGGTTCTCGGCCGCGAGCTTGTTGGCGGTGATGTAAATCATCGGCGCCAGCAGGAAGAAGTCGCGCAACGACTGATAGCTCATCGAGCTGACGCGGGCGGCGCGGTTCGTCTCGAGCTCAATGAAACCCTCGCCGGCCATCTGTCGCATCAGCTCGCGCACCGGTGGGCGAGACAGCCCGAACTCTTCGCTCAAGGCCACTTCATCAAGCACTGACCCCGGTGGCAGCTCCATGGTCAGGATGCGCCTGCGCAGGGCAAGTTCGAGGCTGGTCTTGCGGTCGGGACTGGCGATTTCAGCGTTCATGGAGTGGTCCGTCTCATAATCTCTTCTGAAGACATTATGTAGACATATGATAGATATCAAGTCGTCAAAAAGAATTACACCGATCGCTCTTCGCTCGTCACTCGCGGCAACTGACGGTTTCTCCTGGATTAAGTATTTGTTTTCATTGAAATTTGGTGCGGCATGGCCAACCTATAAGGCGAACGCGGACGCTCACGCATCACAGCGAGCCCGATCCGGTGTGGAGATCAGGGCGGCAATCACAAGCTCTGGCGGCGGGCGACGATCGGCTCCGATGGCGCAGCCTGGTTTAGCCGGCGAAAGACGCAGACCTGGTTGCGGCCCGCTTCCTTGGCGCGATAGAGAGCCATGTCGGCCTCGTGCTGGAGGTTGGCCAGTGAAATGTCGGTGTCGAGCGCCGATTTCAAGGCTACTCCGACGCTCAGCGTCACCGAAGGGCCGACGCCGGAGGAAGGATTCGGAAGGGCGGCGGCTTCCACGCTTTCGCGTATTCGCTTTGCCACCCCGACGGCCTCGTCTTCGTCGACATCCGGAAGCACGATCAGGAATTCCTCGCCGCCATGGCGCGAGACGAGGTCGCGATCGGCCCGCACGCAGCTCTGGATGATGCCGGCAACCTTGACGAGGCAGCGGTCGCCCTCGCCGTGACCGAGCTTGTCGTTCAGCGCCTTGAAGTGATCGATATCGCACATGAGCATGGCTGTGACGACGCCGGTTTCACCGCCGTTGCGCCACAGGCCCTCGAGCGTTTCCATCATCCAGCGGCGGTTGGCAATCCCCGTCAGCGGGTCGGTTCTGGCCAGCCGCTCCAACCGGCCGTTCGCATCGGCCAATTCGGCGACGCGACGCTGGTCCCTGCAGTCCAGGAGAAATGTCTTCTGCGCCAGAATGTTCATCGTGCGCCGGGCGACCACGGTCGCAATGATGCCGCAGGAAAAGAACAGCGTCCCGGCAATGACGCTGCCCGTTTCCGCAAGCGGGTTGTACCACTGCAGGATGAAATAGAGGCAGAGAGCATAACAGGCGATGGCGATCGTCCACGCCAGCGGGGCGCTGAAGATGGTGATGGCGCTCGTCGCGACGAACAGCATGATGGTCAGATGCCGCTCGTAAAACTCCCCTCCGGCAAAGACGCCGACGAGGGCGACCGATAGAAGAATGATGTACATTCCCACAAGCAGCGATATGCGCTGAACCGCCGCCGGGCGCGGCTTGCTCCAGACGACCGCTGTAAAAATTGCCGCCGGCGGCAAAAGGCAGGCGGGAGCGACCATCGGCAGGACGATTTGGTGGGGAAGCAGGATAGCGTTCAGCGCCAGCGTCAGGATATCGACGAATGCCACCCATATCATCCAGGACCGGATGACCTTCGCGGTCTGCCGCCACGACCTTTCGTCATATCGGCGGCGCAGATCCCCTGTCAGGCGGATATCACGGGTTCGGCCCGATAAAAGACGTTCGACCTCATCCGCCATCGCGCCAGTCAGCGGCCGCGGTGAGAAAGACCCGGCGGCAGAACCTTCGGAGGAGGTGCTTTTGGTATCATTCATCCTTGGATTATCTAGCCGCGATCGAAAGCTCGGCAAGGCTCACGCCTGGATGTCCTGATTCCTATGTTGATATTTTGTAAACAAGATTCCCTGCGTGATCTGGGCCAGATCGTCCCGATCATGCTACGAACCCTCGTCCGAGAGGGAACAGGATGAGACTCAAGCTGGTTGCAGTTGCGGTCGCGGCGCTGGCGCCGGTGGTCGCGATGCTCGCATACAACGAAGTCGCGCTCCGCCATCAGCGCAACGAAGAGGTGCGCGCATCCGCGGCGCAGGCGGCCAGGCAAGCGTCGTCGGAAGTCGAACGGATCGTGGAGGGGCTGCACGCTCTTCTGGTGTCCGTCTCCGCCATGCCATCCGTGCGGCACCTTGAGGTCCAAGGCTGCAATGAAGCCCTCAAATCGGTGGCGGAAAACGTTCCGAACATCCGCACCATCTTCGTCGTCGGGCTCGACGGACAGCCGGTCTGCGGCAGCATGGCTTTTCCCGATGGCGTGATGTTCTCCGACCGAGACTATTTTCAGCAGGTACTCGAAACCAAGGGGTTCGCCGTCGGCACCTATACGCAGAGCCGCCTCGTCGACAAACCCGTCCTGCCGCTCGCCATGCCGCTGATGGAGGGCGACGCCGTCAAGGCCGTCATCGTCAGCGGGATCCGGGTGGATTGGCTGCAGAACCGCATCACCGAGCGTGGCGTCGCGCCCGGTAACGAGGTGACGATCGCCGACGGCAAGGGAACCGTCGTCGCGCACGTTCCCCTTCCGGAACGGTTCGTCGGCACGGTCATATCCGAGGAATACCAGCGCCTGGTCCATGCCGAGCAGCCCGACGTGGTCGAGATCACAGGCAGGGATGGAACAACGAGCGTTCTCGGCTATCGGCCGATCGCGCTGCCCGCCAGCCCGCTCTATATCAGCGCCGGCTTCTCGAAGCTGGAGGCCTTCGCGCCGATCAACCGGGCGACGCTGATGAATACGCTCGCCATCACCGGCGGTGCGCTTTTCGCCTTTCTTGCCGCGATCTTCATCGGCAACCGCTTCATCCTCGTGCCGATCTCCAGGATCGCCGAGGTGATGGAGAAGTGGCGCAGCGGCCAGACGACGGCGCGCACCGGCATGACGGGGCCGGACGAACTTGATGTCGTCGGCGCGACCTTCGATCGGCTGCTCGACGAACTCGACGAGCGGAGACGCCGGAACGAGCAGGCGGAGGAGGAGCGAACCCTGCTCGTCCGCGAAATGGCGCACGGGGTCAAGAACGGCTTCGCCCTCGTTCAGGCGATCGCCCGGCAGACCTTCTCGCGTGCCAATCCGGAAAGCTATATCGCCTTTGCCGAAAGGCTCGCCGCACTTGCCGGCACATATGATCTCATTCTGTCGCGGGAGGGGTCGGCCGCGTCCGTCAGGGAGATCATCTCCGCCGCCTTGCGGGCGCATATCACCTCGGAGGAACGCATTCGTCTCGATGGCCCCGACGTGGTTCTTCCCGCCGACATCGCTCTGCCGCTTTCCCTCGTGCTCCACGAACTGGCGACCAATGCGACGAAGTACGGAAGCCTCGGAAGCGAGCAGGGAACCGTCGCCATCGAGTGGAAACACGATGACGGGCGCGTCCTTCTCGTCTGGAAGGAAGCCGGCGGTCCGCCGGTGTCGCCGCCGACGAAAAGAGGTTTTGGCTCCGTCCTCATTGAGCGGGCATTTTCCTCCAAGGCGCAGGCGCGCTCCAGGTCGGACTACAGGCGCGAAGGGCTGGTCTTCGAAGTTGTCTTCTTAACCGGAGAACCTGCAGCCAAGGCCGGATAGAGATATTGCGCCGGAACTCGGATCCAGGCGGATAGACCGCCCTATTTTCCGGCAGGGGGACGCTGCAGATCGATGCGGCTCGTCACCACGGATTTGCCCGAGGTCGGGTCCTGATCGACCGTCTGAAGCCGAAGCCTGTCCCGTCCGAGTTTCTCGATCATCAACGTCGCGTTTCGGTCGCCATTGACCACGCGCGCCCAGGTCACGCGAAGATTGAGCGCCTCGCCCTGTCTGCTGCCGACCAGTTTGGATGGCTGTCCCGAGGGTCCGATGTAGTTGCCGGTGTATCGTTGTCCCAATGCTTTGACATTGGCCGAGAAAGCTCTTGTGAAGACCGCAAGGCCGCGACATTTCCCGTTCATCGAGACGGCGGATTCGCTCGCGTCCGATTTGAGGGTGCAGGAAACGTTGAAGTTTGTGCCGCCGATCCTGGTGAGAACCATGCCGGTCCCGCGCCAATCGCCCGCCAAGGATCGCAAAAATCCCGCCTCCGACGCCTTTGCAGTGTGAGGCAGGCAGGACAGCGAGAATATAGCAGCAATCAGAGCAGCACGCATGAAAGCCTCCCCGGTTAACCGGCTCTACCAAACCGCTGAACGCTGCAGATTGTTCCGACAAGGCTCATGCCGTTGAATGGGCGTGCCACGTTTGCGGTGAAGGTCGGTGCCCTTGCCGAATTGCGGCGTCAATCGGGTCGCCTTCTCCGGGTACGATAAATTGGGTCATGCCGGCTGTCGAGAACACGCGTACCGGGAAAGGCACGGTGGCCGCTATTCCTCTCCCGCCTGAAACCTTTGAGTAATAAGGAGGGGATGGTGAGTTGTGCATTTCGACCAGCGCGGTGTGATGCACCACCTTCCCCGCGTGCGCGGCTGAACCGCTCTAGCTTGCTTTCCAGTTCGCATTATCGGGGATCGACCGCTGAGGCACGACGACCTGGATGATGGACGGGCTGTTCAGGTTTTCTTTCGCGCCACTTATGGCTTCCTCCAGTTCGCCATAGGTGTCCACTTTCCAGCCTTGGCAGCCAAAGACCTCTGCCAACTTGCTGTAATTCCATCGGTGCAGGATGCATGAATTGTAGAACGGCTTGTTACCATGGAAAACCGATGCATCGGCAAGCCATTGCTCCACGCCGTAGATGCCGTTGTCCATCACGAAGATGATCGGGTTGAGATTGAAGCGGGTTTGTGTCGAGAGGCATTGAGCGGTCATCTGAAACCCGCCATCCCCCGCAAAAACCAGCAGCCTCTGTTTATCTTGCTTCGCTAGCGAAACCCCGGTCGCGGCCGGACCGATATAACCGATCGCCGAATAGGATGATTGGACGATGAAACCGCGGCGAGCACCCACTTCAAGAAGCAGGCTCCCGAAATAATTCAAACTGGCGTCGGCACCAACGATGGTATTTCCGTCGATCTGCTGCTGAATGAAATCGTAGAAGCCCTGATAGGTGATTTCGCCTGCCGGGTTGACGACCGGCGCTTGCCGGGCCGTTTTCGCCGGAAGACTTTGGGCTTTGCACGTCAGCCTTTTGTCAATCAAGCCGTTGACGAGATCCGCCAGCGAAACCTGTGCGTTGAAGATCGTGCCGTATTTCACCGTATCCCAGGAGGCGAATGCGGTTTTAGCGAGATCGATGGGCCAGCCCAAATCATTGATATCGGTCAACCAGACGCCCAGCGCCAATACGAAGTCGGAGTCTTCGACCAATGACTGGACATAGGGTGACGACGATTTGCCATCGAACACCCCGGCAAATTGGACATCGTCTTCCGACAGGATGGCCTTGCTCAAAAGCTCGGTCACGTATGGAATTTTGAGGTCCCGAATGAGCCGCTCCGCCTGGTCGTGAAGGCCAAACCGGTCGATCTCGACGCCGATCCAGATCAGGGGTTTGGCGGCATTCTGCAATCTTTCGCTGATTTGCGCGATCGACTGATTGAGGCTGTCCTCGTCGGATATATCAGGCGCCGCCTTTAATGCATTCGACGGACGCGTGCATTCCAGGTCCACCATGTCCTCCAGCAACTCGATATAAACAGGACGTCTTTCCGTGATGCACTGTGTCAGCGCATAATCTATGAGCATTGGCGCAAGATGAGGGCTATCGATGCGGACGGCAGCGGCGGTGATGTATTCGAACACCTGACGATCTGTTTCCCGTCCGCTGATGAAGTGATGCGAACTGTAACCGGTTTGTTCGAATGTGAGCGTTTTCTGGATACTTGGCGCACCGTTGATCAGAACGACCGGCACTTTCTCAACGTAAGATCCGGCGATCGCATTTGTTGCGCAAAGCGAGCCTGCGGAATAGGTGACGCACAGCGCGCCAATTCCTTTCAGTCTCGCATAGCCGTCGGCCGCATAACCGGCATTCAGTTCATTCACCTCTTCGATGACCTGAATACGGCTTTTCTCGACATAACTGTTCACCCATTCGATCGAATAATCGCCCGCTACGGAAAACAGGTGCCCCAGGCCCAGTTCGCCAAGTCTGTCGACCAGATATTGCCCAACCGTGTATGTATCGCCCATGTTCCAACGGCTCCCCTGTTGACGACAACTGACGTATATTAGAACTCGCTCGCGTTATCGAATAAGCGCGGTATGTATATGTCGAATATTCCGGGGCATTTTCGCTCGGGAAATCTTTCCAGCAGGAAGCGCTTGAAAGCATCATTGGTGAGTCCGTTGCCGGCGGCCTCCATGGCGACGGACAAATACTCTATATTTTTGGCAACTTCGTTTTTGTCAGCCGGAAAGCCGTGACCGGGAAGGAACAGGTCATAGTCGGACAGCAGCATGCCCTGCAAAATCCCGATCCAATGCTCCATGTATTTCGTCAGATAGAGGTGCGTTCCGCTGTAGATCAGGTCTTGCGCAATAAAAACGCCCACATCAGGAAGACCTATGGTGAGGAGAAAATCGATCTCCGTATCGACGACTTTATCAAATACGTATTTGACTCCGTCGATGATCTCGTGGCCGGCGCGGACGGTATTTTCGGGAATGACCAAGCTCTTCGGAGTGAGGTTGCCCAATTTCCAATGGTCATTCAGGGAATCCTGCCCATGCTGCCTCAGGAACTCCTTCGTCTCCGGTAATGTATGAATCGGTATGTCGCTGAATGCGGCTCCCAGGCCGAACCAATGGTCGGGGTGCCTGTGCGAGAGGTAAATCCGGTCGATCTCCTTGCCGATACTGTCGGCATACGCCCTGAATTGCAGCGCATAGGGAACGAGGAATTGCCCATCGACAAGAACAAGCTTGTTCCTGCTTTCGATGATGTGCGTCGCATTGGCGATATTGTCATCCGTGAAAGCTGAGATGAACGTATGAATACGGACATCGCCTGCTCGCCTGACGATTTTGATGGGATCCGGCAATTGCGTCACCATAGGTATCTCCCTGATTGAAAGGTCGTTTGCTGAGGTTTGACGTTCACCCGGGCATGGCGGAGATGTGGGATCGCCAAGATTCCCGGCCAGCATCCCCGGACTGTTTCCGACATGTGCGCCGGAGCGCCATCACCGATGAGATCGACGGCCGTGGGACGCGATCTTTTCCTCCAATGAATTCAGGGCGGCGCGCGCAACGTCGTAGGCGCTGTCGACGCCGGCCTCCGGCGCGTCCTCGCCGGGCCGCCAGAAGCGTCTGCGCGTCATTCGCATCGAGTTCTCGAAGGGGGGAATCGCGTTGAAGACTTCGACGAGATAAGGGCCGGAATAGACCGGCTCGATTTCGTCCAGCATGATCTCCCAGGGAATCCAGCTATCTCTGACAGCGCCCCGGTCCGGCGCTGAGATATGAACGTAATTCAGCCGGCTCTGCCGTGCTGCCCGGGCGACATTGTTCCTGAAGACTGCCGGCCCCTGGCTTTCCATCACGACCTGGGCGGTATCGATCGTGACGCCACAGACCGGAATGTCGGCGCCTTCGAGAAAATCCAGCGCTTCCGAGACCATGGTCGGCCCGGGCGTTTCCCAATTCTTGACGGGTTCGATGGCGAGCTTCACCCTCTTCTCGGCGGAATATTGCGCCAATTCCCGGAAGATGGGGGCCGCCGCTGCATATCGTGGCTTCATCCAATCCTGAAGCGCGTCGCTCCAGATCCCTTCACCGTCATCCGTCAGCGGAAAGATACCATAGGGGTACAGGAACGGCCCCGACATGATCGTATTCTCCCCGCCCAGCACCGAGGTGATGTCGACGCGGGATTTAAGATAGGACAAAGCCTGCTTGCGCTGTTCCTCGTAGGGCGAGGTCGGATCGAAGGTTCGCGTGGTCCCCACATTGGTTGTGAACTTCGCATCCCGGAAGCCCGCCTGATCGAACGCTCGTCTGAGGCTGATATAGCTTTCGACCTCAGCGTGATGATCGACATGGGCCGGTCCTGGGGCGATATGCACGTCGAAGCCGGTGTAGCCGATCTCGGTAAGAGCTTTCAGATGTCTGACGAGAACCTGGGTATAGGCCGCGTCATTCGGCCTCAAGTCCGCTGTAAACATAAAGAAGCTGAAATATATATCTCGCCTGCGTGCCTCTTCCATCTTCATCGCTCCAGCTGTGGCTATCCAGGAATGCGTGGTTCAGGGTGATGTCTCGCCCGGCATTGTGATGAGGCGAGATCCGTCGCCGCCTCCTTCACATTGCCATCGGGCTGAAACAACGGTCTGCGCCGGGCTACCATCCAAGCAGCTTGCGCAGATATTCGCGGCCCATTTTCGCGTATTGCAGCGGAGTGGCCTTGGCCGGGTCCTGCTCTGCCTCGATGCAGATCCACCCGGCGAAATCCGCCTCGGCCAACGCATCGAGGATTTCCGGAAAAGTTTCTATGGAGCCGTTGCCCGGCACGGTGAAGATCCCCGCCTCGATCCCTTGCTGGAAGGACAATTCTTTGTTGTGAATGTTCCTAACCACCTCGGCGCGAATGTCTTTCAGGTGAACATGCTTGATGCGGTGGGCGTATTTTCTGGCCAGCGCCAGCGGATCGACGCCGGCTGCCGCCTGGTGCGCGGTGTCGAGAAGCATGTTGACCAAGCGAGGATCCGTCTCGTCCATGAGCCGGTGGATCGCTTCCGTGTTCATCACCCCAGTTCCGAGATGTGGGTGATAGCAGAGCCGGCGGTTGCGGGCCCTGGCTTTCTCTCCAGCCGCATGCAGGCCTTCGATCAGCTGTTTCCACTGGTCCGCGGAGAATTCGGGGCAATTCGGAAACAGGGCGACCGGAAGCGGATTGACCGCTCCGCCAAACTCGGCGACGACAAGATCGGCCCTGCGCGGATCGTCGCTGCCGCCTTCCATGGCTTCGAGGAAGTCGAGCTGAGCATCGACGCTTTCAAGCGTATGACGATTCATCGCCTTGATGGTGAAGTAGGTGCTCACCCAAGGCTCGGAAATCCGCAATCCCCTGAGTTCGAGGACCGGCCGCAATATTTTCGGATCCGTCGGATATTTATGGCCGACGCCGCATCCGACATAACCGGCGAGCGCCATTTCACTCAGAGCCTGCTCGTAGGGGATACCGATGTCGATGTTGATGAAATCGTCATTCCACCAGAGCGTGGGGATGACACCGAGCCAGACCTTGTCGGGCGTCAGTCGATGCAGATGTGTCGTCATGGCAATGATCCAGTTCTGTGAAGACAAACGGAAGCGGCGTTAGGTCAGGTTGTGGAATCGAGAGCCGGAGAAAGCCGGAATTTTCGGCGGAGAGGCCCAGGAGCCGAAGCCCGGCCCCTTGGCGCCTGCAGGGTGGGCTCCGATCGCCTTCCAGAGCAGACCCTCGATATAGGCGTCGGGAGAAACGACGAAGGTGATATTCGCAGGTCTGGGGCCAAAGCGCTCCGTCCAGGCGGTGGGCAACTCGAACCAGGTGCCGGAATACCAGAGCTTGATCAGCGCGCGGGCCACGTCTCCCAGCAATTCATTGCCGAGAATGGTCGTGCGCACGGCCTGGATACGGGCCTCACCTTCCGGCACCGGCAGGGCGGTGAAAGCGGCCAGCAGCGCGTCGGTGATCTCGCTGCCGACCACCTTGTCGAGCGTGGCGAGATAGCGTTCCGCCAGGCCGGTTCCCAGAAGATCGAAGTGGGAGAAGGCCGTCAATTCGACGGAGAGACCCAGAAATGGCTCGAAACGGCTGGTCATGCGTTCACCTCCGCCTGCCGGGTGACGGCTGGCTGTTTGATACCGCCGGGGATCTCATAGGTGGGGCTGCCGTTCTTGCCGGGATGCTTCGGCAGGGGATTGCGGATGAGTTCGAGGATCATGTTGCGGAATTCGAACATCATCGGAACGGCTTCCAGCAGGAGGCTGGGCTGGCCGTTATAGGCCCGCGTCAAAAGCTGGAGAAATTCGCCATAGCGCGTGTTGAAGGCGATCGCCGCCTCACGCAGTTCCGTGCCTTCGAATATATCCCCCACTTTCAGGTTCTCTTTTATGGGATAGGCGCCCTCCCAATCGACCTGCAACTGCGGACCTGTGGGGTGGCCGGGCTGGTCGCCCTTCTGGTAGTAGCGGCCTTTGACGAGTTCCTCGAAACGATAGTAGTGAGCCAGTTCGTGGTCGTCGTCGTCGTAGATACCGCCGCCGTCGCCCTCGCCCTGTTCGATGATGAGCTCGATGGCTTCCAAGGCGCTTTTCAGATCGGTCACGGGAAACAGCTCGCCGCCGCCGGAGTAATAATATTCCGAGGTGATCTGGCGCGAGCTGTCGCCGATAAAGATGGTTGTGCCCGCCCCATGCGCTTCGGCTTCCAGGTATTTGATGCCTTCCACGATGGTCGAGTAGAACTCGCCGATACTGTAGAAATGGAGGTCCTCATGCCTCGGATGGCTGGCAAGCGCGGTGATATGAGCGGGAGTTTTGCGGTATATCAGACCGTTGCCGACGAGATGTTCGGGACGCTGGGCCGGCCGCTCGATTTTCAGGAAGGTCGCCAGCGCGTCACGGCCGAAAGCCTGGATGCTGACCTTGAAATCGGTCTCACCGTCCGGCAGGGCGGCGGGATAGCTGACCACGAAATCCGGCCTGACAAGATCCGGCGTGCCGCCGATGGCATTGAGAATATTGGCCGCGATGGTCAGATGCAGCATTTCTTCCACCACGATCACGCGCAGAACCTGGGTCGCATCCTGGTTGACGCCGGACTTGATCGAGTAAAGCGCCGTCAGATACGGCGGTATCGTCGCATGTTCGAGCTGCATCGCCCGGTAGAGAAACTCTTTCAGCTCATCGAGCGTCTTAATACTGTAGGAATACATGATCAGGCTCCATGAAAGATAAGTTGGGCGCACCGGCCGGCTTCGTGTCGCTTGCGTCGAGCTCATCGGTTCGTTCCGCGCAGCGGCTGCGGTCTTCGTTCAATGCAGAGACTTCAGAATGTCGCGACCGCTTCGGAAACACATGGCGGCCAGCGTCAAGGTGACATTGGCCGTGCCGATCGTCGGCATGCTGCCGCCGCCCACGAGATAGAGGTTTTCGTGGTCCCAGCTGCGCTGGTTCTTGTCCACGACGGAGTTGGTCTTCGTCGTTCCCATGATATGGGTGCCGGCCAGATGATTGCCGCCGCGGATCGCATAGCCTTGCCCTTCATAGGCCACATAGCCGAAATCGCCGGGGTCGTAGCGCGTATGATCCTGCGCGCCCAGGCGGGTAAAGACGGTGCGCGCAAACTGGCGGCCATAGGCGGCACCCTTCATGGTATATTCCGGAACCGTGAAGGACAGGATGGGCCGCATGTTGCCCAGAGCATCGGTATATTGCGGATCGACCGCGATACGGTTGCTTTCGACGGGCATGACCTCGATCATGAATGCCAGCAGCAACTGCCGCGAAACCTGGTTGATCATGCCGTGCCGAAGATCCGCCCCGTAGAGGTTGCGATCATCCACCAGTTCGAGAAGGTCGGAGGTCGGCGCACCCGTGGCCCAACCCCAGCCGTCGTTGTGGATATCGATGGCGAAGGCGGCCTGCCTTTCCCGGAAAGGGCCGTCCCGTAAGTCCACGATACCGCCCGTCGAACTGGTTCCGCGCATCGTACCGCAGATCTCCGGCATCAGCGCCCAGTTCAGCAGATAGGCGTGGTCCATCAGATTGCGCCCGACAAGGCCGCTGGTGCTGCGCAGGCCGGAGGCCAGCATAAGACGCGCCGTTTCGATGGCGCCTGCCGCAAGCACGAAAACCTTGCCCTTCACGGTGATGGTCTCGTGAGCCGGTGAGGCCGGGTCCTTGTAGATCTTGACCTCGAGAGAGCGGACTTTCCCGCTATCCGGATCGATGTTGACCTTCGATGCGACCGCCTGTGGCAGCAGTTCGACAAGCCGCTCGCCCCTTTTTCCGTTTACCGCGAACGCCTTGGCAAGCGTTTTGCCGGAGTGGTAGCGCGCTTGCACGGGACAGAGCGGTACGCAGTTGGTGTTGCCCTGGCAGCGACCGCCCTCTTCGACCTGATGCGTATCGACGGCGCCGATCGGTCGGTAGCCCTTCCCCCCGTCATAGGCCGGGTTTGGGATGCTGTTGCGCCCCTGCGGATAGGGCCTGACCTTCAGGGGATAGGTCTTGTCGTAAAGTTCGACGCTGGTGCCTTCAATGCCCTTGTTGACCTGCTGATCCAGATAGGAAAGCGGCAGGCCGCGCATGGGAAAGACATAATCGTTCGGGAAGGTCTGCCCCAGATATTGCTGATCTTCGACATTCGCCGATACGCCGATTTCCCGCTCGGCCAGGTGGTAATCCTCCTCGACTTCCTCAAAGCTCAGCGGCCAGTCCAGCCCTTGGCCGAAAAGCGTGCGCGTTTTGAAATCGGAGCGAAGTAGACGGGGCGTTTTCGCCTCCCAGTGCATGGTCGTTCCGCCGAAAATACGGGTATATACCGTATCACTGACATAAGGGCCGGATTGAACGATATAGCTCGAGCTATCGGTTTCCCCCGCCTGCAGCTTGCGAAGCTGCGGACTGCGGGGCATGGCCGCGTTGGCATTCACCGGAAAGGGCGACTGGTTGTCCTTGGAGGCGGCCGAATAGAACGTCGTCAGCAGATTGTCATAGCCTGCCAGAGTGACATTGGCACCGGTTCCGGCTTCAAGGATAAGAACGCGCTTGCCCGCCTCCGCAGCCTGCTTGGCAATGATGGCTCCGGAAATGCCGCTGCCGACGATCACGATATCGTAGTCATCGGACTCTGCGACGGTCTTGGCTTCGGCTCTTATCGCCGATTCGAGGGGAAAAAGCACTTTGGTCCTCCATTAATCCCGGAAAGCCGTATCAGGCTTTGCGGATCATGCCGTTCTGGACTCAATCGGGATTTCAGGCCGGACGGCCTGAAATCGTCATGATTTTGGGCCGCGGGAGTTTCGGGGTTTGGACTTGGCGGCCGGGGCGGCGGCGGAGCGGGCTCTGACGGCCGAGAGGAAGGAGGCATAGCTCCACGTCAGATTCCGGACGCTTTTCTCATAGCCGACGGTTCCATCGAATTGTTCGCTCAGCTCATAGTGATCGCTGTGATAGACGATGGCGCGCAGCATGACGTCGGACGAAGTCCGCAAGGCAGCCGCTGCGTCGGCGGCGCTGCTCGATGCGCCAAGTCCCAGTTCCGCGAAGAAGGGTTCGGAGAACGGATCGAGGGGGAGGGCGCCGCTGGCCTCGATGGCATTGGCAAGCCGATATTGAAACTCGGCGAAGTTGGCGGTGCACAGAGCCCAGGGATGTCCGCCGACCACCGGAGCCGCCACGTCGCCATCGTAATGATCGCCTGGATAGCGCCCGAGGAGCGGTCCAAGCCCCTGGGCCGCGTCGGCGCCATTGACCGGGTAATAGTTCGAAGACGAAGGATCGGCCCACTGGCGCCGCAGGATGGCCGCCGTTGCCAGAAGCTTGGTATCGGTCGGCTCGATGCCGCCATAGCAGACCGAAGAGACGATATCGATGTTCGCGTCGTAACCGGCTTGCTCCGCCGTGGCATCCAGAATGCTCACATAGAGCTGCCCGTTCCAGTGGCCGGCCAGCTGGCTTTCCAGCCAGGAGATAGCATCGGCCACCCCGGCAGGCACGGCAATGCCGATCGTGTTTGTGGAAATTTCCCGGAAAAAGCGCAGCTGTACGGCTCTTGCGAAAAACGAATAGCCCTCATATTCCTCCCAGAGATTTGTGGTCTTGTTCTGGTAAACGTCGAGAAGATAAGAGAGGTTGGTCTCGACCAATTGTTTGGCGATCGTCTGCGTGGCGCCATCCAGCTGATCGAACAAGGTCATGATCGCGATCGACTGAATGGCAGGCCCGTCATTCTGCTCCGACCACGGACGAACCTCGCCGGTGATGGTGAAGCAGGCGTGGCCAAGTGTGACGGTCGCGGAATTCTTCGCATTTTCCTGGCAGAGCGCGGCGAAGTTCACATAGTCGACTAGGCTCGGCAAAACCCCGCCCGAAACGGGCAGCAAGCCGGCAAGCGCGATCTCGATGGCGGTAATCGCCCCGTCGCGGACCCAGTTGAAAACATAGTCCTGGTCGACACCCGGCGTGTTTGCGGGATAGGAGGGTGCGGCGATGACGCAGCCGGGGGCCGAAAAGACGCCGGGCGATGCCGGATCCTCGATGACATAGCCATCGCTGGTGATGTTGCGCATCATCAGAAGAGAAAAATAGCGCGACAATGCGACCAGATCGGTCTGCGCGAAGGCAGGCCGCGGTTTGACTGCCGGCGCATTGGCGCCGATATGGGCCGGGTTCGCACCCGTCATTGACTGACTCCAAAGCGCAACTGTCATTGACTGACTCCAAGATCGGTTGAGACTTGCCGGGACCAGATCGAGATATATTCCGGACCCTGATGGGAGAAATATTGCGGCCGAATGGGCGTTGAGAGTGAGCACAAGGTCTCTGCTGCGGCGATGATCAAGGTGGCCGGTCACCCGCCGCCCTTCCCTCGCCGCCGCTGAACCTTTAACTAGAAAGATCGTCGACGATCTGCTTTTTATCAACCTAAAGGTGTTGATCTCAGGTCAAAAAATCGCAGAGAATTGCGCCTGGCGTTACGGGTGCTCCGGCGGGATGGATTCGACCAGCCCGGCGAGATTGGACCGCGTTGCCGCAGACCGGTTGCGCAATGCCAGAACCATTTGCAATTCCGTAGCGGAGATCGCGCTGTTCCTATGCCAGTCCATCGTGCCCCGCCCGAGCAGCAGCCAGTCGAGGGAGACATCTAGCAAATCGGCGAGCGCGCAGGCGCTTTCCAGCGAGGTGTGACCGCCATTCTGCCAGCGTGAGACGGCGGCGACGGACACGTCCAGTTCGGCCGCCAGAGCGTGAACTTTCCGGAACTTGCCGCGGGATATCGCCTCTCGAATACGTTTGCCGCGTGCCATGTCGTGGGTCATCAAGAATCCTCCCGTTGTTGCGTTAAAATTGGCAATTACCAAGAGCTTTCGATCGACGAACATCAGAAACTGCTTATGGAAGGGGACGGCAAAGCCAAGCACCGGTCAACCTGGTGAAATATCCAGATTGCGCCCGGTCGGCCTCCTGTTGAAACGTCAGCACATCAGGAGGGACGGATATGTTGCGGATACTCACCAAAGACATGCTCGAGACCGATCGACGGGCTTTCGATGAAATGTTCCGGGCTCGCGCCGCCGTTTTTCGCGATCGGCTGGGATGGCAGGTCGATGTCCGGGATCAATGGGAGAGGGACCGATACGACGAGGCCGAGGATCCCGTATATCTCGTCACGCAGCAACCTTCCGGCACACTGACGGGTTCGCTGCGCCTGCTGCCGACTACAGGAGCGACGATGCTCAAAAGCGAGTTCCGGCATTTCTTCGATCAGCCTATCGACGTCGATAGCCCGACGACCTGGGAATGCACCCGCTTTTGTCTTCATCCGTATGCCGGACACATGGAGCAATCGCGCGCAGTCGCCACGGAGCTGCTCTCAGGGCTTTGCGATCTTGCGCTCGACACCGGTATCGAGAGCATTGTCGGCGTCTATGACGCCGCGATGGTCGCTGTGTACCGGAGGATTGGCTGGAAGCCGACGCCGCTTGCCCGATCCCGGCCAGAGATCGGTAAGCTGTATGTTGGCCTATGGGATGTGACGGCGGACAATTGTCGGACACTTCGGGCCAACCTGTCCCGACTTCTGGAGCAAGCCTCTCCCTATCCTGCCAGAGCTCTTGTCGATGGCGGCATGCGGTAAGCGCCGTGGCTGTCCCAACACCCAGCAGTGGGATAGATCTCACCAGTTCTTTAACCTGTTCTTCATGTCGCGTCATGGTTGCCAAAAAATATGCTGTTCTCGGCAATCGCGAAATGTTACCGTTGCGAGCAGTTATGGAAATACGCAACCACGAGTCCATCTCATGCTGAGCAGTTCTCGTTTTTTCTACTGTCTGGACCGGATCTCCGCATCGCCGACATTGCAGGATCTGGAAACGACGCTGGATGAAGTCCGCCACATCTATGCGATATCGCATATGGTTCTGCATGTGACCCGCTCTTCGGGGGCGGCGGACAGCAATCCATTGCTGATGCTGACTTACCCGCCCGAGTGGGTGAAGCAATATCTTGACCGGGACTATTTCAGCATCGATCCCGTCATACGTCTCGGCCGGCGCGGCTTCCTGCCCGTGGAATGGTGCGCATCGAAATGGGATTCAGGCCGGGCCTACGGCTTCTTCAAGGAGGCCATGGCCTTCGGCGTCGGGCGACAAGGGGTGACCTTGCCGGTGCGGGGGCCGCAAGGGGAGCGTTCGCTGTTTACGGTGACGTCCAATCATCCCGATGCCTATTGGCGGCAGTTCCGCATGGACAGTATGCGCGACCTGCAGTTTCTCGCCCACCATCTTCACGACAGGGCCATGGTTCTGTCGGGGATGAGAAAAACCGCGGATTTTCCGCAATTGTCGCGTCGCGAACTGCAGTGCCTGGAGATGACCGCCAACGGCCTTCTGGCAAAGCAGATCTGCGCCCGCCTGTCCATTTCGGTGAGCGCGGTGCAGCTCTATCTCGCCTCGGCGCGCCGGAAGCTGACCGTCGCCACGACGAGTGAAGCGGTCGCCAAGGCGACGGCGCTGGAGTTGATATAAGGGTGGGGATCGCGTCTCACCGCCGGCCTCTGGTGCGCGTCGCCAGAACATTGCGGATCGAGAAGCTGGAATGAATCCTGAGAACGCCCGGCAGGCTCGATAATATTTCCTTGTGGATGCGCTCGAACTCGCCCGGACTGGCGACCTCCACGCGCAAGAGATAATCGGAACCGCCCGTCATCAGAAAACATTCCCGGATCTCGGGATGCCGGCGAACCGCCGCCTCGAAGCGGTCGAGATGATCCTCCGTCTGTCGCTCGAGCGTGATGTTGATGATCACGGCGATCATCTCGTCGGCGTTGCCGGTGTCCACCAGCGCCGTGTAGCCGCGGATCACCCCTGACTTTTCCATGATCTTGATGCGCCTGAGGCAGGCCGATGGCGACAGGCCGATCTCGGCGGCAAGCTTGGCGTTGCTCATGCGCGCATCGAGGCGCAGCAGTCTCAGGATATTGCGATCGATCGAGTCGAGGGCGGGCATGATGGATGATTCCAAATTTTCGTCGATTATGCGGATAATAGGCAAATCATGCAATAATCGACTGCTGATTGATAGGCAATTTCGCGCATTGTTTCATAAACTTTCTTGAGATCGAGAGGGATGGACATGGATGGCGATATTTTGGTTTCCCGCACACGCACCGCGACGACCGCGCAGGGAGCCACAGGCTATCTGACGATCGATCTTGCCGCACTCGGCCGCAACTACCGCAAGCTCGTATCGATGCTGGCGCCGGTCCGCGCGGGGGCCGTCGTCAAGGCCGATGCCTACGGTCTCGGCGCCGAGCGCGTCGCCAAAACGCTCTACGGCGAAGGCTGCAGGCATTTTTTCGTCGCCCAGTTCGTCGAGGCCGTCAGGCTGCGGCCGGCCCTTGCGCGCGACGCGCAGATTTTCGTGTTGAACGGCTTGCAGCCGGGCAACGAGATCGCCTGCGCCGAGATGGGCATCGTCCCGGTTCTCAACTCGCTGGCCCAGTGGCGGCAATGGTCGGCGGCGGCGCGCATGCTGAAGCGCTGCCTGCCTGCCGTGCTGCAATTCGACACCGGCATGTCGCGGCTCGGCTTTCCCGGGGAGGAACGAGCCGAACTCGCCGCAGCGCTTCGCGACGGCAGCAATGTCGAAATCCTGTTCATCATGAGCCATCTGGCTTCGGCCGACGATATGGAGAGCGACCAGAACGGCGAACAATCGGCCGAGATGTCGCGCATTGCCGATGAATTTCCCGGCTTCGACATGTCCTTCGCCAATTCCGGCGGGGTCTTCCTGGGTGATGCCTATCACGGCGTGCTCGCCCGCCCCGGCATCGCGCTTTACGGCGGCGCGCCCAACGCCGGCGAGACGAACCCGATGGAGCCGGTCGTCAGCCTCGACGTCGCCGTCGTGCAGACCCGCACCGTGCCGGCAGGCACCAAGGTCGGCTATGGCGGCGCGCATGTCACCCAGCGGGAAATGCGTCTTGCCACCATCGCCGCCGGCTATGCCGACGGTCTGCCCAGGTCGCTCAGCGATCGCGGCGCCGTCTATGTCAACGGCATCCGCCTGCCGATCGTCGGCCGGGTCTCGATGGACAGCGTGACCGTCGACGTGTCGGCACTGCCCGAAGGCACGCTGACGCTGGGCAGTCTGGTCGAAGTGCTTGGCCCGAACCAGACGCTCGAGGACATCGCCGGCGATGCCGGCACGATATCTTACGAAATCCTAACCGGTCTGGGCGATCGTTACGACAGGCAATATCGCTGAGAGCCCGGCGGCTCCATCATTGGGAAGATCATGAAAGTCATTGTTCTGGGTGCCGGTATCGTCGGCGTCACATCCGCTTATCAGCTGGCCAAATCAGGTCATGAGGTCACCGTCGTCGACCGGCAGAAAGGCCCGGCGCTGGAAACGAGCTTTGCCAATGCCGGCGAAGTCTCCTTCGGCTATTGCTCGCCATGGGCCGCGCCCGGCATTCCGGCGAAGGCGATGAAGTGGCTGTTCATGAAACATGCGCCGCTGATCCTGCGCCCGAAGCTCGACATGGCCATGCTCTCCTGGATGGCGCGGATGCTGTCGAATTGCACCTCCGAGCGCTACGCGATCAACAAGAGCCGCATGCTGCGGCTTGCCGATTACAGCCGCATCGCGCTGGCCGACCTTCGCGCCGAGACCGGCATCGCCTATGACGAACGCATGCAGGGAACGCTGCAGCTGTTCCGCACGCAGCAGCAGCTCGACGCCTCGGCCAAGGACGTCAAGGCGCTGGCGGCCGACGGCATTCCCTATGAGGTGCTGGACCGGGACGGCTGCATCCGCTTCGAACCGGCACTGAAACACGTGCGCGACAAGATCGTCGGCGGCCTGCTGACGCCGAAGGACGAAACCGGCGACTGCTTCAAATTCACCAATGCGCTGGCCGCCAAAGCCGAGGCGCTCGGCGTCCGCTTTGCCTATGGCACGACGATCAAGGCGCTGGATGTCGAGGCGGGCCGCGTGCGCGGCGTCATCACCGCTCGCCATCGCGATGGCGACGGCGATCCCGATCGCGAGCGCGAACGGATGGATGCGGATGCGGTGGTGGTTGCGCTCGGCAGCTATTCGCCGCTGCTGCTCAAGCCCTTCGGCATCAGATTGCCGGTCTATCCCGTGAAGGGCTATTCGCTCACCATCCCGATCACCGATGCGTCGCGCGCACCGGAATCGACCGTCATGGATGAAACCTACAAGATCGCAATCACCCGGCTCGGCGAACGCATCCGCGTCGGCGGCATGGCTGAAATCTCCGGCTATACCAACGATCTCGGCTTCGCCCGCCGCAGCACGCTGGAACATTCGGTCACCGATCTTTTCCCCGGCGGCGACGTTTCCAAGGCGTCCTTCTGGTCCGGCCTGCGCCCGATGACGCCGGATGGCACACCGGTCATCGGCCCGACCAAGATCATCGGCCTCTTCCTCAATACCGGCCACGGCACGCTCGGCTGGACGATGAGCACCGGTTCGGCGCGGTTGATCAGTGATCTGGTCGGCGGCGGCAATCCGGAAATCGACGCGCGGGATCTCGCCATCAATCGATATGGCTGAAACCGCATCAAACGGCGCAAAATGCAAAGAAATGCTTGCGCAAATCGCTTATCACCGATGGCCATTGTCTTCGAGGTTATGAATGTCCGGTCGTTCCCCTATGCCAGCCAATGGCAGCTTCCTCCACGATCCGGCGAGGCAGAGCCCGTCGTTTTGGGAGACGGCCTTCAACGGCACGGACCCGGATGCACTCTCGGAAATATTGTCGACGCCGAACTCGCCGATCAAGGCTGCGGCGCAAGCCGGCGCGCCTATCGCCTACCGCTGCAATTTCGTCTCGACGGAAGAGCTGACCATCGCCGACTGTGCCTACGAGGGCACGATCTCGGTTCGGCGCGAGGCACCCAACGGCAAGGTGATCATATTCCTGCCGATGGAGGGGAATGCCGTCTTCGATGCCGGGAAGGAGCAGATCGATTCGATTCCCGGTCGCGGCGCCATTCTCGGGGCGGGCCGCGCCTCGGGTTCCCGCCTGATCGGCCCGCGCCGTCATCTCGGCCTGTTCGTCGATCAGGCGAGGATCAACAGACAGCTCACGCATATGTTCGAGCGGACGATCAGCGGTGACACCGATTTCCATCCGACCATCGATCTGACGACCGGTTCGGGGCTCGTCCTGCAGCAGCTCGCCGTGAACCTCTATCGTGGGCTTAACGGCGACGGGCCGCTGCAGCAGTCGCCGCTGGCTCTGAGCGCGCTCTGCGACGCGATGATCTATCTGCTTCTGGAAACCTGTCCCCATCGCTATTCGGAGGCGCTTGCGCTCCCCGCGCCGGCCCCGGCTCCTCGCCACGTGAAATGGGCGATCGATTTCATGCGGGAACATATGGCCGAGCCGATTTCGCTGAGCGACATCGCCACCGCAGCCAAGGTCAGCGTCCGCACCTTGCAACAGGGTTTCCGGCAGTTCAGGAATACCACGCCGATGGCCTACCTGCATGAACTCCGGATGCTTGCCGCCCATCGCGATCTGCTCGAATCCGGCACGAGACAGGCCGTCACCGACATCGCGCACAGATGGGGGTTTACCCATCTCGGGCGATTTTCAGCCGAGTACCGGAAGCGTTTCGGTCAACTGCCGTCGCAGACCTTGAAAGCCTGATCGTGACAAGGCTGCCCATGACCGGCCGCATCGGCTGCGGCTGGGCATGAACAGAATCTGGGCTTCGTGTCAGCCGGGTGGCGATGGTCTTTAGCCGGCCTGCGATCGAGACCGGCGGGCGGCGTCAGAACTCCTCCCACTCATTGCTTGCAATGGCGGCGTTGCCATGGCTCGGATAGGCCGCGCCGAGTTTTGCCCGCAACGCGCGCGCCGGCGAGGCGGTTGTCGAGGAGCCGTTTGCTTGTCGGGCCGGGCGCATCTGGGATGCCGCGGATTTGCCAATGTGGAATTCGCTCAGCATCTGAGCGATATGGCCGACCTGCTGGACCAGGGCATGGCTCGCCGCGGTCGACTGCTCGACCATGGCGGCGTTTTGCTGGGTGCCCTGATCCATCGCGTTGACGGCAGTGTTGATCTCATGGAGCGCCGTTGCCTGCTCGCTCGACGCCCTGACGATGGCGCCGATGTGCCGGTCGATCTCCTGGACCTCATCGACGATCACCGTCAGCGTCTCGCCGGTCTGCCCGACCAGGGACACGCCCGCCTTTACCTGTTCCCCCGAGTTGTTGATCAGCCCCTTGATCTCTTTTGCCGCCTTGGCGGACCGTTGCGCCAGTTCTCGAACCTCCTGGGCGACGACGGCGAAGCCCTTGCCGGCCTCCCCCGCGCGCGCCGCTTCGACGCCGGCATTCAACGCAAGAAGATTGGTCTGGAAGGCGATTTCATCGATGACGCCGATGATGTTGGAGATCTCCCGCGACGAGCTGTCGATTGCCCCCATCGCGGCGACGGCCTGCTGGACGATCTGGCCCGACTTCTCGGCGCCGATGCGGGCCTTGGCAACCAGTTGACCCGCCTCTTCCGCGCGCCGGCTGGAGTCCTTCACCGTGGTGGTAATCTCCTCGAGCGCGGCCGCCGTTTCCTCGATGGAGGCGGCCTGCTGTTCGGTTCGCTTGGCAAGATCGTCCGCGGCGGAGCGGATCTCCTGCGACCCCGCATTGATCTGCGTCGCAGACCCGCTGATCTGCTCGATCGTCGTCGACAGCTGGTCCAGCGCATTGTTGAAGTCGTCGCGCAGGGCGTGATAGGCTTCCGGCAGATCATCGTCGATCCGGTAGCTGACATCCTTGGCGGCAATCGCCGCCATCGCCCTGCCGAAAGTGGTGCCGACAAGCTGACGCTCCGCTTCGATCGCATCGGCCTGGGCCTTCTGCTTGGCGATCTCCGCCTCGTCGATATAGACCGAGATGGCGAGATCCATATCCAGCATGACAGCCTTGACGAGGCTTGCCAGCGCGTTGCCGAACTCCGCCGGCTTCATCGTTTTTTTCGAGAATACCCCGCCCTTGGGGACCATTTCCTCGACGGCGCGGTTGATCAGATGATCGACAATGATCGCGTAGCCGCCGATATACCATTGCGGCTCCAGGCCGATGCGGGCGTGGACGGTTCCGATCGTCTTGACCTTGGCGACATAATCCTCGTTGAAATTGCCGTCGGCGATATTGACCCAGTGGCCTGCCTGCGCGCCCTTTGCCCGCGCGATGTTCTCTTCCGTCGAAAAGAAACGGCTGACTTCCGGGCTCTTGCGCAGCTGCGCGTAGAACTTGTCCAATCCGTGCGGCAGCTCGCGTTCGATCAGCGTCTTCAGAGCGCGGATGCCTGCGCGTCCCTGCTGGTCGAGCTGCATGAAATCGAGGCGGCGTTCGACGCTTCGGCTTTTGGTTTTGGCGGCTCCGCTGTCGTAACCGGGAACCGAATTGCTGCTGGCATGCATATGAGAGTGACTCGACATTCTGACCTCAACTGAAAACCGTAATTGGGCACGCGCCGCAATCACATCGAAGCCCGTCGTCATGTCGGAACTGGCGTCTACCCGCCTGATCGATGACCCCAGAAATGGGATAAGGCGGTTTATTTGCGGTTAACCAAACCGACCGAGAAATTGATTTTCGTCAAATGCTTCGTGATCTGGATATTCTCTGCGATTTTTGAATTGGCGAGCTTCGAGCCGTCCGGCTGCAGCACACGTCCGAACGAAAAAATGGCCCCGTTTCGCGGAGCCGTGTCATGATTCGGAGTTCCGGGTGTCAGCTTATGAGTTGCCGGCGGATCGCTTCGGCAATCGCATGGGCGCGATTGGCTGCCCCGAGCTTCTTCGTCGCGCTCTTCAGATAGCTGTTGATGGTTTCCGTTTGATAGTCCGACGCACCGGAAATTTCCTCGCTTGTGAGCCCCTTGCCCGCGAGTTCGAGGCAGCGGAGTTCGCCGCTGGTCAGGCGAAGGACGCCGGCTGCAAAACGGTCCATCAGCGGCTTGGTGATCGCCCGATGCAGCGGCTCGGCAAAGAAGACAAGCAGTTCCTGTTCGCTTGCGGTGAACGGCTTTTCTCGCGTGAAGCAAACCCCTCCGTAAACAATGCCGTTCCTTGAGAGCGGAATCTGTATTCGCCGCCCGATCTCATAGGATCGCAGCAAATACCGGAGGCGTTGTGACGGCGCCATGGTGTCGAAGGCTTCTTCTTCCGTCAGCGGCGTTGCCCGGTTGAGTGACTGGACGACGAGTGGATCGGATAGGCCGAGCTTTTCTCCAAAATAGGTGTCGATATAGGCGGGCGGCATATCGGTATCGATGGAGCGGCCCCTCCCGATCCGATATCCTTCGAGATCCAGTCCGCCGACGGCGATGTAACGGAAATCGACGGCCTTCCTCAGTTGTTCCAGCAGATCGCTGTTGCGCAATTGCCGGTGAGCGGGAACCTCGGAAAGATCCCTGAAATGGCAAAGGCTTTCAATTGAGGCGCACCCCATCGGCTCCCCGATTCGCGGCTGGTTAACGATTAACCCCGACTCTGGGGTCTCGGGGTTAATAAATCTTTACGTACGACCTTGAGTGCCTGGCAAGACGCAGTCTTCCGACCCCGGGCGTGCTGCCCGAGGTCGTCGCGTCGATGCTTCCCGTCGACAAGTCTACGCGGCGCGCTTCAGCGCGTCGGCGATGGTCGAAACGATCGTGTCGATCTGGCCCTTCTCGATGATGAGCGGCGGCGAGAGCGCGATGATGTCGCCGGTCACACGGATCAGCAAGCCCTTGTTGAAGCAGTCGACGAAGACGTCGTAGGCGCGGGTTCCCGGCGCGCCGTTGCGGGGCGCCAGTTCGACCGCGCCGACCAGACCGAGATTGCGGATGTCGACGACATTGGGCAGGCCTTTCAGCGAATGCAGGGCCTCCTGCCAATAGTCGGCAAGCTCGGCTGCGCGGGTCAGCAGCCCTTCTTCCTCATAGATTTCGAGGGTCGCAAGCCCGGCAGCGCAGGCGACCGGATGGCCGGAATAGGTATAGCCGTGGAAGAGTTCGATCGCGTTTTCCGGGCCGACCATTAGGCCGTCATAGACCTTGCGGCTGGCAAAGACCGCGCCCATCGGGATCGCGCCGTTGGTCAGGCCCTTCGCCGTGGTAACGAGATCGGGCACGACGTCGAAATAATCGACGGCGAACGGCGTGCCGAGACGGCCGAAGCCGGTGATGACCTCGTCGAAAATCAGCAGGATGCCGTGCTTGTCGGCGGTTGCACGCAGCTTTTCCAGATAACCCTTCGGCGGCAGGACCACGCCCGCCGATCCCGACATCGGTTCGACGATGACGGCGGCAATGGTTTCGGCGCCGTGCAGCTGCACCAGGCGTTCCAGATCGTCGGCCAGTTCCACGCCGTGGGCGGGAAGGCCCTTCGAAAAGGCATTGCGCTCGACGTCGAGCGTATGGCGCATATGGTCGGCCGGTATCTGCGGGAAGACCCGCCGGTTGTTGACGAGGCCGCCGACGGAAATGCCGCCGAAGCCGACGCCGTGATAGCCCTTCTCGCGCCCGATGATGCGCGTGCGGGTGCCCTGGCCGATCGCACGCTGATAGGCGATGGCGATCTTCAGCGCCGTATCAACCGATTCCGAACCCGAGCCCGTGAAAAAGACCCTGTCGAGCTTGCCGTCCGGGCCGCCCGGCGCATTCGCAGCCAGTTTCGCGGCGAAGTCGAAGGCGATCGGATGGCCCATCTGAAAGGTCGGGGCATAATCCAAGGTCGAAAGCTGCCGCTCGACGGCCTGGGCGATCTTCCTGCGGCCATGGCCGGCATTGCAGCACCAGAGCCCGGCGGTGCCGTCAAGCACCTGGTTTCCGTCGACATCGGTGTAATACATGCCCTCCGCGGTGGCCAGAAGGCGCGGCGTGGTCTTGAACTGCCGGTTCGCGGTGAACGGCATCCAGAAATTTTCGAGTACGGGCGCGTTCGTCTTGCTGATCTGGTCCATGCTGGCCTCCGTTGAATGGCGTGGAGAATGGCAATTTCTCCCTTGCAAACAAGTCCTTTTCTTTGGTGGTGCAAGTCATTGAAACTGAATGGATGCTCGGATATGTTTTTCGATATTCTGGACAACACAAACGGACCGTATCATGTCAGTCGACATCGGCAGCCGCCTTCGCCATCTCCGCATCGCTCATAAGCTTTCCCAGCGCGAGCTCGCCAAGCGCACCGGCGTGCCCAATTCGACGATTTCGCTGATCGAATCGAACGCCTCCAACCCCTCGGTCGGGGCCCTGAAGCGGATTCTGGACGGTATCCCGATCGGTCTGGCGGAGTTCTTCGCCTTTGAGCCCGAGCGTCCGAGGAAGGCCTTTTATGCGGCCGAGGAACTGGTGGAGATCGGCAAGGGCGCCATCTCCTACAGGCAGGTCGGGGAAAACCTGTTCGGGCGCAGCCTGCAAATACTCAAGGAATGTTATCAGCCGGGCGCCGACACTGGAAAGATTCCGCTCGTTCACGAGGGAGAAGAGGGCGGGATCGTGCTCTCGGGAAGGCTTGAGGTGACCGTCGATGACGAACGGCGTATCCTCGGGCCGGGGGATGCCTATTATTTCGAAAGCCGGCGACCGCACCGGTTTCGCTGTGTCGGGCCGGTGCCCTGCGAAGTCATCAGCGCCTGCACGCCACCGACTTTCTAAATCGCTTCAAGACCTGTCATGGGCGCATACTGCCGCCGGCGCCGACGCATTCGAGAATTGCCGTGCGGCAAACCACGGTCTCCCTTTGCGCCAGAGATTGTTCTCGCCAGGCCCGGTAAGCGATCCGGAACTCGATGTCCTTATAAAAATAGGTCTTTATTTTCTGTTTGAGGCGGCTCCTGTCCATAGCCTCCGCCGTCACGACGAGATGAGTGGCAAGCCGCTTGAATTGCCAGGGCGGCGTATGCCGCTCCTTCTCGATCACCTCGACATGGTAATAGGGATCGCGATCGGCGGGATCGGGAACCTTGTAGACGGTGGCCCAACGGACGGTCTGTGGTGAGACGTAGAGAGTGACGGTGGAAACGGCTGGTCGTTTTGCCGCCTCGGCATGCGCAAAGATAGCTCCGCCGAGAAGGGCCGCGACGGCCGGAAGGACGGCGCCGAGACCTATCCGCAGCCATGTCGATGCCATGCGTTTCAGCTCCCGCGGCCCTCGATGCGGGCGAGCACGCCATCGAGCGCGGCGGTGAGCGCGGCAAGGCCGCCCTTGTTGTCGAAGTCCGAAAGAACCTGCTCGTTCAGGCCGCCCTTGGTGGCGAATTCGCGGCTGAGCGCGCTGAACGGCTCGTTACAGGGGTTGTTGGCTTTCTGCGCCAGGCTTGCAAAGAGCGGGGCGATGTAGGCTTGGCCCTTTGCCCTTTCGAGGCCGCTTTTTTCCAGCCAGCCGGTGATCGACTCCATGACGCCGAAATGGGTCGACATGACAGCGCTGGCGGCTGCGAGGAGATCGTACTCCTTCCTCGACTGACATTGCACGGCCGTTCCGAGCGTGTCGAACAGCGCCGCGATGGTGGTATCGGCGGGATAGATGGCGGTGACGCCTTGCCGCTGTGCGACGAAGGGCAGGGGGATGGCCTGGACGAGATCGATATCGGCGCCGATCCAATCGAGCAGCGCCTGGCGCTCCGTCGCCGCGACGAGGCTGACCACCGTCTGGCCGGTCCTGAACGACAGCGCGCGCACGACCTCCTCGGCGATCTGCGGCCTTATCGCCAGGAAGACCATGTCGCTGCGATCGACGACAGTCTGGTTATCCCCGGCAATTCTGACCGAGGCGAATTCGGCTGCCAGCGTCGCGGCGATATGCGCGCTTCGCGGCGACACGTGGATTTCGGAGGCATAGGCCGGTTCGGCCAATAGACCGCGAACCATCGCCTCGGTGATGGCGCCGGTGCCGACGAATCCGATGCTGTTGATTGTCATGCGATTACTCCGCAGCCCGCAACGGCCCCAGTGCGACATCCGTCGTGCCGTTCTCGCGCCGGAAGTGGAGAAATCCGCGGATGCGTTTCACTTCGGATTCATCAGGCACTTAAGTTTCTTTCTCCAGATGCGGATCTCCATTGGGCCAGAAAACCAGCCTGTCGGCAATGTAATTTTTCCGCTTGAATTTGTCGACACGCTGTTGAAGTGGACGTCGAAAGGAGCCGTCCCATCGGGCCCGCACGGCAATTCGGCGGTGAACGCAATCGGCGGCTGGATCCGGAGATTGCCGGCGCACAAGCCCTGCTGAAAAAGCTCATCGATCTTGAGGAATGAGATCGTCTACGATATCCCAAGCAGGATCTTTATCCCGGAAAGAAGGAGCTTTGGGGAATGCCTTTCAACACCGCTCAGGTGACAAATCTCGGGAAGGCGCCGACGGCCTCGGATGTAATTTTGAAATTCATCCGTGATTCCATTGCTGACGGTTCTCTTGATGAAGGCGAACCGATCCGCCAGGACGATGTCGCCCGGCTGTTCAACGTCAGCAAGATTCCAGTGCGGGAGGCGCTTAAACGGCTTGAGGCCGAAGGCCTGGTGGAATTCCACCGGAACAAGGGCGCGATCGTCACCAGCGTTTCGGAGCCCGAGATCGCCCAGATCTTCGAGGTGCGCGCGATCCTGGAATCGAACGCCATCAAGCTCTCGATCCCGCATATGACGGAAGAGACCTTTGAAAAGGCGCTTGCCTATTGCGACGCCTTCGCAGGGGAGACGGATGTCGCCCGGTGGTCGGAATTGAACTGGCGATTCCACAGCTGCCTCTACGAGGATGCGCAGCGGCCATTTCTCGTCACCACCATCCGTTCCGTCAATGACCGGCTGGAACGATATCTCAGGGTGCAGTTGACGCTGTCGCATGGCAAGCAAACGGCGGATCGAGAGCATCGGCAGATCCTCGAAGCGTGCCGCGCGCGCGACGAAGAAAAGGCCGCAGAGTTGCTCTATGCGCACATCATGAGCGCCTGCCAATCGCTCCTCGAACATCTTCCGGCAAAAAAGCCCCGCTGAGCGTCAACCCAGCGATGGCAGGAACCGTCAGGCGCCCGCGATCTTCACGACAGCTTCGAATACGGCGCGCGGTACTTTCAGGCCTTCCGTCGCCGGTCTCGGATATTCGATGCCGGTGACACCGGGCACGAAGACGCCCTTCTCCTGAAGGCGGGATGCCTGGCGGCGGGCACGTTCGACAAGGCCATCGTCGGTGCGCCCCGGCATCATCGCGACGACGGTCAAGCCCACGCCGGGGCTGGCGCTTCCCTCTCTGAAAGACGGCGTGTCCAATGACCAGGGGCCGCCGGAGAGGCCGGCCGACAGCATTTCCACCATCAGCGCCACATTGGCGCCCTTGCGCCCGCCGAAAGGAAGCAGCGCCCCGGCAAGCGCTTTCGCCGCATCCTGGGTGTCGATACCCGCTGCGTCGACGGCCCAGCCCTCCGGGATGGCGCGCCCCTCGGCGGCGGCGGCGACGATATTGACATAGGCGGTCGCGCTCGATGCCTGGTCGATGATGAGAGGCAGCGAGCCTTCCCCCAGCGGAAAGCCGAAGGCCATCGGGTTCGTGCTGTAGACGGCGGGTCCACCCGCTTTGGCGACCACCATGGCATTGGCATTGGTGGCGGCGAGGCCGGCGATCCCTTCGTCGGCAAGCCTGCGGACGTAGTAGCCGAGTTCGCCGGCCGTGTAGCTGTTGGTCTGCGTAAAGATCGCGACGCCGAAGGTGCGCGCCGCCTCGACCAACTGTTCGAAGGCAAGATCGAAGCCGAGCTGTGCAATGCCCCGGTCGGCATCGGCGACGAAGAAGGCGGGGTAGGGGCGCTCGCAGCTCGGCGAAGGATCGCCGTTGATGCGGCCCTCTCGAAAACTGTCGAGATAATCGACCATATGCGGAAATCCGAGTGTGGCAGGCCCATAGAGTGCGGCTGACAAGGTGGCGTCCACCAGGGAGCGGGCAGTGGTTTCCCCCGCACCTGCTGCCAGGCAGGCTCGCATCGCCAAGGCCTCGGCTTCCGTCCGATCGAGCAGGATCTCATCCGTCATCGCAATCTCCAATCCCGTGTTTCCTTGGCCGCCGGATGCTGTTGAGCTTCGGTCCGGCTGTTCCCGCAGGCGATCGCAGCAAAAGCAAGACGCTTACGGCGAAAATGTACATGTATGTTCATAAACATGACTCTCGTGATCGACAAGCATGGGCATTCGTATAAATGATATCGTATACGAAATGTCCACGTAATGGCGCAACCGAACCGCAGAGGAGAATGGTCATGGGATTCAAAAGAACGATCCACGCGGTCGATACTCATGCAGGCACGCCGATGCGCGTGATCACGGGTGGCGTGCCGCATATTCCCGGCAATTCCGTCTATGAGAAAATGAAATGGCTGGAGACCAATGACGACCAGCTGCGCAAGCTGATGCTGCGCGAGCCGCGCGGCTATCCCGCCCATTGCTGCAACATCATCGTGCCGCCTTGTCATCCGGAGGCCGATGCCGGCTATGTCATCATGGAGCAGGTCGAATATCCGATGATGTCGGGCGGCAATACCATCTCGGTGGTGACGGTCCTTCCTGGAAATGGGCATGCTGCCGATGAAGGAGCCGGTCACCGAGCTGGTTCTCGAGGCGCCGGCCGGCCTGATCCGCGTCAAGGCGGAATGCCGCAACGGCAAGGTCAAGAGCGTGACCTTCAAAAACGTGCCGGCATTTGCCGCCCATCTCGATGCCGTCATCGACGTGCCGCATCTTGGAAAGGTCACCGTCGATGTCGGCTGGGGCGGCATGTTCTATGTCATCGCCGATGTCAGGCAGTTCAAAGGTCTTGAACTGATCCCGGCACATGGGCGGGAGATCGCGCGTGTTTCGGCGATGATCCGACAGGCCGCCATCGAACAATTGCCGGTAGCCCATCCGCACTATCCCGGCGTCGGCATCACGATCTCGCAGCTGTCGGGGCCGACCGACAATCCGAACGCCGACTGGAAGAATACGGTGACGATGGCGACAGGCGATCTTTCCTGGGACGATCCCGCCACCTGGACGGGAGCGCTCGATCGCTGCCCCTGCGGCACCGGCACCTGCGCGAAGATGGCCGTTCTGCATGCCAAGGGCGAATTGCCGCTCGATCAGGATTTCCGGCATCAGGGGATTCTCGGCAATATCTACACCGGCAGGCTGGTCGAAGAAGCCAGGATCGGCGACAGATCCGCCGTTGTCCCGACGCTGACCGGCACCAGCTGGATCTCCGGCCTGAATACCCTCGTTCTCGACAATGATGATCCCTTCACCGAAGGTTTCATGCCAGGGGATATCTGGGCCTGAGCATCTCCTTGGCGATGGCGATGTCTTTCGTTTCGGATTTCGGATGTTTACAAGGCTGAGGCAGCCCGAAACATTCGACCGGACGAAAGGCATCGATCGTGAATCTCATGCGCCGCGCGCTGTTGGGGACCCTATGGGCGATGATCGGCTGGAGGCCGTCATCTGCCAAGGACCCCGGCCCGGATTCCAGCGAGAAAGTGCTGCAGGCCGAGGCATCGTCGGTGACACCAAGGCATGTCCTGTGTTTTCTCGGGCGGGATCGCGACCTGAGCCACCTGTCCGAGGCGGCATCGCAGGCGATCGCCGACTTTGCCGCCGGGTTCAGCATCGATGAGGATTATTCGCAGGCCGAGCCGGATGATCGCATGAGCCGGTCATTCGACGTCTGCTGGGATCGGGTCGAACCCGATGCGTGGGACCAGACAGACGAGAAAGCCGTCGCCGATCATCAGTCGGTGCTCTACATCCTTGGGCCGAGCATGGCGCAGGCGGAGACGGTGAAGGTTTCGATGCTGGCGCTCCGCCTCGTCGAACGTTTGATCGGTGCGGGAGCGGTTGCCGTAAAGGGTGAAAGCGCCGGTATCGCCCATGGGCTCGATCGGTGGAGAGAGTTGATCCGGCAGGGAGCCGAAGCGCAGAAGGCCGCCGACGGGCTGACCCAGCAGCGGATCGGCCGGCTGGCCTTTGCGAAGCGGCCGCTCTCCGCACGGGGGTATCTCGAAAGCGTCGGCTTCCATCTCGTCGGCCTGCCGGATGTCTATGTGCCTGACACGGCCGGCAGCGAAAGGCAGATCGTCGCCATCATCGATGCGGTCGCCGAAGAGATTGCCGGGCGGGGACTCGACCCGACGCTGAAGGAGCGGCGGGCAAGCCTCTCCTTCAATTCCACTTACGAAGTGGACGAGTTCAAGTTCAATCCATATGGCATCGTCAGGCTCGGCGGCTGAGCGGGCAACCTCGCGCCTGGGCTTGTGCCGGCCTCCCTCCCTCGGGAGCATTGAACGCCGGTTCAATCCGTCTGCTGCTCCAATGTGTCGGCAAGCTCTTCATAGTGACGGGCCGATCCCGCATTTTTCTCGGCGGCATATCCGGCACTGACCGCCCGCGCTGCTTCAGCCGCGATATGGAAGGCGTCGAGCCTCTCCTGCGGGTCGGTCTCGGCTTGCCCGCCGATGTCATCGCCGCTGAAACGGCCGGCCCTGAATCCGTCCGCCAGATCGACGACGCCGATTTCGGGGACGCCTTCCTTCATCCGGCCGAAGAAGGCTGGGCCGACCCGATCGCCGTCCCGGCGGCGCAGCATTCCTTCCCCTGACGCCTTCCCATCGACACAGACGCCGATCCAGAAAGTGGGGCCGCTGGTCAAGGAGGCCGGCGCCACGAATTTGCAATGGCTGCCCGGATCTTGCGACCATTGCCGGTCTCCCGCCACAGCACCGGCATGCGAATAGAGCGCGGCCGCCAGAACGATCACCGCCGTGACCGGCAACCGCCCCATGCCGCCGCGAACCCTTCCTGCTGTCATGTCATGATCCTCGACACTCTCATCGGCCGCAGCAATGCACAATTGCCAGCCCGGCGGCAACCTGTCCAAGTGCATGGCGCATTGGTTGGCGATCCTGCTGGCATTCCTTCGGTTTACTTGTAAGTAATCGTGTCACTCACGCGCGGACGATTGAAGAAATAGCGGTCGAAGCTGTAACCGTTCTGGCCGGTGAAATTTGAGAAAAACGCCGAGACCGGTGTCGTCAATGTGTATTGAACCCGGGTCAGCACCACCTGCACGCCTGTCTCCTGGATTTTCGCGGGGATTGCAACCGCGCTCGCCGTGCCGGAATTCACCGCCGAGGTGTTGAACGCGGCGGACCAGTTAACGGTCGCACTGCCGCTCGCATTGACGTCGTTGACCGCGACCGTGATCGTCAGTTCGGTGGTTTCGTATGGCTGCAGGATGAAGCTGGCGCCCGAAAGAAGCTTGGCGACGTCGGACGTCGTCCAGGCGCTCTGCTGGGCAATCATGTCGCCTGTGGACGAGGCGATCTCGTCTATCTTGCGGCTGACCGTCAGCGCATGGCCGAGATCGGCGGTGCCGAACAGCAGCATTAGCAGGATCGGCAGCACGAGCGCGAATTCCACGCCTGAAGCAGCCGACCGGTCGCGCACGAGATGACGGATGCGGGACCGCGCGAAGCGGAAAAGGGACAGGCTCCGTTTCATGGTCATGTTAGAAAGGCTCGTTGCGGAACAGAGCGGAAGATCCGAGGAGATAGCGGCCGTCGGAAAGCTTGGCGCTCGACAGGTCGAAGAAACTGACGACGGCCGTCCATGGCAGGAACGCCTGAACCAGGATGTAGTCGCTGCCCTTGCCGATATCGTAAGTTTCGGTGACGGTGAGTTTGCCGCTGCTGTCGATCGGATCGGTGTGGGCAGCGGACGACATGTCGGAAAGCACGTTCACTTTGACGACGAGACCGCTGGAGCAGTCGAACGACAGAAGCATGTCTTCGCATATCTTGGCCTTGAAACCGGCCAACGTGATCTTGGAGGATGCCACCTCGCCGGTGCGGATCATCCGGGAGATCTTGTGCACCGAAGCATCAAGCGCCGAGTTGACGAAAAACATCAGCGACACTTCGATAATGCCGAACAGTATGATGAAGAGCGGCAGGGCCAGGATCGCAAATTCGATCGCAGCAGCCCCCTTCCGGTCGCCGATCAGGCGGCGTAGCGGTGCGAACCGTGTCCCGCGCTTCATTGGGTCAGCCGCACGGAAGAGAGATACTGCGTGAAGAGCGTCGACAGGCCTTCCGTGATCTCGGTCGACGAAGCCGCCGACAGGAACAGGCTCTTGGACGACGCACAGTCGGCCAGAGCATAGGGGATGTAGTCCCGCCTCGTGATGCTGGTCGACACATCGCTATCCATGGTGCCGCCCCACGTGCTCTTCCAGTTGGCGCTCGCCATGGTCGAGCCGACGGTGGCGTTGTAACCCCAGTCCGAGGTGATCGGCAGGTATTCGGTATAGAGCACCGCCATCGTATTGGATTGATCTTTTAGGTAGGCGCACCAATTAGGATTGAGCGGCGCGACCTTATTCCAGTATGCTCCGGATACCGCCTGCCCGCTCTTCCATACCACGCTGTCAGTCACCCATTCGCGCTGCGATTGGACGCCGTCGGTCAACAGCAGCACCAGCTTGAGCGGCGTACCCGAGGTGGTTCCGTCCCCTCCGGCGCCGACCTTCTGCTTGAGCGTCGCGAGCGAGACGTCGAAATAGGTCGCTGCAGTGGAGGTCGCGCTGGTGAGGCCATAGCTTGCGGTCGAGAGGCGGGTGCGCGCCGTGGCCGTGGTCAGTGTCGGTGCGAGAACCTCGGTGAGCGTATCGCCGAGGCTATATAATCCGACCTTAATCCGTTCATGGCTGCTGTCGGATTCGTCGATCATGTCGAGCACTTCGCGGACGGCGTCTCCGGCAACATCGGCGCGCAGCTTTATGCCCTTTGCCGTGCTGTATTCGTAGTTGTTGGCGTATTTCTTCTTGCCGACGGTATGAGCATCGCCGGTGTGGCAGGCGAACTGGCATCCGATGCCGGAATACATGGTCGCCTGGCCCGCCGTGGTTGCCGCCAGAAGCATCGACGGAGACGTGTCGATGACGATGTAGACGTTGAGATAGGACGTCGCCGGCCCCTTGACAGCGCTTCCCACGCTGACGGGGACGGTGTCGATATTGGCGATCTTCATGAACGTCGTCGGCACGGTGCCGCTCGCCGTCGCCGTGATGTTGTGGTTGGTGGTATCGATGTCGATTTCACCAAGCGTGTAGCTGTTGTCCGCCTGTGCATGGAACCAGTCGGAGACCTTCTCCTTGAGGGCGTCGGTGTCCTCGGTATTGTTGATTTGCTTGACCGCAGCGATCAGAGCGGCATCAAGGTCGCTCTGCATTTTCTGCCGGACGTTGTAACTGCGAATATAGTCAAAGCTCGCGCCGACGGCGACGAGCATCGGCACCAGGCTAAGGGCAACGATGATCGCGACGTTGCCGGTTCTGTCCCTTCCGAGGCCGCGAAGGGCGTGGAAGTATCGACCCAATGAAAATGAAAAACGTGACGTCAAAAAAACACCGCTACATAGGAACATGAAAAACAGTACGGGCAAGATCTGTTAAAGACGCTTAAGCCTTTGTTAAATCTTGAAGGTTTTGGCGAAGACGGATTGCAGGCGCGCCGTTTGTTGCGCATATCGGATATGTTTGCGAATTATGGATAGCCAAGGCTGTGGCCGACGGACGGTGCGCGCTCATGCGCGGATCGCCTGCCGATAGTGGCCGGTCGCCGTGAAAATCTGTCGTCAGCGCTGCATCAGCAAGTCATGCAGGCGTTTCTGAACCTCTTGCGCAGACATATTCCTGCTATTGAAGAAGTCGCCCACCACGGCGATCCAGCCCTCCGACATCTGGGTCGGCATGGCCTGGGATTGGGCGCTGACCTCACCCTTCTTTGCCTTGATCATCTCCAACCCCAGCTTGCCGCAACGATCGAGCCCGGACGGATCGACATCGGTGCGCACCGGCAAGGACCCCTTGATCCGGCTGAATGCGACCTGGTTGTCACGGTCGAGCACCATGCGTGCGAAAGCCTGCTGAGCCTGCGCCGTGCCGTCCCGATTGGTCAGCGGAAAGGCAAAGGCGTCGATCACCATGAAATAGGCGATGGACGTGCCCGGAACGAGGCTGCAATCGAAATCCTTGTCGACGCTATAGCCGCGCGCTGCAAGTTCGCCCTTGGCCCAGTCGCCCATGAACTGCATGCCGGCCTTGCCCTGGCCCACCGCCGCCGTGGCATCGGCCCATGTCTTGTCCTTGCGCTGCTCGATCGGCTCCACATAGTTGGACAGGCGCAACAATAGGTCCAGAGCTTCGATCATGCGCGGATCCTGCACCAGGGCGGCATCGCCGCCCATCAGACGGGCGTAACCCTCAGGCCCGAACTTGTGATAGATGATATCGTTGAAAATGAGCGACACTTCCCATCGTGCGCCGCCGAGCGCGATCGGCAGACGTCCTGTCGCCTTGATTTTTTCAGCCGCGTCGAAGAGCTCGTCCCAGGACTGCGGCATCTTCATGCCGGCGTCGGCCAAGGCCGCCGTGCTTGTCCAGAGCCAGTTTTCGGCATGGATGTTGGTCGGCGCGAAGTAGACCTTTCCCTTGTAGGAAATCCGGTCAAGAACCGTGGCAGGAATGACATCCCGCCAATGATCCGCCTGCGCGACATCATCTATATCCTGGACGATGCCCATTTCCGGCAGTTCGCGCGATCCCTCGTTTGCATTCCACTGCATCACCGCCGGTGCATATCCGTTGGCGATACGATCGCTCACCACCCGCTGGACGGCGACCTTGTTTTCCGCAGGCATGTCGACCCACTGGTTGCCGGCTGCTGCCCAGGCCCTGCGGAAAACGTCGAGCGCCGCAGTTTCGCTTTTCGATACCCAGAAATGCACGACGTCCACCGCGAGATCCTGCCCCGCCGCAGCCTGTGTCGCGGGACCTGCGACCGCCAAAGCCGCAACAAGCCACGCCCGAAAGTGTCCCCTTTTCATTCGCTACCCCTCTTTTTTATTAAACCTTGCCGCACTCTCTGTGCGCGGCTCGCTCAGGAGATGGATTCAGCCCGCATTGTGCGTGACCGCCCTGATAGTCTGCGCAATGCCGGCCGGTGTGCCAATCGTTCGACCGCCGCGGCAGCCGGTTCCGGCTTAGCGAACAGATAACCTTGGCCGATCTCACAGCCGGCATTCAAAAGGAAATGACGCTGGATCTCGTCTTCGATGCCTTCGGCAACGCACCTTTTGCCGAGGTTGCGGGCGAGGTCGATGATCGCCCGGATGATCTGTTCCGAGCGCACATCCTTGCCGATCTCGGCAACGAAGCTGCGGTCGATCTTGAGTTCGTCGAAGGGGAAGTCGCGCAGATGCACGAGCGACGCAAAGCCGGTGCCGAAATCGTCGAGCGAGACCGACACTCCATGCTTGCGGAAACGCGAAATGGTCTCGGCGATCTGATTGGCGCCGCGATTGAGAAAGACGTCTTCCGTGACTTCGATGGCAAAATCGAGCCAGTCGAGGTGGTTCGCTTCGACCGCCGCAGCGATGAGGGCATAACCATCGTCGCCGACCAGCAGGGATTCCGGCAGATTGATCGCAACCGACCCGGCTCTGAGCCCCGCTGCCTTCCACGTCCTGAGATCGCGAGCGACCGTATTGACGATACAGCGCGTCATGCTTTGGATGAGATGGCCTTCCATGAGCGGCAGGAAACGGCCGGGCGGCAGAATGCCGAGCTGGGGATGGCGCCAACGCACCAGCGCCTCAAAGCCGAGATGCTCGCCGGTCTGCAGATTGACCTTCTGCTGGTAATAGACGACGAACTCGTCACGGTCGGCGGCGACGGCGAGTGCTGCGGCAAGCCGGTTCTGCTCGAGTCGCTGGGCGAAGGATGCTTCGTCGAAGATGACGGCGGTGTTGCGCTTGGCCTTGGCGGCATAAAGCGCCAGATCTGCAATGCGCATGAGTGTCGCTTCGTCCGATGCATGGCCTGGTACGAGCGCGCCGCCGAGGCTGGCCGATACCGGCAGCAACCGGCCCTCGAAATGACATTCCGTTGCAATGGCAGCGACTGCGCGCTCGGCAATTCCCTCAAGCGTTGCCGCATCCGAAATGCCGGGAAGCAGAGCGGCAAATTCGTCACCGCCAAGCCGCGCGACCATATCGCCGGCGCGGAAAGTCTTCTGCAGCGCGCTGGCGACGTGGCTCAGAACCGCATCGCCTGCCGGATGGCCGAAACTGTCGTTGGTGGCCTTGAAGTGGTCGAGATCGACCAGCAGCATCGAAAAACCCGCGCCTGTCCGCTCGAGTGAAGCAAACAGCCCGTTCAGCGCCTCATTGAACGAAGACCGGTTGCCAAGGCCTGTCAGCGTGTCGGTATGGGCCAGATGCGTCAGCTTGATCTCGAAATCGAGGGTTCGGCGGTGCTCAGTGCGTAGCTTGATGAGCAGCGGTATGAAAAGGATGAGGGTTGCCAGGATGAGTGTGGCTGCGGTCAAGCTGAGGAGCACCGCGCTGATCAGGCGGGTATGATCGATGCTCATATCGCTCCGGTCATGCGCACTCTCGATCAAGGCGCTGAACTGACGCATGAGCATGCTGTCGGATGAGACGGCGAAGTCGATTGGTCCCCAGAAGCTGTATCGCTCCCGCCGATCCAGCAATTTCGCGGACACGACGCGTTCAGCCCTTTCAAGGAAATCCTCCAGCCGTCCGTCAAGTTCCACACGCAATTTTTCCGATGCCGCATCCCGGCCGTTCAGCCGTTCGAGAAGATTTGCCTCGACCTCGATATTCAACGCGTTCAACTGTGCGCTCATGGCGCGGATATCGTCGATCGCTTTTTGAACGTCCTCGACCATCGGCCTGACGATATATTCCGGCATATTCGGATCGGCCGAAGCGCGCATGATCGCTCGCGTCTGATTGGCAAGCTGCTGGAAGCGAATGAATTGGCGCCCGATCAGATAGCTGATGTGCTGCTGCAGGGAGTGGCGATCGAGCGCCACCTTGACCGTCAGGAAGGTCGCCCCGATCAGAACCGTCATGACGACGACGGCGGTGATGTAATGGCGTCCGATGGAACGGATATATTTCGCCACGGAGGAATGGGATTCGCCTGCCGGCATTCCTCTATTTTCCAAATCCGAACCAACCACTATTCGCGCTCCACCAGGAAAACTATAAATTGGCTGAGCCGCCTTCGGCGTACGGCCGCTCAGCTCGTTCTCAAAAACGCCTTGAATTCTCTGCTGTTGGCGCCTGCCGCTTCGGACCGCCGCGTTCGCGCCGGACAGGAGCGTCACCTTGATTGGGGAAATCGGCCTTCATGGCCCCGGTCGCACCGGAAATTGCGAGGCGCACGTCGTGACCTGCGCGCTTCGAACCGCTGTCGCGTCGTCGCTAGGGGCAAGACTGTTTGCGAGGCTCCCCGACCATACGACAGGGTAGGTGCGGCCAAAACATTCGGCGAGCCGATGCCGGCGCGGCTCCCTGCGTCAAAAATTCCAGACGACAGGGATATTCCGGTCTGTCGGGACGGACGGGCTCGCGCCGTCTGCGCTGCACCGAGAAAAACTGCTGCCATGTGCATGCAAATTATTGAACATTTTCCCCCTCTGAGCGCATGCCATCTGCATTGATGAGCAGCGCCTATTCCGGCTCGTCCCGCAACCCGTCTTCATGGCGGAGAGGTATGGGCAGCACCTCGTTCGTATGGTTCAAGACTGCGGATGGTTTGGTTTCAGAAGCGTAAACGCTTTCGTGAAAACGCAACGAAACCAGTTTCTTGCATGGGAGACGGCACGAAAATATCGTGATTTGGCCACGGGGTTCGGATTTCGGATAACGGACGCGCGCCCGCGTTCTCTCAACTGGCTCGTTCCCGCAACGCTGGCGAGCCGATGGCAGCCAGGAGCGGGTTGCAAGAACCGTGGATATCCATATTGCGCAGTCCGATCCGTATCGCGCGTCAAAAGTGATGCCGGCACGGGAGAAGGCAGCAATCTCTTAAATTTTTTCACTGCATATTCAGGGCCAAGCCGAAGTGCCCGGTTCCCCCGCGGACCGGTGCCATTGCGGCGATATCTTCGGATCGCTGTTTTCGACTCAAATGACTTGGGCGGCCTTTCCGAGAAAATTCTCGATTGGATGGATGATGCATTCGGTTGATGTCCATGGTGAGGAGATCCGTCATGACGTTGTCCCAATCGTTTCCGCAGCCGGCCGCTGTCGTCGATATTAGCGAACACAAGCAGGCGGAGCGCGAGCTCAGGAAGGCGCTTGAATTCGCCGAGGGGATCATCGCCGCCATACCGGATGTTCTTTTCGAGGTGGACGAGGGCGGCCGTTATCTTCAGGTCTGGACAAGAAACCCCGAACTGCTGGCCCAGCAGAAGGAGATGCTGCTCGGCAGGACGATCAACGACGTTCTAGCGCCGGACCAGGCGACCATCGCGATGGAGGCTCTGCACGAGGCCGGCAGAGAGGGAGCTGCCTACGGCCGATGCATTTGCATTTCCCTGCCCAATGGTGAGACGCGGTGGTTCGAGCTGTCGATAGCCAAGCGGCCGAGCGCCGATCCGGGGGCGGCCACCACGCTCCTGGCGTTCTCGCGGGACATTACCGAGCGAAAGCAAGCCGAAGACGCCATCAACCTCATGCGAATGCAGCTGTTGAGCGTGCTTCAGACCATGCCCGATATGGTCTGGGTCAAGGATATGGACGGGGTCCATGTGATGTGCAACCACGCCTTCGAGCGGCTGACCGGATTGGCCGAAGCGGACGTTGTCGGAAAAACGGATTTCGAGCTGTTCGATATTGAGAGGGCCCGGTACTTTCAGGAATCAGACAAGGCGGCGATCAAGGCGGGAAAGTGCATTGTCAGTGACGAGGAATGGGTCGTTTCCAAGGAGAAGGGTGAATCTGTTCTTCTTGAAACACGCAAGGTGCCGATTATCGATGCAGCGGGAGACGTCGTCGGCGTTCTCGGCGTGGCGCGAGATGTGACCGAGTTGAACGTCTCGCGCCAGAAAATCCACCAGATGGCCTTTTACGATCCCTTGACCTCGCTGCCGAACCGATCGCTGTTCAACGATCGGCTGCGGCAGATGATCACCTCGGCCGGATCGCGAGGCCAGCGGGCCGGGGTGATGCTGATCGACATCGACCATTTCAAGGTGGTCAACGATACGATGGGCCATCCCGTCGGCGATGATTTGCTCTGCCAGGCGGCGGCCCGTCTCAATGCGAGCGTTCGCGATTATGACACCGTCGCCCGGCTCGGCGGCGATGAATTCGCGATCCTGTTGCCGGATATCAGCCAAGGCGACGATCTCGGCCGGATTGCCAATAATATCCTCGATAAGTTCAGGGAGCGCTTTCTGCTGGATGGCCAGGAGGTCTTCATTTCATGCAGCGTCGGCATCGCGCTCTATCCCAATGACAGCGCCGATGCCAACGACCTTGTGAAATACGCCGACTCGGCGATGTATCTCGCCAAACGCTCCGGGCGAAACAGCTTTCGATTCTATTCGAAGGATCTGACGGCAAACGCCGAAGAGCGGATGCGGCTTGAATCGGAGTTGCGCCGTGCGATCGAGCGCGGCGAACTGGAACTGCATTATCAGCCGAAGGTGCTTCTGGACAGCGGCGCAATGGTCGGCTGCGAAGCCTTGCTGAGATGGCGCCACCCCGAAATGGGCATGATTCCTCCCACCCGTTTCATTCCGGTTGCTGAGGACACCGGGTTGATTGTGGAACTCGGGCGATGGGTGCTGCGCGAGGCATGCCAGACGGCGGCCGAATTGAACGCCGATAGTCAGACACCGCACAAGGTGGCGGTCAATCTGTCGGTCAAACAATTCCAATCCGCCGGACTGGTGAGGTCGATCGTCGAAATTCTCGGCGAGACCGGCTGCCGCGCGGAATGGGTCGAAATCGAAATAACCGAAAGCCTTCTGCTCGATCAGAAGGATGAAACGCTGCAGGCGCTCTCCGAACTCCGAAGCATGGGATTTTCGATCGCCATCGACGATTTCGGCACCGGCTATTCGGCGCTGAACTATCTGGCGCGCTTTCCGATCGACACGCTGAAGATCGACCGGTCGTTCATCAACAGCACCGACAGACGGAACGAGGAACTGGTGAAGGCGATCCTCTCTATCGCGCGCTGCCTCGGGCAGAGTGTGGTGGCGGAGGGCGTCGAAACCGCCGAGCAGGCAGCGTTCCTGGCGGCAAACGGATGCGGCTCGGCGCAGGGGTTTCTTTACAGCAAAGCCGTGCCCAAGGCTGATATCATCGCCCTCTGGCTCCGCTCTCCGGCCGGCGGCCTTAATTCAAGCGAGGGGGTTTGTGGGTCTACTCCGTCTTAACAACAGGTATTGAACCGGGCGCAGCTCGTTCAGTGTGCGCCGTTTCGATCTTCTGTGTCTTTGTCGGTGCCCGAAAGCCTGACCTGGAGCTCCGCGGTCAGCCATCTCGCGGCGGGCCCCGGCGGGTTTGCGACGTTGCGGATCACGTGGATCGGGTACTCGCTTTGGTCGAAGGCCGGAAACTGCAGGTGGACGAGGCGGCCATCGGCGAGATCATCCCTGGCCAGGGATGCCGGAAGCCCGCCCCAGCCCAATGCGCCGCGGATATAGAGATGTTTTGTCGCATTGTCGCTGACCCGCCAGGTCTTCAGCGAGAACACGTTGAAATCGCGGCCCTTCGTCAAGCCCGAGGCATCGTAGACGACGATCTGGGTTTCGTCCCGAACATCGGCGAGGGTCATCGGCCGGCACAACTTTCCAAGCGGATGGTCGGGGGCGGCGACGGGGATCATCGCCGACTGGCCGATCCGTTCGAAAACGATCTGATCGTTCCTTGCCGCCATGGCGCCGCCAAAACCGACGACGGCCCTGCCATTGATAACCGCATCCATGACGATCCCCAGCGTGCCGACCGTCACATTCAGCGAAACTGTGGGATAGTGACGGTGAAAGGCGCGCAGGACGTCGACGACGATGTCCGACGGCACGAAAGCGCTCATCGCCACGTTGAGTTCTGCCTCCAGCCCGTCGCTCAAGGCCTGGACGCGCGCCCGCATCAGGTCGAGATCGCCAAGCAGCCGGCGGGCATCCTCGAGCACCGACCTGCCGGCTTCCGTCAATTGCGGCCGCTTGGTGCCGGAGCGGCTGAAAAGTGCCACCCTGAGCTGAGCCTCGAGATTGGCGATCGTATAGCTGACGACCGACTGCGTTCGGTTGAGGGCGCGGGAGGCGGCTGAAAAACTGCCTTTCTCTACCACGGTCAGAAATACTTGAAGCTGATCCAATGTCGGGTGGGGCTGCATTCTCATCGATCAAAACGATAAATTTCTTCGAAAATATACCGGTTTTCGCGATGAGGTTCCAGCTTTATCTGTGTGGCTCAGTCGCGATCGCAAGTCGGTTCGGCGCGCCGCCATTGTTCAAGAGGGGTTCGAATGTCCAACATCACCACCGCTTCTTCTGCCCCGCCTGCGGGAAAATTGCTCCGGATCGGGTTATGGGCCGCGCAGGTGCTGACCTTTGCCGCTTTCACCCTGTTCGGCTGCATGAAATTCTTCATGCCGGTCGATCAACTGGCGGCAATGTGGGTATGGCCCGGCCAGGTTCCTGCATGGTTCCTGCGTCTGATGGGGATTATCGATTTTGCGGGCGGAGTAGGCGTCCTGCTGCCGGCCTTGACCCGGATCCAGCCGCGTCTGACCGTGCTTGCGGCGCTTGGCTGCGTGCTGCTGCAGATCGCTGCGATGATCTTTCATCTCTCCCGCGGCGAAGCGCCGGCCCTGCCACTCAACGTCGTCCTGCTTGCGGTTTCGGCGTTCATCCTCTGGGGCCGCGGCAAGCGGGCGCCTATTGCGCCGCGCGGATGAAGGATGCGAGCGGTTGCGATAGGGAGCGCTTGGCGAGCGATCGGACCCGATCTTGCCGCACTCCCGGAGCGTGCTGTCCGTTTGTCGCAGCTCTGTCCACTTGGCGCAGTAAAGCCGTAGGGCGAGCTGTCCCAAGCGCAAAAATAGGAATTTGTTAAGGCCGGTGCGGCGTTTGTTGTCTGACGAACAGACGCAATTCGCTGACATGAAGAGCGAGGATGTTCCCGTCGATCGGCAATGAAATACGCCGCATCCCCCAAGCAGTCGGATCCGGAGACATGAGCGTTTCCTTTCCGCCAGAACAACGAAACAAAGAATGCAGATGGCTGAAATCATCCAATTTCCAAACCCGGTCTCCGACACCTCGATGGACATTCACGACCTGCGGGTCGCAGTCGAACCGTCCGGCAATTCGGAGTTGGAGCAGTTGCTCCAGGCGCGTGCCCGGATTCGAAGTGTTTTGAACGAACTCGATAGATTGAGCGGAGAGCTGCAGGCCTGCTCCTCGTCGACGGGAGCGTAGGATCGCAGCCGTGTCATTCGGGGATCGGGGACGATCCTCGTCTAAACGCCGAGAACATTCGGCTTTCCAGTGGCGAGAATGAGAGGCGGTTCCCTGCGATGATCTCCGTGCCATCGAAGACCTGGACGAAGGGCAAGCTGCAGGTCCTTGCATGATTTCACATCGACACCCATTGCTTTGGCAGCAGGGGAATATCAGCCGCCACGCCGCGAGCGCGGGTTGTCAGGCTGATATCGCTGCGTTCCGGCAGCCTTCCTCGCTATAAAGATTCGCTATGGCGGCAGAAGCGAGTTGTGTTGGCCATGCGGCAATGGATGAACCTACTCTGACAGCGTCAGCAGAAGACTGGCGCAACAAGAACCGCGGCAAAGCGGCATTTGAGCACATGACGGCAAGGGGCCGATCAGACGTGTCCAACAAACGGAGTGGGAACCATGACCAAGACTTTGACGCGCCGGGCATTTTGCATTTCCACGGCAATCCTTTCCTTCACCGCGCTCATGACCGGCGTCTCGCAACATGCTCTCGCCGCGGATGAAACCATCAGGCTCGGCCTGGTATCGCCGATGAGCGGGCCGAATGCCCGTTACGGCGCGTTTTCGCTGCACGGCGCCGAACTGGCCGTGAAAGAAATCAACGATGCCGGCGGCATCGACGGCCGCAAGATCGAAATCTTTTCTGCCGACAGTCAGGGAACGCCGGTCGAAGGCGTTTCGGCAACCCGCCGCCTGATCGATCAGGACAAGGTCAACTATATCATCGGCGACGTTTCGAGCTCCGTCACTCTGGCAATGCAGCCGGTCGCCGAAGATGCGGGCGTGCTTCTGCTGAATGCTGCATCGTCCAACCCGAAGATCACCTATGGCGCCGGCGTCGGCGGTTACAAGTGGACCTTCCGCAACTATCCCACAGACGAGAACCGGGCGCTGATCGTGGCGAAATATGCCGCCGAGCAGCGCGGCTTCACCAAATTCGCGGTTCTGTCGGTCGACAGCGATTACGGCCGTTCGGCGATCACCTTCACCAAGAAATATCTACCCGATTTCAAGGGGGAGATCGTCAGCGAGGACTATTACAAGGAAGGCGAGGTCGACTTCCGCAGCGTGCTCGCCAAGATCCGTGACAATGGCGCCCAGGCGATCATCATGTACGGCCTTGCCGATACCACGCCGATCATTGCCCGTCAGATGCTCGAACTCGGGCTTGCCGGCAAGGTGACCCTGATCGGCAATGGCGAGTTCAATACCGAAAAGACCATCAAATCGGCGCCGAAGGTCCTTGAAGGCGCGGTCGAAGCCGCAGCTTGGCTGCCGGCCTTCGATTCCCCCGAGAGCAAGGCTTTCGTGGAGAAATTCATGGCCGCCTATAACGAGGCGCCGAACAACCACGCCTATGTCCACTGGGACACGGTCCACCTTCTCGCCCAGGCGATCAAGGAGGCCGGCAGCCCGGACCAGGGCAAGGTGCGCGATGCGCTCTCCAAGATCAAATATAAGAGCGCCGTCGGAGAGGTGACCTTCGACGATCACAACCAGGCTCGCCTGCCGATGATCCTGCTGCAGATCGAGGATGGCAAGCCGAGCATCAAAGGTGCCTACGCGGCGGATATCCAGTATCCTGCGAACTGATCCACCGTCGGGGATAGGACCATGTTCTCAACAATCCTTGAGCAGATCATCAACGGCATCGTGACGGGCTCCGTCTACGCCATCGTTGCGGTCGGCATGACGATGATATTCGGGGTGCTGCGGGCCATCAATTTCGCTCACGGCGAATATTACATGCTGGGAACGTTCGGAGCATGGTTTGCCATCGACTATCTCGGACTGTCCTACGAGGCTTCGATCGTCGTCGGCGTGCTGTCGACGATCGTCATCGCCTATGTGGTCGGCAAATTCGTGATGCAGCGCATGGTCGGCGCTCCGGCCGAATCCGGGGTGCTCGCCACGCTCGGTATCGCGCTCGTCCTGCAGAATACCGTCATCCTGGTCTTCGGCGGCGGCTACAAGTTCTTCTCGGGCGGCTATATCGAACCCGTGTCGATCCTCGGCTTCAGCCTGGCCGAGCAGCGCGTCATCATCCTCATCGTCTGCCTGATCGTGTTCATCGGCCTCGAACTGATGGTGACCTATACCAGGATGGGCAAATCCATGCGGGCGGTATCGCAGAACGTCGAATGCTGCGAAGTGGTCGGCATCGACGTGCCGCAGGTCGTGCTCAGGACATTCATCCTCGGCGCAGCCCTTGCCGCCCTCTCCGGGGTGCTGACGGCGCCGGTCAATGTCAGCGTCTATGGCGGCATGGGTGAGCTGATTACCTTCAAGACCTTGCCGATCATCATCATGGGCGGCCTCGGCAATGTGCGCGGCACCTTCTTCGCGGCGATGATCCTCGGGATCGCCGAGAGCCTTGTTGCCACCTATGTCGGACTGCAGTTCCGCGACACTGTCGGCTTCGCCACGCTGATCCTGATGCTGATGTGGCGCCCGCACGGACTGTTCTCGACGCAGGCGCGCTTCTGAGCGCGCTCGGCCGAACCTTTCTCGAAATTGAGGACTTGCTATGTCTCTCACGGAAGTCTCGCAATCACAGCAGCGCCGCGATCTTCGCCTGCCGCTCGGTTTGCTGCTGCTGTTGGCTGCGCTCTCCGCCCCCTTCGTCGCCAGCACCTATGTCGTCCATGCGCTGATCATTGCGCTGATCTTCATGCTGCCGGCGCATGGCCTCAATCTTCTGGTCGGTTATACCGGCCTGCTCTCGCTCGCCCAGGCCGCGTTTTTCGGCATCGGCGCCTATGCCTCGGGCCTGCTGGCCGTTACCTACGGCACGCCGTTCTATGTCAATGTCGCCGCCGCCGGGCTGGCGGCGGGCGCCATCGCCCTGCCTCTCGGCATCCCGGCCCTGCGGCTGCGCTCGACATCCTTCGTGATGTGTACGCTCGGCTTCGTGATCATCGGCCAGGCGATCGCCAAAAACTGGATTTCGCTCACCCGCGGCGATATGGGCCTCTCCAGCATACCGAAGCCGCATTTTGCGCTCGGGCCGCTGTCCTTCACCGTATCGGGCACGACGGCCTTCTATTATCTGGCGCTGACCGTTGGAATTCTGGCGACACTCGGCGTCTGGATGATCGTCCGCTCGCCTGCCGGTCGCAACATGATCGCCATCCGGGAGAACGAGACGCTGGCCGAATCCGTCGGCATCCCCACCTGGCGTTACAAGCTGATCGTCTTCATGCTGAGTGCGGTGTTCGCCGGCGTCGGCGGCAGTCTCTACGCGCATTATCTGACGGTGGTCAGCCCGCTGACCTTCCAGATGTATTATTCGACGACGATGCTGATCATCGTGCTTGGCGGCGGCGCCGGGACGATTTCGGGCGTCGTCTTCGGCAGCCTGCTGTTCGTCGGCCTGACCGAGGCCCTGCGTGTGACGCCGGAACTTCGGATGATCGCCTACGGGCTCTGCCTGCTCGTCCTGGTCTTCTGGTTCCGGAAGGGTTTTGCGCCCGTCATCAACCGCCTCTGGGATTCGATCGGGAGCGCGAAATGACCGGTCTTCCCATTCTCGAAATCAGCAATCTCACGAAATCCTACGGCGCGGTGAAGGCGGTCGACGATGTCAGCATTTATGTCGAGCGCGGCGAGATCGCCGGTTTGATCGGGCCGAACGGCTCGGGCAAATCGACCTTCTTCGATTGCAGCACCGGCCTCGGCAAACCCGATAGCGGCAAGGTGAGGCTCGACGGCCAGGATATCACCGGATGGTCGCTGAACCGGATCGCCCGCGAGGGGCGCATGCTGCGCTCCTTCCAGAAGACGGTCGTCTTCAAATCGCTCGACGTCGAGGAAAACCTGATCATTGCCGGGCAGATGTTCAGCTTCCCGTCGCTGTTCTCCACCTTCGGGATCGGCAAGCTGTCGCGCAGCCGGGTGTCGGGATTGCGCGAACGGGCGCAGGAACTGATCCGGATGGCCGGCTTGTGGGATGTGCGCAAACAGCCGGCCGGCAATCTTTCCGGCGGGCAGCAGAAGCTCATCCAGTTCGCCTCCATGCTGATGCCGGAGCCGAAGCTGATCCTGCTCGACGAGCCGATGGCGGGCATCAACCCGAAGATCATCGAGCGGGTGGTCGAGACCATTCTCTACGCCAACAAATCGCTCGGCGTCAGCTTCCTGATCATCGAACACAATATCGACGTGGTGACCAGCATCTGCCGGCGGGTGATCGTGCTCGACCAGGGGCGCAAGCTCGCCGAGGGCCTGCCGCAGGAAATCATCAACGACCAGCGGGTCAGGGAGGCCTATCTCGGTGGCTGATTCAAACCTCTCGATCAAGAGCCTGCGTGCCGGCTATGGATCCCTCGACATTCTGAACGGCGTCGATCTCGACGTGCCGGCAGGCCAGTTCGTGGCGCTGATGGGACCGAACGGAGCGGGAAAATCGACACTTCTGAAGACGCTTTACGGCATGACGACTATCAAGGACGGCAGCATCGACTGGCGCGGCAAGAACATCGCCGGCTACAAGTCGCGCGCCATTCTCGGTGAAGGCATATCTTTCGTGCCACAGGGCCGCTGCAATTTTCCGGTCATGACGGTGGACGAAAACCTGCAGATGGCAGCCTATACGCTGCGCGACGACAAAGTGAAGGCGGATCGTGACTATGTCTACGATCTGTTCCCGATCTTGAAGACGCGGCGCTCGACGCTGGCCGGCAATATGTCGGGCGGCGAGCAGCAACTGCTCGAAGTGGCGATGGCCGTCCTACAGCGCCCGAAAGTGCTGCTGGTCGACGAGCCGTCGGTCGGCCTTTCGCCGGCGGCGATCGGCATTGTTTTCGACGAGCTGCTGCGCCTGCATGCCGCCGGGCAGACCATTCTGCTTGTCGAGCAGAACACCAAGAAAGCCATGGAGGTCGCAGAACGCGCCGTGATCCTCAGGCTCGGCAAGGTCATCTGGGACGGTCTGCCGGGGGAGATCAGCCACGACGAACTCGGCGAGCTTTTCCTGACGGGCAAGATGCGCGGCGAGACCGAAGCCGTACATTGACCCAAGAAGAACTAAGGACATATCCATGAGCACTTTCGTGCCAGCCTCACGCGTCTCCAGGATCAAGGTTTCGCCGAGCACGGCGGCGGCGGCGCGCGCCCGCGAGCTGAAGGCGGCCGGCCGCGACATTGTCGACATGACGGTCGGCGAGCCCGACTTCGATACGCCGGATCACGTCAAGGCCGCGGCCCATGCCGCCATCGACCGGGGCGAAACCAAATACACCGCCGTCAACGGCACGCCTTCGCTGCGCAAGGCGATCATCGGCGATTTCGAGCGGCGTCTCGGATTGCAATATGCCGATAACGAGATCTGCGTCGGCGGCGGCGCCAAGCAGATCCTGTTCCTCGCCTTGATGGCCAGCGTCGAGAACGATGCCGAGGTCATCATTCCGGCCCCCTATTGGGTTTCCTATCCCGATATGGTGATCGCCAACGAGGGCAAGCCGGTCATCGTGCAATGCCCGCAGGAACAGGGATTCAAGCTGACGCCGGAAGCCCTCGAAGCGGCGATTACGCCGAAGACCATGTGGCTGATCCTGAACGCGCCGTCGAACCCGACCGGCGTTGCCTATAGCGGCGAGGAATTACGGGAGATCGGAAAGGTGCTGCTGCGGCACCCCCAGGTCATGGTTCTCTCCGACGACATTTACGATCAGGTCTGGTTCAAGGACGAGCCGATGACGACGCTGGTCGCAGCCGTGCCGGAACTGAAGGAGCGGGTGCTTCTCACCAACGGCGTGTCGAAATCCTACGCCATGACCGGCTGGCGTATCGGCTACGGGGCGGGACCGGCTCCCCTGATCGCCGCGATCAACAAGCTGCAATCGCAGATGTCGTCCTGCCCGTCCTCGGTCAGCCAGGCGGCGGCCGCGCACGCTTTGGCCTCGGATCAGAGCTTCGTCACCGACAGTGTCAAGGTCTATAAGGAGCGCCGCGACTATGCCTGCCGGCGTCTGAACGCCGTGCCGGGCCTGTCCTGCCTGGTGCCGGACGGAGCCTTCTACCTCTTTCCCAACTGCGCCGGCGTGATCGGCAGGAGGACGCCGGAGGGCAAGGTGATCGAGACCGACCTCGACTTCGTTCTCTATCTGCTCGACGGCGTCGGCGTGGCGGCTCTGCAGGGCGCGGCCTACGGCCTGTCGCCGTATTTCCGCCTGTCGATCGCCACCTCGATGGACGCCATCACCGAAGCCTGTGACCGCATCGAGCGGGCGGTCGGCGAATTGCGTTGAATTCTGCGGCACGCGGGAGGGGCTTGCGCGCCTCCCGCCCTAGGTCTTAGGTTCCGTAAAACCGAAGCTTGAGGCCATGAGCGTAGATTTCAGAAAACTGCGGAGTTTCGTCAAGATCGTCGATACCGGCAGCGTTTCGCGTGCAGCCGCCCTGCTTCGCACCGCTCAGCCTGCGCTCTCCCAGCAGATCGCCGCGCTGGAGGCCCACTTCAAGCACAAGCTTCTGATCCGAAGCAATGTCGGCATCACGCCGACCGAGGCCGGCCTGATCCTCTATCGGCATGCCCAGCTGATGCTGAAACAGATCGATCAGGCGCAGACCGATATCAACCAGTCGGCAAAGTCGGTGGCCGGGCGGGTATCGATCGGGCTTGCGACCTATTCGACGTCGAGCGCCTTGTCGCTTCCGATCCTGAAGGAAATGAAAGCCCGCCATCCCGACGTCGTCGTCCACATAAACGACAGTTTCGGCCATATCCTCAGCGAGCTCATCATGACCGGCAAGATGGACATGGCGCTGATCTATGCCGCGGACCCCATCAAAGGGGTGACGCTCCAGCCGCTATTCCGCGAGCAGATGTTCCTGGTATCGCCGCCGGGCACGGAATTGCCCGGGGATCCTTCCGAGCCCCTGCCGCTGGCATCGGTCGATGCTCTGCCGCTGCTGCTGCCGAGCAAAGGCCATCTGCTTCGCCGCCTCATCGACGAAGCCTTCGCTCGCGCCCGCGCCCATCCGCAGGTGCTGTCGGAAATCGAGTCGATGCCGGCGCTCGACGCCGCGGTGCGGGAGGGGCTGGGCTCGACCATCCTTCCTGCATCGGTGGTGACGGAGACCGCCTACTTTGCCGGCACGCAAGTGCGGCCGCTGACCAAGCCGGTCATCGAAGCGACGGTCTCTCTCTGTGTCTCCGACCATCTGCCTCTGTCGGAGCCGGCGCTCGCGGCTCGGGCCGTCCTGTTGGAGATCGTGGCAAAGCTGATGAGCAGCCAGCATCAGGGTATCAAGAAGGTTTAGAGCGATCCCTTTTCCGACCTCGTCTGCCATAAGCAAACCCTATGGCGGCAGACGGCAACTGTGTTAGCCAAGCCGGTCGCCGATCCCCTAACCTCCTCAGAAGATACAAGGGTCTCCGAAACCGCATGAGACCACGGTTGCTTCGAGGGAAACATGGCAAAACTGGCTTTCGACACGGGCGGCACCTTCACCGACTTCGCATTGCTGGACGATAATGGCGATCTCCACCTGCACAAGGTGCTGAGCACGCCGAAGAACCCGGCGGAAGCCGTCGTGCAGGGCGTATCGGAACTCCTGGAACAATTCTCCTCCGCCATCTCGATCGAGCATCTCCAGGTGCTGGGGGCGACGACGGTGGTGACGAATGCCGTGCTGGAGCGCAAGGGTGTCGAGACCAGCTTCATCACCACCGATGGCTTTCAGGATATGCTGCGCATCCGCAACGAAGGCCGCTACGACCTCTACGATCTCAACATCAAATATCCGGACCCGCTGGTCACGCGGTCGAACAGCTATGGCGCCGTCGAGCGCATCGCCGCCGATGGCGAGGTGATGACCGAGCTCAAGGAAGAGACCGTCCGTGAAATCGCATCGCATCTGAAGAAGAAGGGCATCAGTTCCGTCGCCGTATGCCTGCTGCACGCCTATAAATATCCGCAGCACGAACAGCGCGTGGCAGCCCTCCTGCGTGAGGAAGATCCCGACATCTTCGTATCGCTGTCGTCGGAAGTCTGCCCTGAGATGCGGGAATTCGACCGCGCCTCGACGACGGTCGTCAATGCCTATACCCGCCCGCAGATGGCCGGTCACGTGGCCCATCTTCAGCGCGAGTTCGCTGCGAAAGGCATCGACCGTCAGGTTCTCTGGATGACCTCGTCGGGCGGTCTGGTGCCGAGCCGGCGCGCCGCCGAACTTCCTGTCCGCCTGATCGAATCCGGGCCTGCCGCCGGTGCCGTCGCCGCCGCCGAGTTCGGGCGCATTGCCGGCGAGGGAAGCGTGCTTTCCTTCGACATGGGCGGCACCACCGCGAAGCTTTGCCTGATCCCGAACGGCGAGCCGACCGTCGGAACGGACCTCGAGGTCGCTCACTATCAGCGTTTCCGCAAAGGCTCGGGCTTTCCGCTGAAGATTCAGTCGATCCAGATGATCGAAATCGGCGCCGGCGGCGGTTCGATCGCGGCAAAGAACCCGCTTGGCCTCCTCGATGTCGGCCCGCATTCGGCAGGCGCGATGCCGGGGCCGGCCGCCTATCAGCGCGGCGGCACGCAGCCGACGGTGACCGATGCGGATATCCTGCTCGGATATATGGGGACGGAGTCCTTCGTCGGCGGTTCCTTCAAAGTGTCGAAGGACGCCGCGCGCGAAGCGATGGCCGCACTTGCCAAATCGCTCGATGTCAGCGTCGACCGCTGCGCCTGGGGCATTCACGATCTCGTCAACGAATCCATGAGCAAGGCGGCGGCCATGCATGCCACCGATCTCGGTGTCGATCCCCGGTCGCTGCCGATGGTGGCATTCGGCGGCGCGGGCCCGGTGCATGCCTATGGCATCGCCCGCAAGCTCGGCATCAAACGCATCATCTGCCCGACCGGGGCGGGCGTCACCTCGGCCATCGGCCTGCTGATCGCCCCCGTCGCCGTCGATCTCTCCGCAAGTCATCCGATGCCTGTCGACAATTGGGATGTCGCGGCGGTCGACCGTCTGCTGGACGATCTGGCTGCCCAGGGTGCGGAAGTGGTTTCCGCCGCCGGTATCGCCAAGGAGACCATCACCAATCGCTACACGGTCGATATGCGCCATGTCGGCCAAGGGCACGAGATCACCGTGGCTCTACCCGATCGCGGCCTGCCGAGGCAAGAATTCCTCAAGCAGTTGCTCGCCAATTTCTACAAGCTCTATCGCGAGCTGTTCGGCCGCACGGTCAACGCGTCCGTCGAAGTCATCACCTGGCGGCTTCGCGCCAGCGGTGAAAAGGATCGGGTGACCCGGCCTCATGACGTCAATGCTGCCGATGCATTGAAGGGGCAGCGCTATGTCTATTTCCAGGAGCTCGGGGCCTATGCCGAGACGCCTGTCTATGACCACTACCGGCTGCCGGTGGGGCGCGAATACGCAGGGCCGGCGATCGTCGAGCAGCGCGAATCCACGGCCGTCGTCGGGCCAAGCGGCGTCTTCCACGTCGATGCCAACGGCAACCTCATGATCAACATTCAGTAAGGCGAAATCCGATGTCGAAGACCGCTACCGATTTCAACGATCCGATCAATCTGCAGGTCATGTGGAACCGCTTGATCTTCATCGCCGACCAGGCCGACAACGTGCTCGGCAAGACAGCCTTCTCGCCGATCGTCCGCGAGAACCACGATTACGTCACCGTGCTGCTCGACAGCAAGGGGCGGGCGCTTGCCCAATGCACCTGGTCCATCCCGGTCTTCATCACCTCGCTGCCGGCCGCGGCCCAGCAATATTTCCTGCCGAAGTTTCCGGCGGAAACACTTGCCGAAGGCGACGTTCTCGCGACCAACGATCCGGAGATCGGCACCGGCCATCTGCCCGATGTCACGATGATCACCCCGATCTTCAAGAACGGCAAAGTGGTGGCCTATGCCGGCTCGATCGCTCACCTGCCTGACATCGGCGGCGCGCCGCTTCATTCGGAGGCGAGCGACATTTTCGAGGAAGGCATCCGCTTCCCGATCGTCAAACTGCACAAAGCCGGCATTCCCAATCAGGACGTTCTCGACATCATCGCCGCATCGGTGCGGCTGCCGACCGAAGTCCAGGGCGATCTGGAATCGATGATTGCCGCCAACAATGTGATGGGCCGCGAACTGGTGAAATTCCTCGACGAATACGGCCTCGACGATATCGACGGGCTCGCCGAGGCGATCCATTCCCGCTCGGAGGCGCAGACCCGCAAGGCGATCAAAGCGTGGCCAAATGGCCGCTATTCGGCGCAGATGACGCTGGACGGCTATGAGAGCGACATCACCTTGAAGGCGACGGTGATCGTCGGCGACGATTCGATCCATGTGGATTACACCGGCACGTCCGATCAGGTTCTCCACTCGATCAACTGCCGCACTAACTACCGCTACGCCCATTCCGTCTATGCGCTGAAATGCCTGCTCGATCCCGATACGCCGAACAATGAGGGCTGCATCACGCCGATCACCGACGACGCTCCGCTTGGCTCCGTTCTCAATCCGGAGCAATGGACGGCGGGCAATTCCCGCAACCTGATCGGCCATGCGATTCCCTCCCTGATCTTCCGGGCGCTCGAAGGCGTGGTGCCCGATAAGGTCATGGGCGATAGCGGCGGCGCCCCCATATGGGCGGCCAACTGCGTCGGCCGCCGGGACGACGGCTCGCAATATGGATCCGTGCAGAATTTCCATGGCGGCCAGGGCGCCCGCGCGGAATTCGACGGCCTGGATACGCTGAGTTTCCCATCGAACTGCAAGGTGACGGCCGTCGAAATGTTCGAAATCGCCGTGCCCGTGCTGATGGAGCGCAAGGAGCTGATCGCCGATTCCGGCGGCGCCGGCAAATATCGCGGCGGCCTGGGGCAGCGGGCAATCCTGCGCAATCTCGGCCGCTCGGCGATGAACATCTATCTCGCATCCGAGCGTGTCCGGCATCCCTGCTTCGGTGTCGTCGACGGACAGGACGGCACGCCGGGCAAGGTCAGCAAGGAAGGCCGGCCGCAATTTCCGAAGGGCAAGGTCGTACTCAAGACCGGCGAGCGGCTCGAAGTCGAAACGCCGGGCGGCGGTGGATGGGGCAGGGTGAGCGAGCGCCCGGCCGCACTGATCGAGCAAGATCTTGCCGAAGGCCTGATCACCCCAAAGGCGGCGAAGCTTATATATGGCTATAAGGGCGCGGCCGCGGTGGCCGCGGAATAGGAGGAGCCATTATGGGCCTGTTGAACGGAAAGATCGCGCTCGTCACCGGAGCGGGAACGGGCATCGGCCGCGAAGCCGCGATCCTTCTTGCCGAGGAAGGCGCCACCATCGTTCTCACAGGTCGCCGGATGGCGCCGCTGCGGGAGGTCGCCGGCCTGATCGAGAAGCGGCGCGGCAAGGCCTTTACCCGGCCTCTGAATATCGAATCGCGGCAGGAAATCCTCGAAAGCGTGAAGTGGATCAAGGATGGCATCGGCCCGGTCGATATCCTCGTCAACAATGCCGGCAGCGCGAGCAAGGTGCTGAACGCGCGGTTCCTCAGCGAAGAGGAATGGAACTCCACGGTCAACGTCAATCTGACTGCCGTCTTCAACCTTACCCAGGCGGTCTTACCCGACATGATCGCCAATGGCGGCGGCACGGTGATCACCGTCTCCTCGCTTGCGGCTCTCAATCCGAACCTTCTGGGCGGGGCGGCCTATGGCGCTGCCAAGGCGGGCGTGAAGAATTTCATGACCTTCGTTCACAACACTTATCGAAACCAGGGCATCCGGGCGACGACGATCCTTCCCGGCGAAACCAACACGCCGATCATGGACAACCGCGCCCGGCCGCCGCTTGAAAGCGAGCGGGCCGTGATGCTCGATCCGCATGACGTGGCGAGGGCGATCGCGCTCTGCGCAAGCCTGCAGAAGGGCGCCGTCATCCCCGAGCTTCACATCTGCCCGACTTTCATGCGGGACACATCGGCCGATATCGAGACAGCACGCTGGGTCGGTGCGCCGGCCGATACGCCCGACATGCCGAAACCAAGGAAATAGGAGGACACCATGAACGGCGCAAAGCTGCGCGCCCGGCTGCAGGCCGGCGAAGCCATCTCGATGTTTACGCCCCACCACTCCTCTTCGGGCCTGGCCGCCCGGCTGGTGGAACTGGGCGCGGATTCGGTCTTCGTCGACTGCGAGCATGGCACCTGGAGCTTCGAGGATGTCAGGATGACCTCCCAGATCGTTCGCTCGGTTGGCGGCGCCGCGATCGTCCGTCCGCATTCGCATGAGCGCCCCGTCATCATCCGCTATTTGAATGCCGGTGCCGACGGGATCATGGTGCCGATGGTCGAGACTTCAGAACAGGCGCGCGCCATTGCCGATGCCGTCCGTTATGCCCTGCCGTCCGATTACGAAAAGCGGCTGGTGATCGGCATGGTCGAAACGCAGCATGCGATCGCCAATCTGGATGAGATGCTTCGTGTCGACGGCATCGACGTGTTCTTCATCGGTCCCGGCGACCTCTCCCAGGATATGGGTTATCCGCCGGCTCCGCCGTTCGGCGAGCCGCGCCCGGCAGCCGTCATGGACGAGGTCGCCCGCGCCGTCGGCAAGATCCGCGCCGCGGGCAAGATTGCCGGTACGCTCGTCACTGCCGAGGAACTGCCGCACTGGCGGGAAAAGGGCGTTCAGTTCTTCTATATCCATTCGGATCCGTTCCTGCGCCGCGGCCTCGCCGGTATCAGGCAGGCGCTTGTGCGCTAGCGGCGGAGGCCGGCCAACCTTGCAACTTGATCCTGCTGATCGGGAGCGCCGGTGAAACCGGCGCTCCCGCGTGCGTTCATGGCTATTCCAATGCGGCTTCACCTGCCGCGCAGCAGGTCGTTTTTCTGCCGCCGAATTTCCAATATTTAATTTCATAAGCATATAATGCAAATTTCCTGCCGGCGGCGGCTGGGATGCGGCCTCCCGCTCGCTGCAGGAAGCGATGATGGCGAGCGGCAACGCGAAGAGCGTGCAGGTGGTCAATGTTCCCGGCGCCGGCGGCACGGTCGGTCTTGCCCAGTTCATCGGAACGGGCAAGGGCTCGCCCAACCAGCTGCTCGTCGCCGGCATTACTCTCGTCGGCGCTAGCATTTCCAACAAGTCGCCCGTCGACCTGACCCAGGTGACGCCGCTTGCGCGCCTCACCGGCGATCCGCTGGTCATCGTCGTTCCGAAGGATTCGCCCATCAAGTCGATCGACGATCTCTTGGCCGCCATCAAGGCGGATGTCGCCAAGACGATCTGGGTCGGCGGATCGGCGGGTGGCGCCGACCATATCCTCGCGGCGCTCGTCACCAAGGCGGCCGGCGCGGATCCGAGCAAGATCAACTATGTCGCCTATTCCGGCGGCGGTGAATCGCTCGCCGCCATGCTGGGCGGCCAGGCAACGGCCGGCGTATCGGGCTATGGCGAATGGGAAGGCCAGATCAAGTCGGGCGATCTGCGAGCGCTCGCCATCTCCTACCCGGAGCCGATCGAAGGCATCGAAGCCAAACCGCTGAAGGCGCAGGGGCTCGACATCGAAATGGTGAACTGGCGCGGCATCTTCGCAGGTCCGGGTGTCGAGGGAGCCGATCTCGATGCGCTGAAGGCGGCCGTGGATAAGACGGTCAAATCGGAACAGTGGAAGGCGATCCTGAAGACCCGCGGCTGGTCTGACTATTACGCTCCTTCCGATGAGTTCAAGACCTTCATCGCTTCCGAGACCGACCGCGTCAGGACGATCCTGACTTCCATCGGGCTTGCCGATTGATGTGACGCAGGAAGGGAGGGGCTTTGCTCCTCTCTTTCACGGCGAGGAAACCATGCACCCCAAGACAATTCATTCTCCAAACCGCCCGCCGGTGGTGATCGCCGTCATTCTGTTTGCGATCGCGGCCATTACCTATTGGGACGCAAGCCATATGACGGCTCGTGCGGCCTATGGGATGAACGCCAGCGCGGCCTCCTATTTTGTCGCTCTCCTCTTCGCCGTTCTCGGCATCGGGCATCTGATTGCCGCCTTCAAACCCTCAGATATCGAGGTCGGGGCCGCCGACTGGCGGGCGGTCGGCTGGGTCGGCCTGGCGCTGTGCGGGCTGATCGGTTCCATCTGGGTCGGCGGAGGTTTCATCATCGGCTCGACGCTGCTTTTTGCCCTGACCGCCCGCGCCTTCGGCCGCAAGGCGTTTTTGATCGATCTCTGTCTGGGGGCCGGAATCGGGTTGGCCGTCTTCCTGCTGTTCAACAAATTGCTGACGCTCGCCTTGCCGCAAGGCCCGCTCGAGCGGCTTTTCTGAGGAACTTCCCGATGGATTCCATTTCCTTCCTCATCGACGGCTTTGCACTCGCGATCCAGCCGGCAAACCTGATCTACGCGGCGATCGGCGTGATGATCGGCACTGCCGTCGGCGTCTTGCCCGGCATCGGCCCGGCGCTGACCGTCGCGCTGCTGTTGCCCGTAACCTTCAAGCTCGATCCGGGCGGCTCGATCATCATGTTCGCCGGCATCTATTACGGCGGCATGTATGGCGGCTCGACCACGGCGATCCTGCTCAACACGCCGGGCGAAAGCGCGTCCGTCGTCACCGCGCTCGAAGGCAACAAGATGGCGCGCTCGGGCCGCGGCGGCCCGGCGCTGGCGACCGCCGCCATAGGCTCCTTCGTCGCGGCGCTGATCGCCACGCTCGGGCTCGCCTTTCTGGCGCCGTTGCTGGTCAGGATCGCGGTGAAGTTCGGCCCCTGGGACTATTTCGGCCTCATGCTGATCGCCTTCGTGACGGTTTCGGCCACATTCGGCGCCTCGCCGCTGCGAGGGTTGACGAGCCTCGCCTTCGGCCTCTGGCTTGGCCTTATGGGAATAGACCAGCTCACCGGCCAGGCCCGGCTGACATTCGGCGTTCCCGAGTTGCTCGACGGCGTGGAGGTCACCACGCTCGCCGTCGGACTGTTTGCGATCGGCGGCGTTTCTCGTGGCTTCCCGCCATCTCCACAAGCCGGAAAAGCCCATTCCTGTGAAGGGGTCGATCTGGATGACCGGGGAGGATTGGAAGCGCTCCTGGAAGCCCTGGTTGCGGGGAACGCTGATCGGCTTTCCGATCGGCACGCTGCCGGCCGGCGGTGCGGAAATCCCGACTTTCCTCAGCTACAATATCGAGCGGCAGCTGAGCCGGAGACCGGAAGAATTCGGCCAGGGCGCAATCGAAGGGATCGCCGGGCCTGAGGCTGCCAACAACGCATCGGCCGCCGGCACGCTCGTCCCGCTGTTGACGCTCGGGCTGCCGACCTCGGCAACGGCGGCGGTGATGCTCGCCGGTTTCCAGCAGTACAATATCCAGCCAGGCCCGCTGCTGTTCACCCAGCATGCCGATCTGGTCTGGGGGCTGGTGGCAAGCCTGTTCATCGCCAATGTCATGCTGCTTGTCCTCAATCTGCCCCTGGTCGGCATGTGGGTGCGGCTTCTGGCGATCCCGTTGCCGTGGCTCTATGCCGGCATTCTGGTCTTCGCATCGATGGGAACGATCGCCGCCAACCCCTCGGTCGTCGAGTTGCCCCTGTTGACGGGTTTCGGCATCGTCGGCTTTCTGATGCGGCGATACGATTATCCGATCGCGCCGGCCGTCGTCGGACTGATCCTCGGGCCGCTTGCCGACAGCGCGCTGCGCCGCTCCTTGCAGATGAGCCTCGGCGATCCGATGATCCTGCTCCAGCATACGGGCTCGGCGATCATGATCGCCGTCGCGACGATTGCCTTGATTGCGCCTTTCATCTTTCGTGGATTGTCACGCTTTCAGCAGGATGAGGATTGAAGCGTGCCCTGGAGTACGAGTCCGGCATAGAAGTTGAATTCCATTTTGTACTCATATATGCCAATGGGGTCCTGGCGTCTGGCCAAGGGCGGCGATGACGCGATCGGCCATGAAGGCGCAGCGGGCGCCATCGAACGGGAACAGCGCCGAGAAAGCGCCGGAGAGCCGCTTTTCGATCGACTGGCGCATCATCTTCCGCGCCCGGTGCAGCCGCGTCTTGGCGGTTTCGGGTCTGATGCCGAGATAGGATGCGGCCTCGTCGGTGCTCATGCCCTCGACATCGCGCAGCACGAAGATGGTGCGAAAATCATCCGGCAATTCGTCGACCGCCTGTTCGAGCAGATGCCGCGCCTGGCTCCGCGACAGCTCGGTTTCCGGATCTGTCGCGGATAGCGAGGACGGGAACTGCACCACCTGGCCGCTTGCCGACGTCGCCTGCATGTCGATCTCCTCCAGCCCGGTGGTGTTCTTTCGCGCCCGCACCCGGCCCAGCGCCTCGTTGAGCGCAATTCGGGTCAGCCATGTCGAAAGCCCGGCCTCACCCCGGAATGCCGACAGATTGGTGAAGGCCTTGATGTAGGCGGCCTGGACGACATCTTCCGCCTCCGCATCGTTGCGGATGACGGCGCGCGCGGTGCGGAACAGGCGCTGATTGTGACGTTGGATGATGGTGCGGATGGCGGGCTCGTCGCCGATTTTTGCCAGCGGCACGAGATCGGCATCGGCAAGCGCCGATCGAAGCGGTCGATGTCGTGTGACCGGAACCGGAATGGCTGTCATGGAAACCTCCGCTACGCCCTCTTTCCAGGAGCCCGGCCTATGGCCGGACCTCCAGTGTGCCCGTCATGGCGGGATGAAAGCGGCAGTAGAAATCGACCGCTCCCGCTTGGCTGATCGTCATGCGGCCTTCCGATTTCGGCGGCAGGTCAACATCGAAGCTTTTGTCGCGTGCCGTCGCCGTATGCCGGAATATATCATCGTTTCGCCAGACGATCACATCGCCGACATGCAGTTCGGCAGGCGGCGCAGCGAATTTCATTCCTGCAATGGTCACCTGATATTCCGCCGCGGCGGCAACGCCGCAGCCTGTCCAAGGCAGCGCAAACAGCAGCGGCAGCGATTTCATCGGCAAGCGCATCGCAAGCCTACTTCATCATCGAGGCAAGATGCTCGGCATGCATCTGGTGCTGCTTGAACAGGGTCAAGCCCGTTTCCAGGAGCGACTTGAGCTCTTTATTCTGAGCCGAGGGGATCAGCACCTTGGCAAGCGCATCGTTGACCGACTTATGATAGGCGACTTCGTTTTCGACATAGGCCTTGTCGAAAGCCGCACCGTCGAGAGCGCCGAGCGTCGTCAGTTCCTTGCTTGCCTCAGTCGACAGCGACTGGCTGATCTTGTTGTCCTCGGGCGTCACCTTCAGCTTCTTGACGAGGGCGAGCGCCTGATCGTTGACGGCCTTGTGGTCGCGCTCCATCGTTTTGGCGAATTCGATGACTTCGACATTCTTGCTTTTTTTCAACGCCTGTTCAGCGGCGGTGACATCGATCTGCCCCGCGGTATAGGCGATATGGGCGATCTGAGGATCGGTCGGCTTGGCATCGGCGGCAATCAAAACCGTGCCGAGCGAGGCCGCTATCAGGGCTGCACCGAAAATCTGTTTCAACATGATCTGTCTCCCCTGTGTCGTGTAAATGCCTTCCGCGGCGCCGGTGCGCCTTTGGAAGCAGACATTGGATGCAGATCGGTCGAAAAGGTTCCCGGAAAATTTTCCGCGGGGCGGGCGTTATCGGCGTCGGCCGCCGATGCTTCAGTCTTTACCGAGGAAGCGCTGAAGCACGATCGCGTGATTGTGCTCAAGGTCTTTCGCCGCGTAGAGAAGTGTCGCGTTCGATTTCCCGATATGGCGTTCGAGCTCCTCGACGACCGACGTGTTCTCTTTGAGCTCTTCCCGGTAACGGCGCTGGAACTCGGTCCATTTGGCCGGGTCGTGGCCGAACCATCGGCGCAGCGCCGGGCTCGGCGCGATCTCCTTCAGCCAGACGTCGACCGCGGCATCCTGCTTGCTCAGCCCACGCGGCCAGAGCCTGTCGACCAGGATACGCGTGCCGTCCTTGTCTTCCTTCTGTTCGTAGATTCGTTTGATGTGCACGGCCATTTGCTCACCTGCATCGGTTTGAAACCAATTTCGACCGAAGAGACGGGCGAGGGATTTGGTTCCATCTTAAGATATATGGTTGCCAAATAGTCACAGCGGACTGCCTCTGAGCTGTCACAATTGATTTTTCGCGTGTAACTGGTATTGCTCGGTCATCTGCCGCTGATACTTTCCGATTCTCTCAACATTGCCAAAAGGATACCTGATGCGAAAGCTGGCGCCGTTGGTCCTTGTCGCAGTTCTTAGCGCATGCGCCCGGCCATCGGATGGCCCAACTGCCGGTGGTTTCTACAATGCCACCTCACCGCAAACCAACGAGCGAATCCCGGTCGTCAGATTGTCGGAGGCGCCGATGGGCCCGGTTTCGGCCGCCCCGCTTGCCTATGCATCCACTGATCCCGGGCTCAGCGCCATGCGCTCGGGCGGGTTTGCCGATACCAAGCTCAGGCGCGGCGATGTCATCGACGTGACGATTCTCGACCCCGGCGAGGACGGGCTTTTCTCCTCGACCCAGAGCAAGACCCTCAATCTCGGCCGCTTCACCGTCGATTCCACCGGCAACGTGACCCTTCCCTTCATCGGCAAACAGCGGGTGGTGGATTCTTCGACCGAAGCTTTGCAGACGCGCATCGTCACCGGCCTGAAGGGCTCGGCGGTCAATCCGCAGGCCGTCGTCACCGTGGTCGACAGGCCTTCCAGCGGTGTCACCGTCAATGGCGATGTGCGCGCGGCCGGCCGCTTCCCGCTCACCGCCCGCAAGGAGCGCGTGCTCGACGCGGTGGCCCTTGCCGGCGGCGCGTCTTCCGCGCCGGGCTCGGCCACCGTCACGCTGATGCGCGGCAAGCAGCGCGCCACCGTGCCGCTGCAGCGCGTCATCGACGACAGCAAGCAGAATGTCTACCTGCTGCCTGATGATCAGATCTATGTCGACAAGGATTCGCCGACCTTCACCGCCTTCGGCGCCTTCAAGAGCGTCGGCGAGTTCGAATTCGAGCCGGGCAGACTGACGCTCGCCCAGGCGCTCGGCCGGGCAGGCGGCCTGCTCGACGACCGGGCCGATGCGAGCAATTTCTATGTGCTGCGCAACCAGCCGGTCTATACGCAGGTGGCGGCGGCGAACGCCAAGACTGCCGCGCCGGTCGTGGTCAGCAGCAAGCCGGTGATCTACCGCGTCAATATGAAGGACGTTTCCAATCTGGCGCTGATGCAGCGTTTCCAGATGATGGACGGCGATATCATTTACGCCAGCAATGCCAGCCTGGTGGACTTCGCCAAGCTCTTCAACGTCTACCAGAAGAGCGTGCCGACGGCCGCTGCACCGATCCCCGGTTCGAGCGGAAATTAAACCTCTACAAGACGTTTCGCGGGGCCGCCGAGCAGATGCAAGGCGGCCTTCGCATTTTGGGGGCGGTCCTGAGGATCCCGTTCGGACAGGCGGACGGCCAGCGCTTCCAGCCCTTCGTCACGTTCCTTGCAATGACGCAGCAGCAGGGACAGCAGTCGTCCGGCTGCGTAGAGATCGGATCGCCCGTCGAGCGGTTCGCCGGCGGTCTGTTCGGGAGATGCGAAATCCGGCCGGCCGGCAAAGGCGAGATCGAATTGGTCATGCCGGCATCCTGTCTCCAGCGCCACGCCGAAATCGGCGATCTTCAAACGGGAGAAATCGTCCTCGGCAGATAGAAGGTTGAGCGGCGACAGGTCGCAATGCACGAAACCGGCGGCATGGATCGCTTCCAGGCCGGAAAACACTGTCGTCATGACCGATATCACGTCGCGAAGGGATAGCGGCCTCTGCTGCAAAAGCCCTGTGAGCGGGCTTCCGATCCATTCCATGACAAGGGCAGGGCGTCCGTCGGCAAGACGCAGAACGGTCTGCGTCGCGGCAATATGGGGATGGCGGAGCGCCATGCCGATTTCAGCCTCACGCAGCATGAGTTTCCTGAGGATGGGATCGTCCGCATGCTCGGGCCGCGGCATCTTGATGGCGTGAACCGTTCCGAGATCGCGGTGGCGGGCGCGATGGATCTGGGTGAGCGCGCCCTCATGGACCAGCGCTTCGAGTGCGAAGCTGTTGGCAATGATCCCGCCATCGGTACCGCCAAGACGGTCCTCGCCCCGGTCGAGCGCATCCCGAACCCGGTCTACCAGGATTTTCCTGGTCTCGGGTGAACCCCGATTCAACGCCTGCCGGAGATGGGAGAAGCGTTGTGCGATCTCCTCGAAATCCGCTTCCTGAAGATCATGGCTCATCGGTTTTCACGTCGATCACGATGGCGCTGAGATTGTCGCGGCAATTGGCGATCAATCCCTCCTGAACGAGAATATCGGCCGCCTTCTCGATTTTTGCGGAAAGCAGGATCTCGGCGATACTGCGCTCGGGAACGGCGCTCGGCAGCGGCGCGCTGCAGAGCAGGAGCCGGTCGCCGGCCTGCAATCCGCCGGAGAGGACTTCGGGAATAAGATGCCCGCGCAGGCCGATAGCACGCGACAGTGCGCGCCGCAGGCCGATCTCCACATGGTCGCGGGTGAGGCAGCGCATCATGCCGTCCCGCAGCAGATAGCAGCGGGCATCGCCGACCCAGAGCAAGGCGCAGCTCGCCTGAAGCGTGGCCAGCACGACGATGCTGGCGGCCGACGGCTCGCGGTTCTCGGAATGATAGGCCGATTGAAGCAGGCCATGGGCACGGCCGAGCTTGCCTTTGACCTCCTGTACCAGGGCTTCGATCGTGTCGTGCTCGGCAGCTTCGGCCAAGATGTGAACGGCGATCTTGCCGACATCTGCGGCAGCGTTACCGTCACCGACGCCATCGGCGACGGCGAAGAGCGAGGGCGCTTCGGAAACGAGCAGCGCGTCGGCATTGACGCTAAGCCGCGTGCCGGCATGCGTGGCATGGCTGTGCCGAAGCACCAGAGAATGATGCGGTTCGACGATGACGGGACGCGGGGTTGTTTCGGGTCGCGGGGCTGCCGAAGCGACGGGGGAGTTGTCGTGCAGCAGCTTCGGAAAATGCTCCGGCTCCGGGGCGCCGCTCACACGAAAGCCCCTGGCGCGCCGCTCCTCCGAGCTGATCCGCCACCAGAGCGTGCCGCGGCTGGAGCCGTTCTCCTGCAATATCTCGTTTTCCGCCAGATCGGCGGGGCGCAAGGTCCGCAGCCGCTTCAGGCTTGCGGTGAAACGATTGATGTCGAAGTCACGTTTGGCCGAGCTTTCGGCGATTGCCTCGGCCGCCGTAAACCACGTGTCGTCGAGATAAAGCTGGCGCGGATGCTCGGTAAAGTCATGAAGCTGGGCGGCGATGACGAGCGGAAAGCTGCGCCCGACGCGATCGAGGCTTGGCAGCAGAACGCCGGCAATGGTTGCCGGCCCCCAGAGGCCACGTTCGACGATGAAACGCCATGCCGGCATGGTGCGAAACCGGCGTTCCCAATCCTCGCCGAGTTCCTGCTGCACCGCTTGCAGCCCGGCTTGCAGCCAGGCGTCGAGCGCGGATTGCAGGTTGCGGCCCAAACCCATCGAAACGAAATCGCCATGGCTCGGCAGCTTGCCGAAGAAGCCGATCCTGTCGGCTTCAGCAGGATTTCGCTCGAGGGTGGCGCGCTCGTTCATCTCGGGCCGATCAGAATTGCACCGGGCATGAGAAGGCGCCGAGCGCCTCCAGCCGGAATGGATTGAGCACCGAACCGAACTGCACGTCGAACTCCGCCGCCCGGCCATCCCTCTCAAATTTTGCCCGGAAGAGATCGTCGCCCTGCACTGTGACATTGGCATCGTCGAAAAGGCGGAAGGGCGACCAGTCGCCATTCTCCGTCAGGGCCTGCTGCCATCCGCCCGGCTGGAATGCGATGCGTGAAGCGTTGCTCGCTTCCGCCGAGGGCCAGGTGATCGATTTCGACTGGATCGGGCCGTGGAAATAGACGACGCGTTCACCTTCGATCTCAAGCATCACGGCGCTGGCGGCATCGGTCAGCGACACCGGCTTGACGTTGATCGTGATCGACGGATCCTTGCTGCCGGCCGGGAAGAAGGCGCGGTTGATCTTGTCGGCATTCTCGAACTGGGCGATCGCCGCGCTCGGAATGCTCGCCGCACCGAACGTGCCCTTCCAGCCCCATGGCGAGGCGCGGGTATCGACGAAGGCTTCGAGCTTCTCCTTGAAGAAGGTCTTGAACAGCCCTTCGGGGCCGAACAGCCTGATGAAATCGCTCATCGCCACGTCGCGAGGGGATTTCCGGTCGAAGGGATAACGGCCGGCAACGACGTTCGAGCAGAAGCCGGCGCCTTCCGCGGCCCAGGCGTCGCTGATGCGTGAACGGGCGGATTTGACCGCCAGTGATCCGACATCCGCGGCCAGCCCCGCCATCCAGGTATCGACCGGTGCGGGCAGCTTGCGGGCCTGCTGCAGCAGGTCCTGATTGGCGTCGGTCAGCTGGCTGTCGACGTCGAAGACTTTCGCGACTTCCGCGGTAGAGGTCGTCGCCCGCGAGAGCTGTTCCTGCACCCTCTGCAGGATCGGCTCGAGCCGGCCGATCTCCGATCGCGGCGCATCCTTCGATTGGTCGGGAAGCGGGGACTGGCCGGCGGGCGCCTTCAGTGCGTCGCGCAGGCGACCGAAGGAATCCGGCGCATTCGCCGCACTGGCAAGCGCCGTGGTCGAGGTCGTCAGGCTGTCGCCGGCGGCCGAGGCGATCTCGGCGCCGGGTCCGCGCAGATCGGTGGCGGCGGCGATCGATTTCGCAATCGTCTCGACCGGGCCGGGCTTGCCCGCCAGAATGCGGGTGGTTTCCGCCGCATCGCCGATCGTCTGCGAGGGTTTCACCCTGATATCGGCGAGCAGCGTCGACCAGCGCTGCTCGAAATTGTCGAAGTAGAGCTGGAGGGTCGCCTGGGCGACGGTGTCGACCGTGACGCCGGCGGGATTGGGGTCGCCGCGCACCCATTGCTCGTCGAGCGCCTCGCGCGCGGCGTCGCTGATCTCGGGCAGAACGACGGCGCGGTAGCCGGTCGCGGAGAAAAGGCCGGGGATGCTTTCGCCGAGCGGCGCCTTGGAGCTGCGCTCGAATGCCTGTTCGCCGAGCGGACCCAGCGCGCCGGCCGGGCTCCAGCCGGGAAGGGCGCGGGATGCGCGGTATTCCGCCAGAATGTCATAGGCGCGGCTGGCGATGTTCTGCGAACGGATGATCGCGCGGGCCTTGGCGATCAGTGCCTTGTCGAGCTCGATCGGCGGCAGCGCGCCGCGCGCCATGGCTTCGGCATGGGCGATCAGCGCCTTGCGGGCCGCGGCCCGGCCTTCGTCGGGATAGAGCCTGGTGAACATGTCCTCTGCCTCGAGCGAGGCAAAGTCGGCATTCACCCGTCCGAGGCCGCCGAGCATGCCGTAGAGTTTGAGCGCGTCGAAGGTCCTGTTGATGTCGGTGGTTTCGGTCATCTCCTTCTGGAGCTGCACCAGCATGCGCGGCAGGAGCAGCGTGTTCAGCGCCCGCTGATAGGCCTCGCGCTGGCGGCTCGCGACCTTGCCCTCCTGGTCGAGGCCGAGGCTCACCGGCCAGACGCGCGTCCTGGAGAAATCGGTGGTGACGGCAGCGAGATTGTCGAGGGCCGGCAGGATACGCAGGAAATCCGCATCCGAAACGTCGCGCACCGGTACGCCGCGCACCATCTGCTCATAGGCGTCGATGCGTCTGTCCGCCCCGGCGAGCGCCGTGGTGTTCTGGAAGTAGGTCGCCGTCCAACTCGTCAGCACCACGGCCAGCAGCAGGACCGCGCTCGCGTAAGCCGCACGGCGGAAGAGCAACTGCCGGCCGGAAAGCCGTTTGTCGCGGGCAACCAATGAGGCCTCGCCGAAGATCACCTCCTTGAAGAGACGCGAGAGGAAATAGCTGCGCCGCATGCGGGGGGCGGCAGCCGTCTCGTCTCTCTGTGTGCCGGAGGCGAAATAGATGCCGCGCAACAGCGGCGCTTCCACCAGTTTCGAACCGGAGCAAAGCTCGGTCATCACCTCCTGCAGGCGCTCTTTCAAAGAGACGAGCTCGGCGGGGAAGCGGAAGATGCGGCCGCGCAGTTCGGGATTGGGCTCCTGCTGCAGGCGCTCGATCAGCATGGCGTCGACGCGCTGCTGCAGCAGGGTGAATTCCTCGATGAAGCGTTCCGGCAGGTTCGCCGCCTTGTAGCTTTCGTCGAGCCCGAAGGTCGTGCCCCAGACCTGTTCGCGGTCGCTTTTGTTGAAACCGTCGAAGAACTCGACGAAGCCGGTCAGGAGATCGGCCTTGGTCAGGAGCAGATAGACCGGCACGCGGGCATGCAGGAGTTCGTCGAGTTCGGACAGCCGCTGGCGGATCGCCCTGATCTCCTCGCGCTGGGCTTCGGCATCGCGCGTCAAGAGATCGCCGATCGACAGCGTCACCAGCGCGCCGTTGATCGGCTGCGAACGGCGGTATTTCCTGAGCAGGCCGAGAAAGCCTTCCCAGCCGGCCTTGGCGGTGCCGTTCAGATCGTCCTGCGTCGTGTAGCGGCCGGCGGTATCGATGAGGATCGCCTCGTCGGTGAACCACCAATTGCAGTTGCGCGTGCCGCCGATCCCCTGCACCGAATTGCTGCCGAGTGCATCGCCGAGCGGGAATTTCAGGCCGGAATTGGTGAGCGCCGTCGTCTTGCCGGAGCCGGGCGCGCCGAAGATGACGTACCAGGGCAGCTCGTAGATATAGCCGAAGCGCCTCTTGGTGATGCGGCGCAGGAGCTGCAGCGCTTCCTTGAGCCGGCCATGAATTTCGCCGACCTCGGCCTGCTGGCTCGCCGCCGCTTCTGCCTCGGCGTCCCGCTCGATCCCATCGACGAGCTGCTTGTCGCGGCGGCGGTCGCGGATCACGGTGAAGAGGAGATAGGCGAGCCAGGCAGCGAGGACGATGCCGATCAGCGTCAGCCGTGCCGGCGCGCTCGCCAGCGGCTTAAAATCGCCGTAGGCGGCAAGATAGCCGTAGAACCAGATGACGACGCAGATCGCCGCCACCCATATGATCGAGATGAAGCGGCGGCCGAGGAGGCCGGCATAGGCCTCCACATAGGAGCGCAGCGTATAGAAATAACTTAAAGGGTTCATCGCGAAGCGCCTCCTGCGGCGGGCGACAGTTCAGGGGCCGTTTCGGCCTCGATCGGCGGTGTCTTGAGACCAGCATCGCTCAGCCGCTCGCTCGGATCGGTCAGCACCAGGATCTCGGTGCGGCGGTTCATCTCCCGGCCCTCCTGCGTGTCGTTGCCGGCGATCGGATCGCTGTCGGCGCGTCCCTCGGTGAGGATTGCCCCCGGCCCGGTGAAGGACGCCAGGATGTCGCCGACCGCCTTGGCGCGGGCTTCCGACAGATGCCAGTTGGAGGGGAACTGGATGGTGCGGATCGGCACATTGTCGGTATAGCCCACGACGACGGCGCGGAATTTCTCCGCGGCGAGCGCGCCGCCGATGCGCTGCAGGAGATCGTGGAACTTCTCGCTGACCTCGGCGCTGCCGGTGGCAAACAGACCTGAATTGCTGATGCGCACCAGGAGCCTGCCGTTCGAATCCGAGAGCGTGACCAGCTTCTTCTCGACCTCCGGCTGGAGGAAGGCGAGCAGATTGTCGAGCCGGCTGGGTGGCTTCACCTGCGGTGGCGGAGGTGGCGGCGGCGTTTGCGCGACGACAACAGGCGGCGGTTCGCGCGGAGGCTCGGGAATCTTGACCAGCACGCTGGGCGTCTCGCGCGGCGGCAGGTTGGCAAGGCGCTCGAACGTGCCGTCGGAGGCGCGGTTCAGCGATAGCGTGAAGAACAGGTAGCCGAACGCCAGGATCAGCGTCAGGACGGAAAGCAGTGTCCAGAGGGCGGCGGCGGCGCGCAGCGGCTGGTGCCGGGCGGACACGCCCTTCCAATGCGGGGAAAGCTCGCGCTCGAAGACGCCATATTGGCCGAGCAGCGTCTTATAGAGACTGTCGCGGATGCGTGCGAGTTCCAGCCCGCCGCGCGCGGAAACGCGGGTGCGGCCCTCGAAGGCGAGCGACAGGCAGAGGTAGATGAGCAGCAGCAGATCCTTGTTGGCGCCGGGGCTCTGGTGGAAATGGTCGAGCAGGTCGAACACGCGTTCGCCGCCGGTCACGTCCATATGGAAGGTGGAGACGAGCCCCGAGCGCGCCCAGCCGGCGCGCACGCCCCAGGCTTTGCTCAGCACGACATCGTCGACCGTTGCGCAGACAACGTAATGGGCCGCGCGCGCCCGTTCGGGATTGATACGGGCGCTCGCGAGATCCCGCTCGTAGCGGCCGACGGCTGCGATCGCCACCGCCCTGAGTTCATCGATATCAGGTTGCTCTTCCGTATAGCGCAGGCCATGGGCAAGGTTGAGCAGCGGTGCCGCCGAGCGCACCAGGGTCGGCACGTCTTCGGCGCCGAAGCGGAAGTCCCGGACGAGTGTTTCGACCGATGCTCCGCCCGTCGCAGACGCTCCCGCCGGTCTCGTTCCCTTCTCCCCTTCGGGGAAGTCGAGAACGTCGTCCAGCATCTCCGCCATCTTGCGGGCGGATTGTTTTTTCTTCGCGCCGTCCTCGGTAAGTTCGACGACGGTCGGCAGGTTCTGCCAGGAGGTGGGGTCGGTCTTCATTCTCTAAGGGCCCACAGTTCGATTTCGAGCCCGGGGAAATCGCCGGCGAGATGCACGGCGATGGCGCCCGAAGTATCGAGTTGTTTCCAGAGCGGATTCTTGGTGTCGAGTTCGAAATAGATGGTGCCGGAGCGATAGGGCAGCTGGCGCGGCAGCACCGGCAGCGGCCGCACGGGAATGCCCGGCAGCGCCACGTTGACGAGGTCGGCAATGCGCTCGACCGGCCCGACCTTGATCTGCGCCGGCAGCTTGCGGCGCACCTCCTCGGCCGGCATCTCGGCCCGCACCGCCAGCACGAAGCCGGCATCCCGGAGCAGCGTGCGGTCGTTGATCGTGCCGATCCTGACACCATGCCTGCGTTCGGCAAGCTCGATCGCCACGGCCGCCTGTTCGAGCACGGAAGAAAGCGAGGCGCGCAGATCGTCGAAGACGGCCGCAAATGTCGCCTTCAGGTCGTCATGTCGATAGGGCGGGAAGTCGCTGGCGCGCTTGCGCTCGGTGGTGAAGGTGGCGAGTTCGCCGGCAAGCTGGATGCAGTTCTCGTAAAAGACGATTGGGTGGGTCCGCGTTGCATTGGCCGAAATATGTTTCAGCATCGGATCGGCGCGGTTGAGGATCTGCAGCAGCAGGTAGTCGCCGACCTCCGCCGTGCCGCGAATGGTGGGATCGCCGATCCGTTCGGCGATTGCCTCGGCGCGATGGCGCACGATGCCGAGAAGCTCGGTGATCAGCTCGTTCAGCCGGCCGGCGGCCGTGCAGTTGAGGCTCGGCAGGATATAATCCGGGTCGAGGATCACGGCCCTGTCGGAGCGCACCTCAATGATCCTGGCAAGCCCGATCAGCTCGTAGCCGGCAAGCTCGTCGCCGGACCGGAGATAACGCAGGCTGAGGCGGCCGACGTCGATCGGCGCCATGAAATCGGTCTCGACATTGGCGTCGGGCGCCTCATAGGGCGAGGCCACGAGCCGGACGCTGTTGCGCTGAGCGCCGCCGTTCAATGCCACATCGGCCTTGCCCGGTTGGCGGGCGGGAAGGGCGAGGTAGACGATTGCGTTTTTGGTGTTCTCGTCGAGATCGAGCGGCGGCGGCAGGTCCGTATCGATCGGGGCTTCGAACGGCGTGCCGTCGGGCAGGACGCCGCGCAGGTTCGAGAGCGCGAACTGGCCGATCGCCAGCGCGCCGCGGTCGATGCCGATTTCCGATATGCCCCAGGGATAGGGCGACAGGCCCTGCGTGGCGGTGCGCACGAGCCGCTCGGTCCAGCGGTCCGCCTGCTGAAAATGCTGTACGCGAAGGAACATGCCTTCGCTCCAGGCCACCCGGTTCTCATTCCTCATGATGCGCGTCTTGTCCTTCCTGCCTGTCTTGCGGGCGAAGCCTTGCGTCTCTGCCGTTCACTGCATCCGTCATCGCGTCACGGAAAACATCCTGAAACGACCGGTCTTTGCCGTCCTTTTCGAATTGCGCCCGGTAGGCCCGCCAATAGCTCTGCTCCCTGCGCCCGGGCAGTCGCCAGGCGCTCGTCTCCACCTGCGCCTCTACGCTGCGAGGCTCCAGTCGGCCCGCCGCTTGAACGACGGCTTCGAGCGCGGAACCGAGCTTCAGCTGTTGCCCGAGCAGAATTTCGATGCGGGCAAGGAGTGCTTCCTCCCCGTTGCCGGCCAGGAAGTCCGCCTGCCTGGCAGCGGACGGCACTTTCATCTCGAAAACGGCGTAGCTATTCTCGACAGCCTCTTCGAGCCGGTTAAGCAACGGCTCCAGCCGCGCCGCGAAGGCTTCGGGCCGGCCGATCGCAAGCGCTGGAAAATCCTCGGTTTCGCCCTGCGGATCGTTGTTGGTGACGATTTCGACCACCGGCGTAGCCCGGCGCTGGGCGATCGGTACGGCGACATGGGTGGCGGAACCATGCTCCAGGTGGCTGCCGTAATCGGTCTCCTCCGAATTCCAGTCCTCCGGCAGAAGCTGGGTAACCGAGCGGATCTCCGGAGGGCCGCTCCAGCCGATCTCGACATTGCGGGATGAGGCCGTACCTTTCTTCCTGCTCGTTTCCGGAATGGCCCAGTCGTCGCTCGTACGCTCGCCGAGAATGCCGCTTGCGGTCCGGCCGCCCGGAGCGATATCGGCCAGGATCGCGGAAATGGTCAGCGGTTCGTCGCTGAGCACCAGACCGGCATCGGGATCCTCGATCTCACGGTCGCTTTCCCCGGATATGTGGACGGAAAAGGCAAGTCCGCCCATCTCCAGCCGCGACCTGTCGGAAAGCCTGGCGATCTGGCCTTCATGGACGGAGACGCCGTCGACCCGCGAGCCGTTTGCGCTCCGGTCGCGCAGCAGGAAACCCTCGCGGTCGCGCTCGATGATGCAATGGAGCTTAGAGATGGAGCGCCGATCCTCCGGCAGCTGCCAGTCGCAATCGGGCGCCCGGCCGAGCGTGCGCCGGCCGCGTTCGAAAAACCATTTCGAGCGGTCGGCCGGCGCTGCCCCATTGCTGGTGATCTCTCTCAGTTCGAGCCGCATCCTTGCCTCCCTCACCGCATCTCGGCCGACAGGCGCTCGACGATCACCGCATCGCCGCTGTCTTTCGCCGCCGGCGCGACCCTCGCCCAGCTGTTCCAGCCCAGGCGCGGCGGATCGCCAGCCTGTCCGAGCTGGCAGAAGGGAACGTCCTCCTTCTTCAGGATGGCCTGGATGTCGAATTCGAGCGCCGAGCCGACATAGAGCCGCGTCAGCGCGAAGAGCTCGGTAATGGCGCGCCCGCCCGGTGCGAGCGAGAGGTAGTCGGCATAGCCGAGCGGACCGATGACGATGCGAAAACCGCCGCCGAAATCGTGGATCGCAGCACCTGCCGTCGCATTGACGCCAAGCTGGACGCCCTGCGGCTGACCCATGCGGCTGCGCTCTTCCGCCGGAATGGCCAGCCAGCGGCCGCGGAACAATTCGATCTCCACCGGCAGGCCGCTGAATTCGGCAAGCATGGCGCGCAGATTGACGGCATTGCGGTTGCGCGCGGCGAAGAAGCCGGAAAAACGCAGGATCAGCTCTTCGTCGACGCCGCTCTGTTCGACGAGACGCTTGGTGCCGAAGCCGGTGAGCGAGAGCAGCGTGGTGACGAAGGCGTTGCTTGCCCAGGTGCCGCTCCAGCGCAGCCGCCGGGCGATGCGGTATTTCTCGCAGGCGTCAGCGAAGAGTTCCGCCATCCGCGCGCCGAACAGGTCGAAGAAGCCCGCCAGCGCCCGCGACCGGTTGCGCTCCTCGCGCATGACGAGTTCGTTATAGGCCGACGGCATCGAGCCGAGCGCGCCGACGAGACCGGCAAGCGCGCTACGCACGGTCGCGCGGCCAGCCTTGCGTCTGTATCCGCTGACAGCAAGCGGCGCCGGCGAGACGCCGACATGGGCGGCGACGTCAAGCCGTCCTTCGCCGACCGATGCCTGCGCGACGCGGAAAGCCGTCACCGGCTCGAAGCGGCCGGGGTCGCGTTCGAGCAGGTCGGTCAGCGCGTCTGGCTTGCTGGCGGCTTGCATGTCCATGATTGGCTGGCGATCCTTCCTCAGAGAAGTGGGCGTTCGGCGGCGCGTGCCGGCCAACGAGCGATCGGTCTCGATTGTCCCTTCATGCCGACAGTGAGCCGGGTGAAGCTGTTGATCGAGGTATAGAGGCTGAAGAAGCGATCGAGCACGCTTCCGAACAGGAAGGCCGAAGGCCGGTCGATGGCGGCGGGATCGAATTCAAGCGTGATCTCGGTGCCTGGCACCATGCCGCCGCTGCCGAGACGGGCGGTCGAATTGGCGGCCTTGATCCTGACCAGCGCATCGACGAATTGCTTGGTCTCGGGGCTGTCACGGAAAGCGTAGAGCGACAGGATATCCTTGAGCGCCGCGCCGCCATTGTCGAAGAGCGAGAGATGGTTGAGCACGAGATGCGAGATCAGCCGCCAGTTCCGGCCTTCCTGATCGGTCATCCGCACCGAAGGTGTCGGCGGGATCAGCGCCTCGACGCCCGCCACCGCCTCATGGCCGGAGGCAAGCTGCAGGAAAGGATGGCCGCCGCCGAAGGGAAGCTGTTCCGGCAGGTCGCGGTTGAGGCAGAGCGTGTCGACGCTTGCGACCGCATCGACGGGACCCGCCGAGCGGCGCTGCCGGTCGACGAAGGCGATGTCCATGTCGCTGGTCCTGTCGTCTTCGTCGAAACGGCGATAGGCCTGCCAGTAGGTCGTGCTCGTGCCTGCCCGCTGCGACCGCCCGAAGAACGGCTGACAGAATTCCTCCTGGCCGCGCGATCCTGTGAGCAGAACGCGGTCGATCGAATAGATCTCGCGGGTCTTCTGGCGCCGCGCATCGGGCAGAAGGCGGTATTCCGTGCGGGTGCCGTCGATGGCGATCGGCTCGCAGACCTGGCGAAAGAGGTTGACGACGGGCGTCGCATTGAGCGCGAAATCGCGGACCGAAACTGCCCGTTCGAGCTTCGCGTAGCTCTCCCTGAGATAGACGAAGAGTTCCAGCGTCTCGCCCGTCCAGGCATCGAGTCCTTCGATATCGAGAAACAGAAACTTTCGGGGCAGCGCGAAAAATTCGGTGAGCAGCCGGTAACCGGTGAAGCTCGGCGCCGGATAGGGCAGCATCGCTTCTTCGGGCTCGAAGCCGACGGGCTTGAGATTGCCAGCCGGCAGGAAGAGCGGCGAGCGGTCATCGGCATGTTTGGCAAGCGCGATGCCGAGCGTGTGATTGGCAAGCAGTTCGTAGATCGCCACGGCCTGCTGCCAGGGGGAGGGAATGTGCAGGCGCAACCGGCTGATGCCGAGGCTGCCGAGAGGCTTTCGGGCATCCAGGGAGCGAATGGAAAGCCGGAGGCAGCCGGCAACCCCGGCATGGGGCGAAACCGGCGCGTTGATCGGCTGGCCGGAAAGGCTGGCGCCTGTAATTTCGATCGGCGCCATCTCGACGTCCTGCGTGGTGCGGAAGCGGCAGGCTTCCCCTCTGACCGGCTCGGCCAGGACTTCCGTATGGCGCGGCACGGTCTGGACGGAGGCGAGCGTATCGCTTGGCCGGAACCTGACGATGCTCATCGAGGGCAGCGGTGCGAGATAATGGGGATAGAGCGTTTCGAGCAGGCCGTCGGTCAGTTCGGGAAATTCGTCGTCCAGCTTCTGGCGGACACGGGCGGCCGAATAGGCGAAACTCTGGATCAGGCGTTCCACATGCGGATCGTCGGCGACGTCGCCGGTCATGCGCAGCCGGCCGGCGATCTTCGGGAAGGCATCGGCAAAGCGCGCGGCGCGGCGGCGCAACGCCAGCAGCTCCTCATTGTAACGGTGCAGGAAACCTTCAGCCATTGCCTGCCTCCACGAGGAAGCGCTGGGTCGACGGATCGATGGTCGATTCGAAGCTGATCGGCGGCATGCCTTCATGCAGGCGGAAGGTCGCCTGGATGCGCATGCGCAGCGCCCGCTCGGTCATCGTCCGGCTTTTCAGGATCGTCACCCTGACATCGGCAAGCCGCGTCTCGAAGAGCGCGATCCGCCGCTCGATCGCGGCCGCCAGCCTGAGCTTCGCCTCGTCGGTCATCAGATTGGCCGAGACGACGCCATCGACGCCGTAGCTCACAAGCGCATCCTTCAGTTCGGCAAGGACGGCCGGCGCCGTGGTCGGGCAGCGGCGCGTGTTGAGCAGCGCTTCGAGATCGCGGCGGATCGCCTCGCGCATCTCGCGGACCTGGTCGACGAAGCTCACCGGCGGATCGACGGCGCGATCCGGAGCCTCGTCGATCAGCCTGTCGAGGATCGAGCGGGACAGGACGCGGTCGCGCAGCCGGTAGCGTTCGAGCGGATCAACCATGCGCGGCCTGCCTGCCGGCAGAGATTGCCGGTACGATCTCCAGACTTTGGGTATCGTGGAAGGAGACGAGTTCGTCGCCGGCGAGATAGCAGCGCTGGCCGCGGCCGGTGGTGATGCCTGTGGGTTCCTCGATCCAATCCGTCTCGCGGCCGAGCCTGAGCGCCGCATCCTTGCTTGTGCCATGATAGACCGCCGGCAGAAGCACCGACGCGGCTGCGCCGTCGATGAGCGTCAGTTCGGCGCGGCGGAAGGCGAGATCGCGCGGGCGCGCAATCGGCTCGATCGACAGGGCTGATATTTTGGCGAAGTCGATCCAGAGATAGCCGCCGCCGGTCATGATGACTTCGAGAGCGTGCGGCGTGCGATCGTCGAGATCGCGGAAATCGGAGACCGCCTTGCCGTTCCAGATCAGCGGATGTTCGCCCCTGATATTCTCCAGCGCATCGAGGCGGATCCTCGTCTCTTCCGCATTGCCGTCGCGATGGGCGATGCCGAGGCGGATGGCGAGCTTGTCGAGCTCGCTCGGCCCCTGCGGAAATTCCGGCACGGCGCCGCTCGTAAACCAGGCGTCGCGCGCCGCCATCGCCCGAAGTTCGTTGCGCAGCAAGGCGAAGCCCATCGTCGCGTCGGGAGAAAGCGTGGCCGCAAGGCTGCATTGATTGTCGGCACGCTCATAATCGCCGGCAAGCACGAGAAGATCGATATAGAGATGGCGCGCCTCCTGGTCCGAGGGCTTGGCCTTCAGATGCGCCTTGGTCTCTTCGAGCGCCTCCTCGAGGGCGTTGTCGCTGAGCGATTGGGCGATGCTGGCGGAAAGCGTCATGCGGACATCCTCTCGGGTATGGCGACCGGGCGGCTCAGAATCTGGCCCGTGGTTGCGGTCTCGGCGATGAGATGGAAGCTCGTGGCAACGTCATCGAGCTGGAAATGCGGCTGCAGCCGGACCGTGCAGGAGAAGCTGCCGGGCTTGCCCGGGATCTCGGCGACGCCGATGCCGGCGGAGCGCAGCGGAAACCGCGTGCGCAGCGCGATGTCGGCATCGTCGTTTCCGAGCGTATAGGCGGTCAGCCAATCCATAAGCTTGCGCTCGATCGAGATTGCATCCGAAAGCTGGCCGATTTCGTCGCGCATGATGACCTTGAGATAATGCGCGAAGCGCGAGGCGCAGAGCACATATTGCAGCATGGCGGCGAGGCGCGCGTTCTGGCGGGCATGTTCGTTGGAATAATGCGGCGGCGCATGCAGCGACTGATTGGAATTGAAGATCGCCGAAGAGGAGAGATAGGTGGTCGCAGCAGGAATGATGCCGAGCTCGCAGAGCTGCTGCTCCTGGCCGCTGGTCAGGTGGATTTCCACCGGCGCCTGGGCGGAAAGCCCGTTACTCTCCGTGCCGAAATCGTAAGGCGGCAATTCGGCTGCGCTCAGCAGGCCGCCGTCGACCGCATCCTGCGTGACGCCGCGAATATCGGCGAACCAGCCTGATGTGATGAAATTGCGGATGACGACGGTGGCAAAGGCGAAAGCGGCGTTGCCCCAGAGCAGCGAACTGCCGTCGGCTGCGATGCTTTCGCGGAAGGGAAAGCCGTCGTTGCGACCCCGTGCATGCGGCGTCAGCGGCGAGCGCATCAGGATGCGTGGGCCGGCAAGCCCGAGGAAACGCGAATCCTCACGTGCACGAAGACCATTCCAGCGGATGCGGTCCGCCTCCGTGGCAAGCCAGGAAAAGTCGCTGACCCGGTTCAGCTCGTGAAAGTCTTCAAGCCCGATCGAGAGCGGCGCGGCACCGGCGACGAAGGGGCAGAAGGCGGCAGCCGCCACCATGCCGATCTGCGACAATGTGCTGACCGGATCACCGTCGGCGGGATCGCACGGGGACAGATGATAGTCGCCGACCAGCAGGCCGAAGGGTTCGCCGCCCGGCATGCCGAACTCGCGGCTGTAGATCAGTTCGAAGAGGTGGCTCTGGTCGAAATCGCTGGCGCGCTCCATGCTGCGCGCGAGCTCGCGCCAGCTGACGCTGAGCAGCTTGACCTTCACCTCGCCGCTGCGGCTTGCCTCGCGCACGAGCATGGCAAGGCCACGCCATCTCGCCTCCATCGCCTGAAAATCGGGATGGTGGAGGATCGCATTGACTTGCCTGTTCAGTGCCTCGTCGATCAGCGTAATCAGCTGATCCGCCCGGCGCCGCCATTCAGTGCTGGAACCCATCGTCGACCTGACCAAATGTTTCGGAAGAGTTTGGCGCGGCGGTTTCAGCCGCGCCGGACCCTGATGTCATCAGTTCTTCGAGGGAATCCGGGCGACCATGCGCAGCGAGGTGGTCAATTCCTCCATCTGCAGCCACGGGCGCATCCAGGCCACCGCGTTGTAGGCGCCTGGCCTGCCGGGGATTTCCTGGACGGTGACCTTTGCCTCGCGCAGCGGATATTTCGCCCGCGACTCCTCGCCGGCGTCGTCATTGGCGTTGACGTAGTTGGAGATCCAGCGATTGAGCCAGGCCTCGCAATCTTCCGCTTCCATGAAGGAGCCGATCTTATCGCGGCCCATGACCTTGAGGTAATGCGCAAAGCGCGAGGTCGCCATCATATAGGGCAGACGGGCGGAAACGGCCGCATTGGCGGTCGCCTCGGGCCGGTCGTAGAGTTTTGGCCGGTGCGCGGTCTGCGCCCCGAAGAACACCGCATAGTCGGTATTCTTGTAGTGGCAGAGCGGCAGGAAGCCGAGTTTGCCGAGTTCGGCGTCGCGGCGATCGGTGATGCCGACTTCCATCGGGCATTTCAGGTCGAGGTCGCCGTCGTCGCTGGAGAAGATGTGCATCGGCAGGCCTTCGACCTTGCCGCCGTTTTCCGCGCCGCGAATGGCGGTGCACCAGCCGTTCTTGGCGAAGGCTTCGGTCAGCCGCGTGCCCATCACATAGGCCGCGTTCATCCAGCAGTAGGAGCCGTGCGGCAGCTCGCCGGTCTTGGAGCCGCCGGTTTCGTCGAAATTGAATTCCTCGATCGGGCTGGTCTTCGGGCCGTAGGGCATGCGGGCCAGCACGCGCGGCATGGCGAGGGTGACGAAGCGGGAATCGTCGCTCTCGCGCAGGCTGCGCCACTTGGCATATTCCACCGTCTCGAAGATCTTTTCGAGATCGCGCGGTTTTGCGAGCTCGCGGAAATCCTCGAAGCCGAACATGCGCGGGCTGGCGGCCGAGATGAACGGGGCGAAGGCGGCGGCGGCGATCATCGACACGCCCTGCAGAAGCTGGACGTCGTCGAAGGAATTGTCGAATTCATAATCGCCGATCAGCGCGCCCATCGGCTCGCCACCAGGTGTGCCGAACTCGTCTTCATAAACCGACTTGAATAGCCTGGACTGGTCGAATTCGACGGCCTTGGCCAGATCCTTGGCGACATCGTGCTTGGAGGCGTTGAGCACGCGGATCTTCAGATTGGCGCTGGTCTCGCTGTTCTTGACGAGATAGTTCAAGCCGCGCCAGGCGCCTTCGAGCTTGGTGAACTCGGGCGACTGCATGATTGCCGCAAGCTGGCTCGATATCGCCTTGTCGATCTCGGCAATGGCATTGTTCAGGGTGATCGTCAGATTGCGATCATAGGTGACGGTGCCCTTGAGGGCTTGATCGGTGAGGGTGCGCAGCAGATCCTGCGCACGGTCGGGCTCGGTCTGGCGGGTTGCCGCAACGACCTTCGAGAGCAGGTTCTCATCAGGCGCGAACCCTGCCTCTTCCTTTGTCTGCAATTGCGTTTCAGCAGTCATCTATCGATCCTTTTTGCGAAAGCCGCGGCCCTCGAAGCATGAGGGGTTCCCTTCAAAAGGGGCCGCTGCCGGACAACGACTTTTCGGGAATTGAGCGCGCGGGCCGCGATCGGCCCGCGATCCCAGACACTCAGTTCAGTACGTCCTTCGTCTCTTCGGCCTTGCCGCCGCCAAGCTGGGCCACCAGCTGCGAGAGATCGGCCTTGTTCTGCAGGATGTCTTCGAGCAGGCGCTCGAGTTCGTCGGAGCGGTCCGCCTTGCTCATCAGGTCGCGCAGCTGGTTGCGCGCGTTGAGCAGGGCCTTCAGCGCCGGCACCTGATCGACGACCGCGCCGGGTTCGAAATCGGCCATGCTTTCGAATTTCAGCGAAACCGGCAGCTCGGTTCCGTTCTTCTCCAGGGTATTTTCGACCGAGAGGGTGAGACCCGGCGTCATGCGGCGCATGACGTCGTCGAAGTTGTCGCGGTCGATCTGCACGAACTTGCGCTCGCCGAAAGCCTTGAGCGGCTGCGTCGGGTTGCCGGAGAAATCGCCGAGCACGCCGACGACGAAAGGCAGCTCCTTCACCACCATCGCGCCTTCGGTTTCGACTTCGTATTTGATGTGGACCCGCGGCTTGCGAACCCGTTCCAGTTTCTCATGCACACTTGCCATCGAGATTCTCCTTCGTCTCATCGGCGGATTGCGAATTGAGGTGCTCCGGATTACGGCCGGAAAGCCCGGCCGCAATCCGCTAGCCTCCCTTGTCGGTTGCGGGCTGAATGCCGGCCGCCGTCAGCACGGCATTGCGTGTGTGCTGTTCGGGCAGAAGCTCGGCAAGAAGCTCGGAAAAATCCATGCGGCCGCGACGCACCAGCGTCTCGATCGACATGGAGATCGGTGAATGGGGTTCCGTGCGGCGGAAATAGCGCGCAACGGCGATCAGAAGTTCGAAGGCCTCTTCCCGCGAACGAATCGCCTCAGCGCCGGCAGGCCGCGTGCGAATGGCCTCGGCCTCACCGGCATCGCCTGTCTGCCGCGGCTCCAGCCCTTGCGCAGCAGGCGTTTCAGGTATGGCCGGGGAGGCTTCGAGCCCGGCGATCATCCGGATTGCAGATGCCGCCTCCTGCAAAGCATTGCGTGTATTCGAACTCGGCGGCGCCTGGTCGCCGCAATGTTGGTCAAGTATTTCGACCATGCGATCGAAAGCGGCGATGCACTCGGTCAGCACCCCGAGATAGGCTGACATCTGAGCGACACCGGCTTCTGCGGCGGCCTGCTGCAATTCCTTGCGCCGTTCGGCTTCGTTCGGCCGCTGCGAAAGCTGGAAATCCCAGAGCGAAAATTGTGCGAACTTCCCGTCCGGGATCAACGATGTCAAACGAATAGCCTGGATGAGGGTTCCTTCGCCGCCCACGCCGTTGAGGCCTGCGAAGGGCGCGAACCGTTCCTCGAAATCGCCGTCACCGATCGAATGCAAAGCGTCGAAATACTTGTCTAAAAGCGACGCGGTTGCAACATAAACGTCGCACAATCCTGAGAAGCCACGTAGCCGCAGCTGTGCCTCCGCAAGCCAGGCCAATACTTCGATATCCTTGCTCCTGGAAGAAAGGATTTGCAATCCAAGATTGCTAACATCGTGCCAAGCAGGTGCAATCGAAATAACGTCACCAGGGGAAATACTACGTTCGGCTGTACGGGCGGCGTTTCTTGCGTCCTTAATTCTATAGTATATTTCACGTGACGAAGTATTAATCCGCACGTTTTCTCCGCACGGGCGGTCTTTCTCAAGTGGATCTATAATTTTGTCGACGTTCACGCGGTTAAATACCTCAAAAATAAGAGCATCCTGCAGAGATTTCGCATTTTGGGCGGCCTGTATTGGCTTGTCAACCATCTACGGATGATGACGGATTTATGACGACTTTCGATATGCTCATTTTCTAAAATAGAGTCGTTTTTCTTCTGGACAAGGGTTTATGAGCGCCCTAGTTGTTGCTTCGCATCACGAGAGCGCGCTGAATTTCGACGTAAAAACAGGACTAACGGATGTCCCATATCGACCTCAATCGTCTGATAAGAACGCTTGAGCCCAATCTACGTGTCGGTCTTGAGACAGCGGCTTCGCTTGCCGTGCGTCACCAGCACGCCGTCGTGGACATCGCCCACTGGCTGCGCTCCCTGCTTGATATTGCGGGCTTTTCCGCCGTTTTCGAAGACCTCGGAGTCTCCTCCGCTGCGCTGCGGACGGAGCTCGATGCGGCAATCGCCGACATCGCGCGGGAGGATGGCGCCGCACTTGCGCTCTCGCCCAACCTGCTGGCCCTTGGCCGCGAATCCTTTCTGGTTGCATCGCTGCAATGCGGGCGCAATGTCGTGCTGCTTGCCGATCTGCTTGCCGCACTGCTGAGCGATCCGGCATTGCGTGCCCTTATCCGCGGCATTGCCCCATCGCTGCGCAATCTCGACAGAGCCATGCTCGACCGGCTGCTGGAGCAGGCGGCATCCGATCCGTCGGAACCGCTTTCCGTGCCCACTGTGGCGGCCGGAGATAATGAATTCCTGCGGCTCTATACCCGCGATATGACCGCGGATGCCCGCGCCGGCCGCACCGACCCGGTCATCGGCCGCGACCGCGAGCTGCGGCAGGTGATCGATATCCTGATGCGCCGGCGGCAGAACAATCCGATCCTCGTCGGCGAAGCGGGCGTCGGCAAGACCGCGGTGGCCGAAGCGCTGGCGCTGGAGATTGCCGGCGGCAATGTGCCGGCCCGGCTGAAGGATGTGAAGCTGCTGCTCTTGGATCTCAGCTTGCTGCAGGCCGGCGCCGGCGTCAAAGGCGAGTTCGAGCGGCGGCTGCATGGCGTCGTCGATGCGGTGAAGACTTCGCCGCAGCCGATCATCCTGTTCATAGACGAGGCGCATGGGCTGATCGGCGCCGGCGGACAGGCAGGGCAGGGTGATGCCGCCAATATCCTGAAGCCCGCTTTGGCGCGGGGCGAACTCAGGACGATCGCGGCGACGACCTGGAGCGAATACAAACGCTTCATCGAAAAGGACGCCGCCCTCACCCGCCGCTTCCAGACCGTGCATGTCCGCGAGCCGGACGAGGAGGCGGCGATCCGCATGCTGCGCGGCGTGGCGGAAGGCCTGAAAGCCCATCACAAAGTTCGCATCCGCGACGAGGCGATCGTCGCCGCCGTCCGGCTTTCGGCGCGATATCTGCCGGACCGGCAGCTTCCCGACAAAGCGATCAGCCTGATCGATACGGCCGCCGCCGCGGTGGCGCTGGCGCGCCAGACGGTGCCGGAGGCGCTGAAACTGCTGACCGACGAGCGCGATCTTCTGGAAGCCGAGGCAAGCTGGCTGGCGCGCGAACCGGAGACGCCGGAAAAGCGCGCCCGCCTGGAAGGCATCGCCGCCAAGCAGCAGGAGATCGTCTCGGAAATCGAAGCGCTCCGGTCGAAATTCGACGAAGAAAACCGGCTGGTCCGCGAGGCCGACCGGCTGGAGGAATTCTTCTCGCCCGACGACGCCGTCACCCCGCTGGCGCCGGCCGACAATTCCGGTGACGGCACGAATGTGGCGCCTTTCCCGCCGCAGGCGATGACCGCGGAAAGCGCCCGGGCAGCCCTTTCCGTGACGGAGCGGAGCCTTGCGGCGGTGGTCGACCAGACGCCGCTGCTGCCGCGCGTCGTCGACAAGGAAGTCGTTGCCGCCGTCGTCGCCCGCTGGACCGGAATTCCTTTGGGCAAACTGCTCGCCGACCAGATCGAGACCGTCAAGACGCTCGATATCAGGCTGAAAGAGAGAGTGCTCGGCCAGGACGCGGCGATCGAACGGATTGCTTCGGCCATGCGGGCGGCCCGCGCCGGGCTTTCCGATCCGCGCCGGCCGCCGGCCGTCTTCCTGCTCACCGGCATGTCCGGGACCGGCAAGACCGAAACGGCGCTGTCGCTGGCCGACATGCTCTACGGCGGCAGCCGGTATCTGACGACCATCAACATGTCCGAGTTCAAGGAAGAGCATAAGATTTCTATGCTCCTCGGCTCGCCCCCCGGCTATGTCGGTTACGGCGAAGGCGGCGTGCTCACCGAAGCGGTGCGGCGCAGGCCCTACGGCGTGCTGCTGCTCGACGAGATCGACAAGGCGCATCCGGGTGTTCAGGAAATCTTCTACCAGGTGTTCGACAAGGGAACGCTGCGCGACGGCGAAGGCCGGGACATTGATTTCAAGAACACCACCATCGTCATGACGGCGAATACCGGCTCGGAAATGATCGCCGCCCTTTCCGCCGATCCCGACACCATGCCGGAAGGCGACGCGCTCGAAGCGCTGCTGCTGCCGGAATTGCAGAAGCATTTCAAGCCGGCCTTTCTCGGCCGCACGACGGTGCTGCCCTTCATGCCGCTTGGGCCCGAGACGCTGTCCGGCATCGTCGATATCCAGGTCGGCCGCATCCGCGAGCGGGTCGGCGCCACCTACGGGACAACGCTTTCATTGTCGCCGGAAGCCCGTGACGCGCTGATATCGCGCGCGCGCACCAGCGAAATGGGCGCCCGCGCGATCGAGGTGATGATCGCGCGCGACCTCTTGCCCGTTCTTTCCACGTTTTTCCTCGATGCCGTCGCGGCGGGGAAGAAAATGACGGGGATCACCATCGGATATGACGGGCAACGCTTCGGCCTCGATGCCGAAGAGGCTGCCCCGCAGAAATTCGACACGCCGGGGGAAAGCCGGTTGTCGGATGAAGTAGCCCCGAGCCGCAAACGCACTCGGGGAGCAGGAAGAAGAAAGGCAACTACGCCTTAGACGCAACTAGGCACTCAACCGCCAACAGGAGAGCTTACAGAATGCCGATTTATCTTCAGATCGACGGTATCCAGGGCGATGCGACCCACGAACAGCATCGCAAGTGGATGGACATCGAAGCCATCCACTGGAACGTCGCCCGCAACATGAACACCTCCGCCGGTTCGGCGGCAAACCGTGAAGCCTCCGAGCCGACCGTTTCGGAAGTGATCCTCACCAAGGTCAGCGACTCCTCGTCGACCAAGCTTTTCCAGGAGGCCTGCTCGGGCCGCACCGGCAAGCGCTCCGTCATCCATCTCGTCACCACGGGCAATCCCGGCGACACCTATATCGAGTATTCGCTCGAGAACACGCTGATCGCCAGCTACTCGATCGATTCCAACGGTGACCGCCCGGTCGAGACGATCAAGCTGAACTTCACCAAAATGGAAGTGAAGTACACGCCTTACGACGACAAGCACTCGCCGCAGTCGCCGATGATCGCTTCCTACGATCTCGCGACCACCAAGGCCGCTTAACTCAGCCTAGAAGGGGCGCCGTATCATTGCGGCGCCTGTTCGCTCCATCGTCGTCGCGGCCTTGAAGGAAATCTTTCCCATGAGCGGATTGGTCATCGATAATGTGAAACTGACGAATTTCCATCTGATCGTCGAGGAAGTGTTCGACGAAAGCGTCTTCGGCATGGTTGCGCCCAGCTTCAAGATCAAGGGCGTTAAGGGAATCGGAACCAGTCATCTTCAGGTGATGCGTAGCGTTTATACACTTGCCATCGGTGAAGACGTATATTTCAAGGGCCGCAAGCTGCAGGGCTCGCCGGGGGCGCGGGAACTGCTTTCGGAATTCTTCGAATCCGGAACGCAGCTGACGACGCGTTCAAATGGTCGCACGACGGTCATGCACCGCTATCTTGGCAAGAAGAACATCTTCACGGCCAAGGCGCTTGAGCATCATAAGGCCTCCGTCACGCTGAATTTCTTTCCCATCTACGGCGAGGATCCGGCGCCGACCCGTCTGCTTTACGGCAATCCGGCGGTCACCTTCATCCAGAAGGCCGACGAGCGGCCGATGGGAGCCGCCTATTTCAACGGCAATAACAACCGCCTGGAACTTCTTCACTATTTCGATCGGCGCACTCTGGTCGACGGCTTTCTGAAACGCTTCTCGGAAGCATCCGCTGCTGCCGTAGGCTGAGAGGTCCCTATCGATGAACGACATGTCGTCCGCCGCGGACTTCATCCAGGCGAGCCGAATCCTCAGGATTGTCTCGCCGCTAGGCGAGGACCAGCTTCTGCCGGAGCGCGTGACGATCGAGGAAGGCATTTCCTCGCTCTTCGAGATCAGGGTTTCGGCGCGCGCCAAGAAACCATCGGTCAAGCCGGAGGAACTGATCGGCCGGTTGATGGATGTCTCCGTCGAGGTGAGCCAAGGCGACGGCGACGGCGGCGTGCGCCGGCCATTCAACGGCCTGGTGACCGAACTCAACGAGGGGCCGCCGATCACCCGCGGCCTCAGGTCCTATTCCATGGTGCTCAGGCCGCAGATGTGGCTGCTGTCGCGCCGTTCCGATTGCCGCATCTGGATGGACAAGACCTCAGTCGATATCGTCGAGACGCTGTTTTCAGAACACGGCATCCCGGCGCCGGATACGTCGGGCGTCATCACGCCACCACCACCGCAGCATTATTCGGTGCAGTGGAACGAAACCGACCTTGCTTTCCTCACCCGCCGCTTCGAGGAGGACGGCCTGTTCTACTGGTTCTCCCACGAGGACGGCAAACACAAGCTGCATGTGGCCGACAGTGCGCGCTCCTGGCTCGGCCCGTCGCCCTCGGCGCAGGGCGAGGGCCAGGTCCGCCTGGCGCAGGGCTCGGCTGACCGCAACCACATCACCGAGTGGAGCCGGCGTTATTCCTATGTGCCGGGACAGCGGGCAGGTGCCGACTGGAACTTCGAGACGCCGCGCATGGTGCCGGGCACGATGACGCCGTCGCTGGTGCAGATGCCGGAGGCGACCAAACGCGAACTCTACGAATATCCGGCGCGCATTTCTTCCGTCGCTGAAGCCGAGCGGGCGGAAAAACTCAGGATGCAGGCCTCCGAAGCCGACCACGACCGCGTCTTCGGCGGCTCGACATCCCGTATTCTGGAGGCAGGACGCCGCTTCACGCCTTATGAGGTCGCCCACCCCGACCATGCCTATGAAGAGCACGTGGTGGTGAAGGCGACCCATACCGTCGTCGACCGGTCCTACGAGACCAACAGCAACGAGCCCGAATACACCAATACCTTCGAGGCGGTTCCGTCGCGGGTGTCGATGACGCCGCATCGCGAGACGAAGCGGCCGCGCATCGAAGGCACGCAGGTGGCGATCGTCGCTGGTCCTTCCGGCGAAGAGATCCATCCCGACCAGTACGGCCGCATCAAGCTGTGGTTCCCCTGGGACCGCAAGGCCAAGAAGGACGGCTCCGACACCTGCTGGGTGCGCGTCAGCCAGGTCTGGGGCGGCGGAACCTGGGGCGCTCAGGTCATTCCACGCATCGGCATGGAGGTGATGGTCGCCTTCGTCGACGGCGACCCTGACCGGCCGCTGGTGACAGGTGTGGTGCCGAACCCCGCCAATACGGTCCCCTACGACTTGCCGGCCAACAAGACGCGCATGGTCATGCGCTCGAACACCCACAAAGGCACTGGCTTCAACGAAATGACCTTCGAGGACGAAGCCGGCCAGGAGAACATGTTCTTCCACGCCCAGAAGGACCAGACGACGCGGGTACTGAACGACCGCACCAAACGCATCGACCGCCACGAGGTCTCGGCCATCGGCGCCAACCGCACCGTGGAAGTCGGCGGCAACCAGAAACATGAGGTCGGCGGCTCGATGAATACGGTCGTCGGCGGCACGGGCCCGATGGCGATGGCGCTGATGGGAGCGGTGCAGGGCATGGCAGGCCAAACGGCTGGCTTGCTTTCACAGGCGGGTCAGATCGCCGGAGGCGGCGGACCGAGCCTGGCTGCTTTTGCCGGCACGCTTGCTTCCTCGGCGCTCGGCTTCCTCAGCATCGGCGGTCTTGGCAACCGTGAAGGCGTCGTCGCCGGTCCCAGCCCGCGCTCCGATGCGGGCACGGCTCTTGCCAGCTCTGGTACCGGCGTCGGAGCGGATGCTTCAAGCCTGTTTCCGCTTCCAGGCATCATGAACACGATTGTCGGCTCCTTTCAGTCGACCAGCGTTGGCGTGGCGAAGGCTGAGCAGATTGGCGTGAGCAAGGTGACGAATATCGGCCAGACGGAGATGATCAACGTCGGCAAGCAGCAGAACCTGGCGATCGGAAAGATACAGAGCGTCACGATCGGCGAGGAACAGAATACCAACATCGGAAAATCGCAAGGCACGGTCGTAGGCGAGAAGATCACCGTCAATGTCGGCAAGCTCTACGGCCTTGTGGCGGGTGAAAAATACCGCGGAGAATCAAAGGTGTGGGAAGTTTTTGCGGAAGACAAGATTTTCTTGTCTGCTCCCGGCGGCTACATCGAAATCAACAAGACCGGAATCCGCCTCTATGCATTGAAGATCGATATCGAAGGCAATCAAATCAACTTCAAGAAAGGCGGTCCCGGGCAGGAACCGTCTTGCCTGCGGCAGATGTCGAAGTCGTCCACGCCCTTTGTAAGGATGTGATGATGGAAGCGACCCCCGTAATCGATCTACCTGATGTCGCCGAAGCCGCTCAAGTCCTGAGGCAAACTGTCGACGAGATGAGCGGACCCGTCACTGTCGTGCTGGATGGGGGCGCCTTTGACGATCTGCCGTCCGCACTCGTGTCCGAAGCAATCTCCTGCCGCTCGCTGTTCCTGGAGGGAGTGCCCCTCGATTTTCGTCGCGCGGGGCCGTGGATGGCCGAAGTGTCGTCGGCATCGATGCGATCGCATATCGAATGGCTTGATACGCATCACAACTGCGCAGTCTATTGGTCGTGCCCCGCGGGGCCGGACGCGCTCTATCGCCACCTCAGAACGCTGAACGAGGTCATGATCCCCTACGTAGGCGGAGAAGACGGACAGCAGGGTGGGGCGGAAAAACAGCGTTACGAGCGGGTTCTTTTCCGCCATTGGGACCCCAATGTCCTCGGCGCGGTGCTGCCGATACTGACGAGATCGCAATTCGCCCGTTTTCTGGGGCCGGCAGATGGCATCGTCTTCAACGGACCTGATTATGGGGGTGTCCGACGGGTGCGCAAGGCCGACAACATGCCGGACGCAGCTATCGGTCCGCTCCGGCTGGAGCCGGACCAGATGGACAGGTTGAAGGCCGCCATGCTTCATTCGTCGCGGCTGCGGATCGCGCGTTACCTCAAGAAGAACAAACCGCCTCACTTTTCGGGCGTGGACGACGATTTCGTGTGGGGTGCCACGCTAGCAAGCGAAGAAACGGCCGATGAGCTTGGGATCAGGACCGAACGCGGGCGGGCGCGTTGGGCCTATGTGATGGTCATGTCCGACGGCAAGGCGGCGGATCTTCCGGAAGTGCGAAGCTTTATCCAGGAGAAAGGTGCCACGCCTGACGCCCGGGTCAAGGAACTGATCGGCCATGCGGTTGACGCGCTACGCTCCGGCAACGCCTTCCATGGGGCAGCGTCATGACCTCACTGGCAGCAGAAACTGTAGGTCAATACGGTGGTCAAATTGCAGGCGGCGCTTTAGGCGGCGTCATTGGAGGCATTTTTGGCGGGCCGGTTGGAGCCTGGATCGGTCGTGCGATCGGGTCGAGGGTCGGCGGC